>JBCCQJ010000219.1:0-7580 GCA_039024395.1 Bacteroidota bacterium | reverse complement strand
GGCGCCGTCGTCACCGAGGTGGGGTAGTCGTCGCCTGCAACCTGCCCGACGATCTGGTCCGAGTGGAGGTCGCGGATGGCGACCGTCACGCCCGGGAACACCCAGCCGACGGTCCCGAAGACCGGGTTCTCGAGCGGGTTGGCTGCCAGGACCGGCGCCGTCTCGCTGAGCCCGTAGCCCTCGACCAGACGCACGCCCGCCGCCTCGAAGAACTCGCCGATGGCCTTCGGCAGCGCCGCGCCGCCCGAGACGGCGAACCGGACCCGCCCGCCGAGCTTCTCGTGGAGCGTCGAGAAGACCAGCTTGTGCGCCAGCGCGTGCTGCGCGCGCAGGAGCGGACCGGGTGTCTTGCCCGCCTTCTTCTTCTGCGCGACCGCCGTGCCCGTGTCGACGGCCCACGCGAAGATGCCACGCTTGAGCGGCGAGCCCTCCTGGACCGACGTCTGGATCACGTTGTAGACCCGCTCGAAGAGCCGTGGCACCGACACCATGAGCGTCGGGCGCACCTCGGGGAGGTTCTTCGAGACCGCGTCGATCGACTCGGCGTAGACGATCTTGGCGCCGGCCGAGAGGACCATCGTGTAGCCGGCCGTCCGCTCGAAGGCGTGGCTGAGGGGCAGGAACGAGAGGTGCGAGTCGTCCTCGCGGACGGCGATGCGCGCGTGGGCGGCGTGGACGTTCGAGAGCAGGTTGCGGTGCGTCATCCGCACGCCCTTGGGCTCGCCGGTCGTGCCGGAGGTGTAGATGAGCGCCGAGAGGTCGTCGGGTTCGACCGCCTCGGCCATGGCGTCGAGGTCGGGCGCGTCGTCGGCCGCGAGGCGGGCGCGGCCGGCGTCGAGCGCGGCCTCCCACGTCACGAGCCCCGTGTCGTCGGGGCGCGCCTTGCGCGGCGCCGCCATCGTGACCACGGTCTCGAGGTCGGGGCACTCGGGGGCCGCCTTGTCGGCCTTGCGGAGCTGGAGGCCGGTCGAGACGACGAGCACGCGGGCGCCGCTGTCGCGCACGATGTAGGCGACGCCGCTCGCGGGCGTGCTCCCGTAGAGCGCCACCGTGACGGCCCCGAGGAGCTGCGTCGCGAGGTCGGTCACGGCCCACTCGGGGCGGTTCTCGCTCAGCAGCGCCACCCGGTCGCCCTTGCGCACGCCGCGCGCGTGGAGGAACGCCGCGAACGCGCGGACCTGCTCGTTCAGCTCGTCCCACGAGATGTCGGTCCACGCCTTGGTCGCCTTGTCCTTGTAGGCCATCGCGGCCTTGCCGGTGCCGGCGTAGCGCTCCGCGAGGTTGCGGATCATCTGGGGGGCGGTCTCGAAGGAGACGACGGCAGGCATGGGGCAGATGCGGTGGGGCGGCCCCAACCTACGCGGATTTCGGTCGGTCTCGGCGTTTGCATCGCAGCCGCCCCGATAGATTGGCGCGGCTCGCTCCGTTCCATCCATGCGCACTGTCGGTCTCTTGCTCCTCCTCGGGGTGGCATGGCCGGGGCAAGCGCAGCCGCCGCCGGCCTTCGAGCGCATCGACAGCCGCGACGGGCTGCCGCACAACACGGTTCACGCGCTGCTCCTCGACGGGCGGGGGTTTTTGTGGATCGGCACGGCTGACGGCCTCGCGCGCTACGACGGTCGGCGCTTCGAGGTCTTCCGCCGCCGGCCCGGCGAGCCGGGCACGCTCCCGAGCAACACCATCCAGGCCCTCGCTGAGGCGGCCGACGGCTCGCTCTGGGTGGGCACTGCCGCCGGCGCCTGCCGCCTCGATGGCGAAGCGACCGGCCGGTTCTTCTGCCCCGGACCCCGCCTCGATGTGCTTCGCCTCATGGCCGACCGAGAGACGGTATGGGCAACAGCGGTGGGAAGCGCATGGCGGCTCGGTGGCGCCGGGATCTTCGAGCACGTGCCGGTGCCAGGGTTCGACGCCGACTCGCAATGGATCGAGGTGAGTGTGCGGGATGGCCGTTCCGTCGCCGTCCTCGGCGAGCGCGGAGGCGATTCGGTGCAACGCTACCGCTTCGAAGGAGGCCGCTTTGTCGGGAGCCACAGCCGTCGGTTGCCGGAGAGCACCGTGAGCCTGCTCACCGACGACGGCGAGATCGTGTCGGTCCCCGAAGTGGCCGGGGCGGTGGGATGGGGATCCCTGGGAAGTGCTCGGGCGGTTCGCGACGGCGGCGTGCTCTGGATCGGAGCGGAGGGGGGGCTTCTCCGATCCGAGGACGGCCGCCTCGGAGCGGTGCCGCTGGGGGAGGCCGGGTCGCTCGGGAGCGCTGTGCTGACGCTGGCGACGGGCGGCGGCGCGTCCATCTGGGTGGGGACGCAGGATGGGCTCTGGGTCCATGACCCTCGGCGGCGTCGGTTCGCTCACCTCGACCCCGCAGCGTCCGGAGCCGCGAGGCCCGTGATGGCGGTCGATACCGACAAGACCGGTGCCCTCTGGATCGGGACGCTCGGCGGTGGGCTCATCCGGCGACGTCCGGGGCGCTCTCCCGAGGCGATTCGCCTCGGTGGGAGGCTTGCCGACCGCGTGTGGGTTCTCCACGCCACCGAGGCGGATCTGTGGGTCGGAACCGACGGTGGCCTCTGCCGCCTCGATCCGGCCGCGGCTCGCCCCGAGGCGGCCTGCCTTCGCGACCCGCTGGCGCGCTCCGACGGCAAGGCCTACGTCTACGTGCTCGCCGACGATGGGGCGGGGGGGCTCTGGTCCGGAGGGACGTCCCTGGTGCGCCTCGACGCGCGTGGGGCGGTCGTCCGGCGCGTTCGCCTGGAGACAGCCGGGGTCGAGAACGCGGTGACGATTCTCCATCGCGACCGGCGGGGGCGGCTCTGGGTGGGGATCGAGAAGCGTGGGCTGTGGCGCCTCGACACCCCCGACGCCCCGCTCGAGCGGGTCCGCCTCGGGGATCTCGACCAGGCCTCCGTGTGGGCCATCCACGAGGCGGCCGACGGCACCGTCTGGCTGGGCACGGCCGACGGGCTGTTCCGCCTCGGCGAGGGCGGTCGCATCGAGCCCCACGCGGCCGACCTTCCGGCCTCAACCGTCTACGGGATCGCGCCTGTCGGAGACGACCTCTGGCTGGCGACGCCGCGCGGCATCGCCCGCTACCGACCTGAGGCACGGGCCCTCGTGGTCTACGGCGAGGACGACGGGGTGCGGACAGTCGAGTTCAATCGCCGGGCCGTCCACCGAGCACCGGACGGCAGGCTCCACCTCGGGGGCATCGGCGGGCTCACGTCGTTCGACCCCGAGGCGTTCGACGGCGCGGCAGCCCCGCCGCCGACCTTCGTGACAGGCGTGAGGGCGTCAAGCGCGCGCGGTGAGACCGCGCTCGACGCCTCGGGGACCCTCCGGCTCGGCCCCGAGGTGCAAGCGGTGGCCGTGGAGGTGGCGGCGCCAGCGCCCTCCGGCGCGCGCGGCCTGCGCTACGCCTACCGGCTCGATCCGCTCGGCGACACCTGGGTGGAGGTCGACGAGCCGGTGATCCGCCTCGCGGGCGTGCCGCCGGGGCGCTACACGTTCCGTGCCCGCGCCTCGCGCGGCGACGGCGTGTGGGGGGACGCGGCCGCGCTTCCGCTCGTCCTGCGCCCGCCGTGGTACGCGACGTTCTGGTTCCGCATCGTCGCCCTCGCCGCCGGGTTCGCGCTGGCCGCTGGGGCGGTGCAGATTCGCATCCGTGCCGTGCGTCGCGAGGAGCGGATGCGGTGGCGGATCGCGAGCGACCTCCACGACGACATCGGGAGCGGCCTCTCGTCCGTTGCGCTCCTGGCCGAGCGGGTCCGCGACCGGGCGCCGCTCGCCGAGACCGAGGCCCGGCAACTCACGTCGGTGTCGCGCGCGGCCCGGTCGATGGTCGAGAGCTTGCGCGAGATCGTCTGGTTCGTCGATCCGGCGCACGAGCGGCCCGGTGCGTTCGCCGCCCGCGCTCGCGAGACGGCGACGGCCCTCCTCGGGGCGCGCGTCATCGTCGAGGCTCCTGCGCGCCTCCGGCTCGACGCCGCGCCGCTCTCCGTCCGCCGTGACGTGTTTCTGATTCTCAAGGAGGCTCTCCACAACGCGGCCCGCCACGCCCCCGAGGCGGCCGTCCGCGTCTCGATCGCCGAGGCGGCTGGCGACATCATCCTCGCCGTCACCGACGACGGGCCGGGCTTCGACCCCGCCTCGGAGACTCCGGGGACGGGGTTGCGGAGCCTGCGCCAGCGGGCCGAGGCGCTCAGGGGGCAGATCGACGTGCAGAGCACACCGGGCCACGGCACAACGGTCACGCTTCGCGCCCCGCTGCCATGACCCGAATACCGCGTTCGCGGGAGGCGGCCCCGCCCGCCGGGCCCGATCCTGACGTCATGCTCGGCCCGGCGACCGTCTGGATTGTCGAAGACGACGACCTCTTCCGCGAGGCCGTCGCAGCCGTTCTGGGCGACGCCGAGGACGTGGGGGCCGTCGAGGCCTTCGCGTCTACCGAGGCAGCCCTCGCGGCCCTCGACGCCGGCGGTGCGCCGGACGTGGTGCTCACCGATCTCCAGCTTCCCGGCCTGAGCGGGCTCGACGGCATCCGCCAGTTCCGCGCGCGGGCGGCCGGCGCCCACCTCGTGGTCCTGACCGTGTTCGAGGACGAGGATCGGATCGTCGAGGCGATTTGCGCAGGCGCCACCGGCTACCTCCTCAAGCCATCGTCGTCGGAGGCCATCGCCGAGGCGGTGCGCACAGCGCGGCGCGGCGGCGCCCCCATCACGCCCCGGATCGCGGCCCGCGTGCTGGACGTGTTCGCCCGGCTCGCCCGCCCCGCCCCCGAGGCGGACACCTACGGGCTCACGGCCCGCGAGGCCGAGGTGCTCCAGATGCTGGTGGACGGCGAGACGAAGGCGGGCGTGGCCGGGCGGCTGTTCCTGAGCCCCCACACGGTGGACGTCCACGTGCGCAACATCTACGGCAAGCTCCAGGTGCACTCGCGGAGCGGAGCGGTGGCGAAGGCGCTGCGCGAGGGGCTGGCGTCCTGACCGCCTCGGGGCGGAATACCGCGTTTGCGTGATAGCGACTCGGTGTCGTGCCGGATACGTTGCCGAAGCTGGAGTGGGACCCTGATGCGGCCTGCGCCGGCTCTGTGCTCACTGGCTCCAGGCTCTCATGCGCGTCGCCCTGTGTCTCGCCCTCTCCGTCTTCGCGGTGGCGCCGGCCGCTCAGCCCCTCGCATCGCTGGCCCCCGAGGCGGCTCCCACGCCGGCCGACGTCGAGGCGGCCCTCGCGCACCTCGACGAGGCGTCCCTGCAACCGGTGTCCTGCCCGCCGCCCGCCGAGGTCGCGCCGCTGACCGACGTCGAGGCGCGAGCCATGGCCGCCCGCCTGGGCTTCGACCCCGACGCCGTCCTTCCAGGGGCGGCCGGTGCCCCGGCACCGCGCGTTCAGTTCGGAGGTTCGACCCTCCCCGAGGCAGTGCCTGCCGAGACCTGTTTCACCTTCGATCCAGACGATCCGCTGGCCGCGTGGGTCCTCCAGGTGTGGGGCGCGCTGGGGTGGAACCTCGAGTTCGCGGCGCTCGCTGCCGACGCTGGCGTTCTCGTCCCGCTCGCGCTTCTCAGCGTGCAGCTCATGCTCGACCTGTCGGTGGGCTACTTCGCGGACGACTTCGACCGGAACTATCTCAACCTCACGCCGCAGATCGCCTACCTGCTGCCGCTGAGCGCGGCGCTGTACGCGACGATCGGAGCAGGGCTCCAGGCGCAGCGCGAGTCCTTCGGGGATGGGTCGAATTGGGACGTCGGTCCCGCGCTCACGGTTCGGCTGGTGTACCTCGCCTCGGTGATTCGGCCCCTCGTTCAGCTCACCGCCGCCTTTCTCTACGAAACGACCATCCTGACGCCGTCCGTCGGGGTGAGCTACCGCCTGCGCTGACGTCTCGGCCTCGCCTCGGAGCGAGACCGACCGCCTCCATCCCCTGACCCGATGCGCATCCTCCGCACGCTCCTCGTCGTCGTCGCCCTCACCGTCCCCGAGGCGGCTGATGCCCAGCGCCGATCCATCCAGAGCGTCCCGATCGCGGTGACGGCCATCAGCGAGAGCGAGGTCCGGATGCCGGTTCTCGACCTCGACGTCTTCGTCGCGGGGCTTCCGGGCATCCAGGTTTCCAGCGGGCAGACCGACGCGCAGGGACAGATCCGCCTCCGAGGCATCGCCGGCTCGCCGGACCTCTCAGGGCTCCGAGGCGGACGCTTCGCGGCGGCGTACGTCCCGGCCGGAACCGGCTCCGATGCCGCGCTGGTTCTCGGGGTGCCTGAACAGTTGGAGGCCATCGAGGTCCTCCGAGGCCCGCAGGGGACCCTCTTCGGCGCCGACGCGGTGGCGGGTGCGATTCGCCTCGAGGCGATCCCGAGGGCGGAGTGCCCAGGCATCGAGTTCGAGGTCGACTTGGCAGAGAACACCCTCACGGCATCTCCGGCATCGTGCGACGAGCCGGTCTTGGTCGAGGTCGTCTGCCCCCCATTCGCGACCCTCGGCGAGGCGGTGCAGTTCGACGCCGTCGTCTCTGAGGCGGTCGAGGCGCGGATCGATTTCAGGCTCGCCTCGGGGCTCTCGCTCGATCTCGGGTCCACCGGCTACGAGCCGAGACTCGACTGGGAGGCCGCCTACGGATCCTCGCACACGTTTACCCAGCCCGGCCTGACCGACGTCGAGGTCACGGCGACGAACGACAACGGGACGGACTCCGTGACGTGCCCCGTCGACGTCCGCGAGGAAGGCCAGATCGAGGACCCGTTCAAGCTCCCAACCGTCCGCCTCGTCCTCGGGAGGAACCTCGAGTTCGAGGCGTTCACGGTTAGTGTCGGGGGGAGTGCGCCCGTTCCCCTCCAGTTCCCGCTCTCGCTGGACGTGGACCTCGGCTACTTCGACACCGACTTCAACACCTCGTACCTCGACGGACGGGCCGAGTTGTCGTGCGGGTGGCTGTTCGAGCCGTTCACCGTCTCGGCGGGGCTGGGGATCCATACGCTGCTCTCCGCCCCGGAGGTCGGAGACTCGAACCTGGAGGTTGGCGTTGGCGGCACGGTCCGTGCGACGTGGGCCGATGCGGGCTATCCCGTCGAGCCGACGGCCGAGATCCGCTACTCGCGCCTGTTCGAGGCCAACATCATCAACGTCGGCATCGGCGTGTCGAGGCGGTTCTAGCCGGCGCCCGCCCCGGGGTCAGCGCGCGACCGTGAACCGGACCGCCTCGGCGCGGCCCCCTGCCACGCGGCGGAGCACGTAGACGCCGGCCCCGCGGCGGGCGCCGTCGAGGTCGAGCGACTGCGCGCCCGGCCCGGAGGGGGCGTCGGCCAGCACAGCCACCTCACGGCCGAGAAGGTCGTAGACCGCCGCCCGGACGTGGCCTGCCTCGGGGAGCGCGAACGTGACGCGAGCGCGGTCGGCGAGCGGGTTCGGCGCGACGCCGAGCGTGAGCGCCGCCTCGGGGACGGCCTCCGCGTTGGTACTCCGGGCAAGCGTGAACACGTGCGCGACGCCGCGGCTGACGTCGTGGTACGGCGCGCCGACGAGCGCCTCGGCGTCGCCGAGCGCGACCGACACGCCGGCGCTGGCGCTGGCCGTCGTCTCGCCGACCAGCT
>JBCCQJ010000218.1:0-7642 GCA_039024395.1 Bacteroidota bacterium | reverse complement strand
GGATCGTCGTGTTGACCCGCGGCGCGGTCGCCGGGGAGCTGCGCCCCGAAGAGACGAATGACGAGGAAATCGTGCGCCTCATGTTGGGAGGTGTTGGATGAAGATTGCCGTCCTCTGCTCCGGCGGCGACGCGCCCGTCGAGGTGGGCTTCCAGTTCGGCAACCGCAACTTCTCGTGCCCCAGCCCGCCGTTCGGCGGCATCGAGGGCACGGCCGTCTACCGCGTCACGTTCGCCCCGAACGGTCGCCTGAAGGCGTCGAGCCCCGTCAACCGCAACGCCGAGCTGCACGCGGCCGTGATGAGCGTCATCGGTCGCTGCCGCGCCGAGCCGCTCCCGGCCAATGCCCGGCAGACCGACCAGGCGACGCGCGCCACGTTCCGGTTCCGCGCGAACTAGGGCGCCCTTCGGGCCGCTCGGAGGAGTGGAAGGCGCGCTTCGCGCGCGGAGGAATGGAGGAATAACCGCTCGCAGGGTCTCGAGGCGAGGAGCCATCCTCACACCAACGTGCGAACCGAAGCGACCCTGAATCTCAACCAGATCGGAGCCAAGCTGCGGCGGTCTGCGCCTCCGAGGCGGCGGCCTTCGCCAGCGCGCGCGCGACCAGCGCCTCGGGGCTGCGCGCCCCGGCGAACGCGTCCGCAACGGCGTGCAGATGGCCCAGGGTGACCGCCGGGCGCCGTGTGAGCAGCGACACCGGCTCCCAGGCGTCGGGCTCGAACTTGGCCTTGAACCGTTCCAGCCCGCGGAAGCCGTAGAAGCGCTCGGCGTGCGCCCGCATCCAGGCCAGCAGCGCCCGCACGGTCCGCGGCGGCGCCGAGGCGGAGAGCGGCGCGTGGGACGAGAGCGGTACGAGGCCGAGCGACACGACCGCCGCCTCGGTGTCGATGGCATGGTGGAAGGCCGCGTCGAGCAGGAGAGAGGCCGTTCCGTTCGGCGCGGCCTCGCCACGGATGATCCACTCGACCAGCCAGCCCTGCCGGGCCGGGACGGGCGCGAGGAGGAGGTAGGCCACCGCCTCGGGGCCGCGCGCGGCGACAAACACCTCGCGGTCTCCGAGGTGGCCCAGCACGTCGGGCTCGGCGAGGAAGTGGAGCGAGGGCATTCCCCGGCGGGCCAGCCACTCGGACAGAAGCCGGCGGAGGTCGGGCGATGGGCTCGCTCGGTCGCGCTCCCAGCGCGCGACGGCGACGCCTTTGTTCTGGGCGCGGTGGACCTGTGCGCGGAGCGAGGCCTTCGACGCGACGACGTCGGGCCACCGCCTCGGGGACCACACCGGCTGCGCCCCGATGACCAGCGCTGTGTGCTCGGGGAGCGCCCGCCGGAGCCGTTCTTCGACGCCGAACCAAACGACGCCCTGTCCCTCACGGTCCGCATCGGCCTCGAAGGCCCGCGCGACCTCCCCGAGGCGGTCCGGCGCACACACGGGGCCGCCGGCCGTCACGCGCACGCGGCGTCCGCCCGGGAGGGTGCGCCCGGTGGCGTACGCGACCAGCGCACGCGGATCGCGCCAGCGGGCGAGGCCGGGGTTCAGCGCCTGCTCGACCGTCGCGTCGGCCCCGAGGCGGCGGATGAGGTCACGGTCGGAGGGCATGACCGCCTCGGGGGCCGTCGAGGCGAGCCGCTTCACGGTGGAGCGAGGGCCCCGGGCGCGGCCGTGGCGTGCGGGTCGCCGAGGAGGAGAGCGACGGCAGAGGTCGAGGCCATGCGCGCAAGCTACGCCGGCCCCCGAGGCAGACCCTCCGGCAGGCCGTCTTGCACGCCTTGCGAGAGGGGCCTACTTTCTCCATCCCCTCACGCCTCCTTTCTGACGAGACTCTTTCGCTACGCGCACCCATCCGCCGCGCCCGTTGTCTCGCCGCATTGAGCTGTTCGCGCTCGTCCTCGGGGACGTGATCGCCGCTGGCCTCGCGCTGGTTGTGGCCCTCCGCGCGCCGGCGGCATGGGGGTGGGTGCCGTCCCCCGCCGGGTCGACGATGCTGGGCGGAGGACTGCTGATTCTGGGATGGGTGGTGCTGTTCTTCTTCGCCGGGCTCTACGGCGAGCGGTACGAGGGGGGGCGTTTCGCCGAGCTGGTGACGCTGGTCAAGGTGGTCACGTTCGGCGTGCTGGTGCTGCTGTTCGGATACGCGCTCGACCGGCTCGAACCGAACGCCCTCCGGCTTGCGATGGCGCTCTACGGCCTCGCGATGCTGGGGACGGTGGGCGCGTGGCGCCTCGCCGTGCGGACCGCCCAGCGTGCCCTGGTCGTCCGGGGCTACGGACGCCACCGGGCCGTCGTCGTGGGGTGGACCGACCGCGTCGAGACGCTCTACCACGACCTCGCCCGCTACCCGGCGGCCAACATCGAGGTGGTGGGCGCGGTGCGCCTGCGGCCCGCCGAGGTCCCCGACCCGGTCCTCGTGGAGACGGGCGACGGCGGGGCCATCGTCGAGCGGGAGCACCCCGGCGGCGACGCCCTCCCGGTCGGCGCGGTCGAGGTGACGGCGGCGGGCGCCCCCGAGGCGGGCGTGGCCGAGTTGCCCCGGCTGATCGACCGCCTCGGAGTGAGCGACGTCATCCTGGCCCTCGGCGCCGACGACCACAAGACGCTCGACGTGGTGCTCCGCGTCTGCGACGGCCTCCCGGTGCGCCTCAAGCTCGTGCCCGACTTCTACGCGGCCATCGGCGGCATGGCGCGCACCGAGCACACGTACGGCGTGCCGCTCATCGAGGTCTTGCCCGAGCCGATCCCGGCCTGGGAGCGCCGCACGAAGCGAATCGTGGACGTGGTGGTCGCCGCCTCGGTGCTGGTGGTGGGCATGCCGCTCTGGCTGACGCTTGCCGCTGCCGTCCGCGCGACCTCCCCGGGGCCGGCGATCTACCGGCAGACGCGCGTGGGCCGCCTCGGGCGCGACTTCACGATCTACAAGTTCCGCACGATGCTCGACGGCGCCGAGCGGCACACGGGGCCGGTGTGGGCGGGGCCGGGCGACCGCCGGGTGACGCCGCTCGGCCGCTGGCTGCGGCGGCTCCGCCTCGACGAGGTGCCGCAGATGTGGAACGTGCTCCTCGGGCAGATGAGCCTCGTCGGGCCGCGCCCCGAGCGGCCCTACTTCGTGCGCCAGCTCGCCGAGCAGATCCCGCTCTACAGCCGCCGCCACCGCGTCCAGCCCGGCATCACGGGCCTCGCGCAGGTCAAGTGGCGCTACGACGCGGATCTGGAGGACGTCCGCCAGAAGCTCAAGTACGACCTGTTCTACATCGAGAACATGAGCCTCCAGATGGACGCCAAGATCCTGTTTCAGACCGTCCGCACGGCGCTCCTGGGCAAGGGGCAGTAGCGCGGCCGCCTCGGGGCGAGAGCGCCTTCTGTCGCCAGTGAAGCAGTGGTCCAGTACGTCAGTGAGTCAGAATGCCTTGCTTGTGCGAGGATGGCACCTCGCCCAGGGAGTGCCGCAAGCGGTCGTTCCTTTCTTCCTCCGCGCGTGGAGCGCGCTCCCCATTCCCTCCACTCCTCCCATTCCCCACTCTGTCGAGTGGGAGAAGGAAGGGGGAGGCCGCACCGGGCGGAACCGTCCGCCGGTTGTCAGACGGGTACCGCTCTACCGCGCCTCGGGGCGGAGGACGACGGCCACCGAGGTGCTGTCCCCGGTGGCAACGTGCAGGACCGCGACCGCGTCGTCGGACGCGGTCCACACGCCGACCGTCTCGGTGTCGCTCCGCTGGGTTTCGTCGTAGTCCCAGCCGACGAGCACGCTGTCGTAGTAGGCCCGGAGGCGCGGCCAGTCCTCTCCGCCCGTGAACACGTGGTTTGTGGTCGGCGTGAGCGCCCCGAGGCGGTCGGCGAGGCTCTGCGAGACGTCGGCTTCGGCCGTCCGGACACGCGTCCAGTCGATGACCACGTCCTCTGGGACGTCGACGGTCTCGAACGGGGGACCGTAGATCTGGAGGAGGCCGTCTTGCATCCCCCCCTGAGGCGGGGGCGGCGGGGGCGGCGAGGCGTCGCTACAGGCCGCTGCGAGGGCAGCGCCGATCACGAGGAGGCCGAGGGGCAGGATGAAACGCAGGGCGCGTCGGGTCACGGGCGTCGAGGTGGAGTCAGGGTCGGCTCTGAACGTACGTCGCGCCGAGCGCCGCGTCGAAGGCCGTGCGGGCGGCCGGCGGCACGGCTCCGATGTTGCCGTTGGGATCGCGGGGGAAGGTGAGGTCGACGAGCGCGTCGCCGAGGTTCCGCTGCGCGCGGATTTCAGAGGCGACGACCGCGTCGACGGCGCGCGACGTGATCGGCATCAGGACCGCGCCTCCGATGGCGACCGGCGCCGAGAGGGGGCCCCCGACGCCGGCGGCGGTCCCGAAGACGTCCTTCACGGTCTGGCCCCGCTCGCGGACGCTCTGCCCGAGGCCGTCGATGCCGGCGTAGACGGCGCCGGCAGCGTAGCCGAGGGTGGCCGCGTTGGGGTAGGCTCGCACGCCGTTCTGGTCCGTCTCGACCTGCAAGAACCACGCGGCGCTCGACGCCTGCCCGTTGCCCGTCGCGACGTTGCCGAGGATCGTCCCGACCCGCTCCTGCTCGCCGTTGGCGACGAGCGCGCCGACGGTCGTCGCCAGGGCGCCGCCTCGGGTGTCGACCCGCTCGGCGAGGTAGGCGACGGTGCCGGCCGGGTCCTCCTCGAGGATCGTCGCGAGGCCCTCGCGGAGGGTGGCGACCGAGCCGCGGCGCCCGATCTCCGGCGTCAGCCAGCTGCCGCCCTGGCCCAGCGTCTCGAGCCAGTCGCCCCCGACGTCGAACGCGACGGCGCGGACGCGGGCGTCGCCTTCCTCGGCCACCCGGCTCAGCACGCGGCCCATCGTTTGCGCGTCGTACGAGACCGTGTACGTCCCGTGGCCCATCGGACCCACCGAGGCGTGACCGGTCTCCTCCATCGTGGTCCCGATCACGTCGCGGAGCCGGTCGTTGGGCAGCCCCTCGACCGCGCGGTCGAAGGCGTCGCCGGTAAGGCTCGCCAGGGTCTCGCCGGCGACGAACCGCTGGTCTCGCGACGCGTCGACGTCGAGCGCTACGTCGCGCACGAGCTCGACGCGGACCGCCTCGGGGGCGTGCTCGGCGACGACGAGCCCGATCCGACGGTCCTCGGCCGTCGATCCAATCTCGCCAAAGGCCTCCACCACCCGGCGGAGCTGGTCGGCGTCGAGCCGATCGGCGAGCATGCTGTAGAGCTGCTCCCGCGCCTCGACGCCGTAGCCTCCGATGACGGGGACCTGCGCGCCGAGCACGTCGCCGGCCCACGTCGAGAGCTCCGCATCGGTGAGGTTGCCCGCCACGGCGGTGGCCTCGTCCCGCGACAGGGCCGAGAACGTGTCTCGAATCGTGTCGAGGTCGTTCCGGGAGATGGCGGGGTCGGTCCAGCCGGTCGTGAGCGCGTCGCGGACGGTGCCCGTCGCCTCCGCGACGGGATCCTGCGACTGGGCGAGGCGGACGCCGACGAGCGCTTCGCGGGCCGGCCCCACGAGGTGCGCCGGGGCGCCGTCGCCTCCAGCGTCGACGAGCGCGTCGAGCTCGGCGAGGCGCTGCTCTCCAGTCGGCAGACCGGTCGGGGCCGGCGCCCCGGACGGCGTGAGGTCGGGGCCGTCGGGGGACAGGGAGGGAGCGGCGGGGCCGTCGAGGTCGAGGTCGGCCATGGGCGGAGGCTCCGGTCGAGCCGGTCGGTGAGGAGAAGGAGAGGGCTAAATATTAGCTTTTGTATCCATTAGGCGCAATACGTCTTGCGTTTCTCTCGGCCCACGAACGGGTGCGTCGGCCTCGGGTCGGAGCGATCTTCCGCCTTCCCCCGACGAGACCGCATGGAGCCCGCCCCCGCCGCGACGCCGACCGCCACCCCCGAGGTGGACCTCGACCTCTACCGCGCCCTCCGCCTGCCGCGGGCGGTCGAGGACAAGATGCTCCGCCTGATCCGCCAGAACCGGATCTCGAAGTGGTTCAGCGGCTACGGCCAGGAGGCCATCGCGGTCGGCTGCGCGTGGGCGCTCCGCGACGACGACTGGCTGCTCCCAATGCACCGCAACCTCGGGGCCTGGACGACGCGCGGCGTGCCGCTCCGCCCGCTCTTCTGCCAGCTCATGGGCCGCCAGGGCGGCTTCACGAAGGGCCGCGACCGGACGTTCCACTTCGGCCTGCCCGAGCGCCGCCTCGTGGGCATGATCTCGCACCTGGCCGCGATGCTTCCCGTCGCCGACGGCCTCGGGCTGGCGGCGACGTTGGACGGCCGCGACACGGTTGCGCTCGCGTTCACCGGCGAGGGGGCCACCCGCGAGGGCGATTTCCACGAGGCGCTCAACCTCGCCTCGGTGTGGTCGCTGCCGGTCGTGTTCGTGGTCGAGAACAACGGCTACGGCCTCTCGACGCCCACCTCCGATGCGATCCCCGTCAACGACCTCGCCGACGCCGCCTCGGGGTACGGGATGCCGGGCCTCGTGGTCGACGGCAACGACATCGAGGCGGTCATCGAGGCGGTTAACGAGGCGGCCGACCGCGCGCGCCGCGGCGACGGCCCGACGCTGCTCGAGATGAAGACCTTCCGCGTGCGCGGCCACGAGGAGGCGAGCGGGACGAAGTACGTGCCGACCGAGCTGATCGAGGCGTGGCGCGAGCGTGACCCCCTCGACCAATACCGCGCACGCCTCATCGAGCGAGGCCTCGACCCTGACGAGTTGAACGCGATTGACGCCGAGGTCGAGGCGCAGATCGAGGAGGTCGCCGAGTGGGCGCTCCAGCAGCCGCCCGTCGCCAGCACCGAGGCGGCCGAGCAGGCCGACCTGTTCGCGCCGGCGCCACCGGTCGTACGGACCGCCTCGGGGCCCGACGCCGAGGCGGGCGTGCAGGAGAACGTCCGATTCATCGACGCGCTCTCGGACGGGCTCCGCAATGCGTTCGACGCCGACGACCGAGCGGTCCTCATGGGCCAGGACGTGGCGGCCTACGGCGGCGTGTTCAAGGTGACCGACGGGTTTCTGGAGCGCTTCGGGGAGGCGCGCATCCGCAACACGCCCATCATCGAGAGCGGCGCGCTCGGATGCGCGCTCGGCCTCGCCCTCGACGGTTTTCGGCCGGTCGTCGAGATGCAGTACGCCGACTTCATCTCGTGCGGCGTCAACCAGATCGCCAACAACCTCGCCACGACGCACTACCGCTGGGGCGCGCCGGTCCCGGTCACGATCCGCGCGCCGTTCGGCGGCGGCATCGGCGCCGGCCCGTTCCACAGCCAGAGCCCCGAGGCGTGGTTCTGCCACGTGCCGGGCCTCAAGGTGGTCGTGCCGGCCACGCCGGCCGACGCGAAGGGCCTGATCCGCGCCGCCATCGCGGATCCCAACCCGGTGCTCGTCTTCGAGCACAAGGCGCTCTACCGCTCGCTCCGCGGCCCCGTGCCCGAGGGCGACTACGCGACGCCGCTCGGCACCGCCTCGGTGGCCCGCGAGGGGGCGGACGCAACCATCGTCACGTGGGGCGTCGGCGTGCAGTGGGCGCTCGCCGAGGCGGACCGCCTCGCGGCCTCGGGGACGGAGATGGAGGTCGTCGACCTGCGGACGCTCGTGCCGTGGGACCGCGAGACCGTCCTCGCCTCGGTGCGCAAGACCGGCCGAGTGCTCGTCCTCCACGAGGCGGCG
>JBCCQJ010000217.1:0-7682 GCA_039024395.1 Bacteroidota bacterium | reverse complement strand
GGCGTCGAGCACCCGGTCGAGGTGGACGGCCAGGGGCCGCAGGGACGTCATCAGGCGGGCCGCCGCGGTCTCGGGAAGCAGCCGCCGGAACGTGGCGATCCCGAGGCGGACGCGGTGAACGGCGATCAGGAGCCGCCGCGACTCCACCACGCCGCGCCCGGAGAGGAACCGGTCGACGGCCGCATCGAGCGCCGCGACGTGGTAGGCGATGGTGGCCTCCGCGGCCACCACGAGCGGCGTCTCGCCGGTCAGTGCCGGGCGACGCGGCGACCCTCGCTCGGCGGTGGCCTCCCGAACGACTTGGGTCGGCGTCGGGGCGACCGGACCGAGAACCACGGGGAAGGCCGTCCGCGACCGGGTCGCCTCGGCGACGGCGGCCTCGCGTTGCGGCTCCGTCTTGGGGCCGTCGGCGTCTTCGAGGAGGGGGGTCCCGGGGTCCCGGGGCGAGAAGAGGTCGAGCAAGTCCGACAGGTCCTTCTCGGGCGGGTCCGGCTCCGGAGGCGCAGGCGTGGCGCCGTCGCCGCTCGGCGGCGATGCGACCGGTTCCGGCGATGGCTCGGAGTCGAACGTTGCGGACGTCGGCCCCACCTCGGGGGCGACCGGAGGCCGCTCCGGGGGGCCGGGCCTCTGGGAGCCGGGCGTCTGGGCTCCCGGCCTCGGCCCCGAGGCGGTTCTGGGTCTCGAGGCCGTCCTTGGCCCCGGGGCGCTCGTCTCCTCCGCCAGAATGCCCAGCCGCTCGTCGCGGAAGCGGAGGCGCCAGTGGCGCACGCGCGCCATCCCAAGGCCCGTCTGGGCGGCGATCGTGTCGGGGCGCAGGCCGCGCGCGTCGAGCAGAACCACGCGCGCCCGGCGCTGGAGGAGAGGCGAGCCCGAGCGGGAGGCCGCCTCGAGGGCGTCGCGCTCGGAGGGCGTCAGCAGGAGGGCCTCGCGGAGCGAGCGGGGCACGCGCACAATCCCCCGCTCGAACTTCGACGTCGTCACGGCGCTGAGCCCTCGGCCGACCAGATCGTCGTGAATGCGCAGCGCGTGGGTCTCGGTCGCCTCACCGAGCGGCTCGACCTCGACCTCGTTCGAGACGAGGGGCGAGGCGAGGTCGTAGGCCACCACGTCGAGCGAGAACAGCGCAACCGCGCGGCCCCCTTCCATCCCCACGCGCGCCGTCCGGTTCTGGCGCAGCGACAGCACGCGCCCGAGCGGCGCCGCCCCGACGCGCCGGCGGACCGCCTCGGCGAACGGCCCCGGCGGCACGAGCCGGTTCTCCTGGCCGCGTTCGAACTGCACGTCTTCGGGGAGGGCCTCGCCATCCGCCTCGGGGCGGAGGCGTCGGAGCGCGGCGGTTCGCGCCCCGCCCTGCTCGCGGACCCGCAGGATCAGCCCGCTCGCCAGCAGCTCCCCGGTCGGCGTGTCGAAGAACGCGTCGCGGACCGAGATCGGCGCGAACGGCTGAAGGCGGATTCCGCCGATCTCGGCCGTCTGGAGGAGCGCCGAGAACGCGGCGGGCGTGCGGGCTACGTACGTCGAAGAGGGCATAGGGGGACGGGCGCCGCGGCGCCGCCCAGAATCTACCGCCGGGCACCCGATCCATCGGCGCAACCTCGGGTGCGCCGCCGCTCAGCCGGCCCGCTCGAACACGACCTGGACGGTCGCGGCGCGCCCCTGCAAAAACGGCCCCTCGTCCAGCCCCCGCTCGACCTCCCGGCACACGTGCAGCCGGCCTCCGCGAAGTGCGTCGCGCACCTCGCCGGCCGACACGAGGCGGTCGGGCCTCGACGGCCCGGGTCCCCCGAGGCGGAGGTGGTCGGGCGTGAACCACTCGCCAAGGAGGACGCCGCCTGGCCGCAGCGCGCGCTCGATGGCGGCCCACATCGCCGGCCGCTCGTGGGACAGCAGGTGGACGAACGTGCAGACGACCCCGTCGTAGGCCGCCTCGGGGGCGCTCCACCCCGAGAGGTCGGCCTCCTCCACCCCGAGGCGAAGCCCTTCGGCGGCCGCCCAGGCGGTGGCCCGGTCGAGCTCGGCGGTCGCGACGTCGAGGGCGGTCACGTCGTGGCCGCGGCGGGCCAGGAAGACCGCGTTGCGCCCCTCCCCCGCCCCGAGGTCGAGGACGCGCGCGCCGTCCCCGAGGCGGTCGGCCTCGGCGGCGACGACGGCGTTCGGCGCGCGCCCGAAGGCGAACGCGGGCCCCGCGTACCGGGCGTCCCAGAACGACGGGTCGGACGTCTGGCGCGGTGTGCTCACTGGCCGTCGCCCGACGGCACGGCCAGGCCCTCCGCCTCGGCGACCCGCGCCTCGATGGCGTCGAGGCCCTGGTCCCAGAAGGCCGGGTCGCGGAGGTCGATCCCGAGGCGGCCCACGAGCACGTGCGGCCAGTCCGACCCGCCGGCCGCGAGCAGGTCGCGGTACTGGGCCGGGAAGCCCTCGCCCTCGTCGAGGTAGCGCTGGTAGAGCGCCAGCACGAGCAGCTCGCCGAAGGCGTAGGCGTAGACGTAGCCCGGCGTGTGGACGAAGTGCGGGATGTAGCTCCACCACCGCCGGTAGCCCGCGGTCAGCGTCACGCTGTCGCCGTACATGGCCGTCTGCGTCGCCATCCAGTGCTCGGCGAAGTCGTCCGGCGTCAGCTCGCCGCTCTCGCGGCGGTGCGTGTGGATGCGGTCCTCGAAGCGGTTCATCGTCACCTGGCGAAAGACGGTCGCCATCGTGTCGTCGATCTTCTCGACGAGCAGCGCGAGCCGGTCGGCCGGGGCGTCGAGGGCGGCCAGCATCCGCTGGAACGTGAGCATCTCGCCGAACACCGAGGCGGTCTCGGCGGTCGTCAGCGGCGTGTCGGCGTGGTAGACGCCCTGGACGCGCGCGAGGTACTGGTGGACCCCGTGGCCCAGCTCGTGGGCCAGCGTCTGCACGTCGCGCAGGCGGCCGGTGTAGTTCATCAGGATGTACGGGTGCGCGCTCGGCACGGCCCCGTGGCTGAAGGCGCCGCCGCGCTTGCCCGCCTCGGGGGGCGCGTCGATCCAGCGCTCGTCGAAGAAGCGCTCGACGATCTCGCCCATCTCGGGGTGGAAGTCGCCGTAGGCGCCGACGACGGTCGCGCGGGCCTCGTCCCAGGGCACGAACCGCTGGACCGACCCGGTGGGCGCGTAGCGGTCGTAGTCGAACAGCTCGTCGAGCCCCAGCAGGCGCCGCTTGAGGTCGTAGAACCGGGCGACGAGGTCGTAGCGGCCTGTCACCGCCTCGATGAGGGCGTCCACCGAGGCGGCGTCGGCCTCGTTGGACTCGTTGCGGCTCTCGATCCACGAGCCGTAGCCGCGGAGCCGGTCGCTCGACGCCTTGTCGGCCAGGATCGTGTTGAAGACGTACGTGAGCGGGCGCTGGAGCGGCTCCAGACCCTCGGTGACGGCCTCCTGCACGTCGCGGCGAAGGCGGCGGTCGGGGTCGTGCAGCTTGGCCGTCGCCTGCTGGAGCGGCAGGCTCTCGCCGCGCACCTCGAAGCGCGCCGCCCCGAGCGTCTCGTCGAAGAACCGGTTCCACGCGCTCCACCCGGTGACCGCCTTCTCGGCGAGGATCTTCTCCTCGGGCTCGGTGAGGACGTGGTCGCGGGCCTCGGTCTTCAGCTCCAGGTAGTGCTTGTAGGGCGCGAGCGCCGGGTCCTCGACGAGCGCCGCGGCCGCCTCGGGGTCGAGCGCTGCCCACTCGACGTCGACGAACAGGAGGCTCTGGCCGATCCGCGTGTACGCCTCGCGGACCTTCTGGAGGAGGGCGCCCCGGGCCGGGTCCTCGGTCGCGGTGCTCCACGCGAGGTAGGCGTAGGTGTAGGCCCGGCCGGCGCGGTCGTGGACGCCTTCGAGGTCGGCGAACGCCTCGGCGAGGGCGGCGGCGTCGAGGGCGGCGATGCGGCCTCGGTAGCGCTCGCCGAACGCAGCGGCGGCGACCTCGAGGTCGGCCAGGTCGGCGTCGAGATCCGCCTCGGAGGCGTAGAGGTCGGTGAGGTTCCAGCGGACGTCTTCGGCGCCGGTCGGCGCGGCGTCGGCGACAGCGGTGTCGGCCATGAGAAGCGGTGTGGGGTTCGGTTTCAACGGGCACGCGAGATCGCGCCCAGGCCAGGAGGTCGGAGCGGCCGCTCGGAGCCCGAACGCGCGACGCCGAACCGCTTCTGAGAAGGGGGAAAACCTGGGGGGTGCGAGCCGGCGGTCGCGGCCCCGAGGCGGTACATTTCCGCGCGGGCCGGCCGCTGTGTGGAAAGGTACGGCCCTCCCCTCTCTTCCCCCGTTCGGTATGGCCAAGGTTCAGGAACTCGCCACGATCGCCGATGCCGATGCCATGATCGAGGCGTCGCGCGAGCACCCCGTCTACCTCCTCAAGCACTCCATCGCGTGCCCCATCTCGGCGCGCGGCCAGATGGAGTTCGTCGGGCTCGAGGGCGACGCCGACCCGCCGCTCTACGCCGTCGTGGTGCAGTACGCCCGCGACGTGTCGAACCACATCGCCGAGACGCTCGGCGTGAAGCACGAGACGCCGCAGGCGCTCCTCATCAAGGGCGGCGAGGCCGTCGACGTGAAGAGCCACGGCTCGATCCGCCTCGACGCCCTCCGCGAGGCGGCCCAGGCCGCCTGACCTCATGCGTGCCCGCCTCTGCATCCTCCTCCTCGGAGCCGCCTTGGCGGGCGCGGGGTGCGAGGCAGAGGCGCCCGAGGCCGCGTCCCCAGCGGCCGCGCCGGCGGTGACGCTCGACACCGAGGCGGGGCCGGTCCACCTTGCCGACCTCGTCGGCCGACCGGTCGTGGTCCAGCTCGCGCCCTCCGACGACGTCGGCGCGTGGGCCGCACTCGCCGACGCGCTCGCCGACCTCGAAGCCAGCGGCGCCGTCGTGGTGGCGGTCGAGACCGACGGTCCCGACGCCGCCGTGGCCGAGGCGTTCGGGTACGACGGCACGCCGCTCGCGGTCGTCGTCGACGGCACCGGCGCGGTCCGGGGCCGCACGACGCCCACCTCGGGGGATGCCCTGTTCGAGATGGCCGGTCCGGTCCTCGCCGAGGCCGACAGGGCCGAGACCGCCTCGTGGCGCGGCGCGGACTCGGTCGTGGCCCTCGTCGAGGCGGGCGGCCTCGTGGTCTCGCTCGACCCGGAGGCAGAGATCGCAGAGCCCGACGTCACGCTCCGCCTCGACGCCGAGACGTTCGCGGCCGACGACCTGCCGGCAGACCTGGGCACGCCCCTCGCGTTCGTCGGCGCCGGCGCCGAGGCGGCCTGTGCGGCGGCCGCCTCGTGGGGCTACGCGACCCTGTTCGTCGTGGACGAGGCTGGCGCGCTGACACCGGTCGAGGCGGCACACCCCCCGTCTGCGCCTCGGCCGAGAGGCGTCCGAGGATAGGGCCCCGTCCACGCCATCCTCGCGGCGCGCGCGATTTTTTGACCGAGGGCTTAAGTCGGCGCAGGGGAGGTCGATCCCTGTAGCGAGGACTCCCCTTTTCCCGCCATGTCCAAGCTCGCGTTCGTCGCCCTCCTTCCCCTCCTCGCGGTCGGCGCGCTGCTCCTGGCGATCCTGTCGCTGTGGTCGGTCGAGCGCGCCCCGAGCGCCGTGCGGTCGGCCCCGAGGCGGGCCGCTGGGCTTCAGCCGGTGCGGGGCCTCTCGGTGGCGCCCGTCCTCGCGCGAGCCGCGTAGCCTCCCCGAGGTGGAGGCCGTGTGAAGGGTCGGGGCAGCGGTTACTCGCTGGCCGCCTCGGTGTCTACGTTGTCGCCTCCCCGCTGGGAGGCACCCCGGAGACCTGTCCCTGGTGGGCCTCCGGTCGCGGGCGCGTCTTCGTGGTGGGGGACGCGCCCGCTCTCTGTTCGGGCAGCCTTGCAGAGGCAGACGCCACCCGTTCACCAAAGCGCCCCGCAGGCCACCGCCTGCAGGGCACGTTGGGATGAGCCAATTCGGTGAGAACCGGCGCGCGGTACGGGCACCGTGGACGGCCCGAGCGCGACAGGCCGATTCTAGAGCGGAACCGCTTTTCCAAGACCCGTCCTCAAGCCCAGAAGCGGCGAAGAGGCCACAAACCAGCTCACAGAGCCCAAAAACCGATATAGGGGCCGACACTGCGTGGGGGACCTGAGCGGTCCTAACCTCAGAAGGGGCAGCAGAGCGTCGTTCGCATGACCACCTGTGCGACGGCGGTGCCGGAGGCAGGACTCGAACCCAAGACGTGAACGCGCTCGGTCATCCGGGTGGGGACGGCGGGACTCGAACCCGCAAGCCGTGAGGCGACGAGGTTTAAGCTCGTTGTGTTTACCCGTTTCACCACGTCCCCCCATGGGCAGCCGAAGATATACCGAGCAGGAGTTCCGCGACGCTGTTCGAACCTCCCGCACTCTTTCCGAGGCACTCCGCAAGCTCGGCCTTCGTGCAGCCGGCGGCAACTTCGCGAATGCGAAGCGCAAGATGCAGCGACTTGGCATCGATGCGAGCCACTTTGTGGGAAGCGCATGGAGCAAAGGCGAACGTCTCAAGGACTGGTCGGATTACACGCGAGCCTCCAACCTCAAGCCCCACCTCCAGCGGGAGCGGGGCTCTCGCTGCGAGGAGTGCCAACGAACCACGTGGCGTAACCAAACCATCCCGCTCGAGATCCACCATGTCGACGGGGACCGGACGAACAACTCCCTCGACAACCTTCTCCTTCTCTGTCCCAACGGTCACGCGCTGACCGACACGTGGCGAAACCGAAAGCCATCGTGACGTCGTGCCCCGAGGCGGGGCCGTAAGCTACGCGTCCGTCTCCCCGCCTCGATGCCCGACCGCCTCCGCGCCCATGCCCGCGCCGCTGCCTCGCACGCGCACGCGCCCTACTCGGGCGAGGCCGTCGGCGCAGCGCTCCTCTTCGCCGATGGGACGTGGACGGCCGCGCCGCGCATCGAGAACGCCTCATACCCGCTCACGATTCCGGCGCTCCAGGGCGTCCTCGCACTCGCAGCGGTCGCCGGTGGGCACCCGGTCGCGGCCGCCCTCAGCCGTCCGATGACCGACGCCGAGGCGGCCCTCCTCGGAGAGGCGACGGGCCTCCCGTGGCGCCTCGATGCGCCGGACCTCGCGGTCGCCGAGGCGGGGGCACCGCCGGTCCTGGGGGCCCCGCTCCGCCTCACGCTCGACCTCCCGCCCCCGCCCGACGCGGCCGGCGCGACCGCCCTCGCGCTCGCCGCGGCGGGTCGAGCGGTCGTTCCCGCCTCGGGGTTTCCGGTCGGCGCCGTTGTCGAGGACGTCGACGGCCGCCTCGTGGTCGGCGCGAACGTCGAGATCGAGGCCGACTGGACGCGCGGGCTCTGCGCCGAGCGGACCGCGCTCGTCGGCGCCGTCGCGGCCGGGCTCGGTCCGATCCGCCGCCTCGCCGTCGCGTGCGCCAAGGCGCCAGGCGCGACGCACTGCGGCGGCTGCCGCCAGGTCATCGCCGAGCTGGCGCCGGACGCCGAGATCGCGATCTGGAACGGCCCCGAGGCCGCCGAGGTCACGACCCCGGGCGCTCTCCTGCCCGGCGCCTTCCAGGCCGACCGCCTCGGGAGGTGGTTGCCATCAAGCGTAAGATCAAAGGGCATTTGAATCGGGATGCTTTGGTCTTTGATGGTCAACACGCCCTCGGCGACGTGACCTGATTCAGATGCCAAAATGTCGGCTTCAAAGAGTGCGGTGGGGTGGTTTTCGAGGTCAAAATAAT
>JBCCQJ010000216.1:0-7794 GCA_039024395.1 Bacteroidota bacterium | reverse complement strand
TGAGCGGCCATCCGAGCGGGCGTGCCGGCGACGAAGTGCTCGATGAGGCGGAGTTGGGTGCGGCGTGGGAGCCGGCTACGTCGTCGTCTCTGGGTCATGGCGGTAGCTAAGCCACCGAGACCTTATCTAGGCCAGCCCCTTGCCTTAACGGTACGATGCGATCTGGCCGCACGCACCGAGGTGGCTCTACCGGATGTCTGCCGCGCGCTCGATGATCTGTCCGGCGAGGCCGTAGTCGACCGCCGCCTCGGCGTCGAGCCAGAAGTTGCGACGCGTGTCCTCGCGGATCCGCTCGGGCGTCTGCCCCGTCTGCCGGGCGAAGATCTGCGTCAGCCGCTCGCGCATCTTCAGGATCTGGTCCGCCTCGATGGCGATGTCGCTGCTGACGCCCCGCATCCCACCCGACGGCTCGTGGAGGAGGAAGCGCGTGTTCGGCAGGCAGTAGCGGTCCTCACGCGGCACGGCGACGTAGATCAGCGCGCCCGCGCTCGACACCCAGCCCGAGCCCAGCATCCGCACGCGCGGCCGCACGAACCGGATGAAGTCGTGGATCGAGTCGCCGGACTCGACGTGCCCGCCGGGCGAGTTGACGACGACCGTGATCGGGTCGTCGGACGTCGCCGAGAGGGCCGTCAGCCGCGCGATCACCGAGGCGGCGAGGTCGTGGTCGATGCCGCCGCTGATGATGACCGTGCGGGCGTCGAAGAGGGCGTCGGCGACGCGGCGGGGGAGGGGTGGCGGGGGAGCGACGGCGGGAGCGTCGTCGTCGAGGCGGGGAGGCATGGGTCCGGGGGCAGTGCGCCCTCAGGATCCGGCGGTGACCGCCTCGGTGTCTTGAACGTCCTTGCGGTCCGCCTCGGGGGTGGTTTTGGAGCTTGCGCCGCGTTTGCGGATCTCGCCGGGCGTCTGCCCGAGGCGGTCGCGGAGGTCGCGCGTGAGGTGCGCCTGGTCGGCGTAGCCCGCCTCGTGGGCGACCTCGGCCGGCGGGCGCCCCTCTTCGAGGAGGCGCCGTGCATGCTCGGCGCGTTTGCGGCGGACGTAGGCCCACGGCGGCTCGCCGGTCTCGTCGCGGAACCGCCGCGCGAAGTGGTAGCGGCTCCACCCGGCGACCTCAGCCAGCTCGTCGAGCGTGCGGACCTCCCCGAGGCGGACGTCCACGTACTCCTGCACGCGGCGGATCTCGGTCGAGATCGGGCGGGCGTCGGCGCGAGCCCACCGCGCAGCGCGGCGCCGCACCGAGGCGGTGTGAGGGCAATAGGGACGCCGAGGGACCCTGTGCGGAGGACGGCGGAAGCGGAGAGCGACGGTCATCGGGCAGAGAGAGGCTCGGTCTGCGAACGCATGGCATCCGCCTCGGTGCCGGCGGGGTTTGGCATGGCCCCGAGGCGGTCCAGAGCAACGGGCCGGGCGATTGGGGTCTCCGTCGGGGCACCGGGCTGTAGGACGCAGCGAGAGGTCCAACGCGATACGTTTCGGTCGGGCCTCCGTCCCACGTCCTACGAACCACGTCCTACGAACCCCGCACCTGCCGTTTGCTCTACCCGTCGCGCGTGGCCGTCCACACCCACAGGGCGTCTCGGTGGGGGGCGTAGGTCGTGCCTTCGAGGCGGCCGCCGACGACGCGGGCCTCGTGGCGGAGGATGCCGCCGTCGGCTGCGCGGTCCGAGGTCGTGAACGCGAGGTGCAGCGCGTTCCACTCGGCGTTCACCCGGCCGTCGAGGATCTCGGCGCCGTAGAACGAGCCGGTGAGTGCACCGTCGGCGTCGACGGCGACGTCGAACGGATACGTCACCACGTCGGCATCCGGAATGGGGCGGAGGTCGAGTGTCCACGCGCCGGAGAGCGACTGGAAGGCGCCGCGGCGGACCGCCGCGCGCACGTCCCCGAGGCGGGCTTCGAGGGCGTCGCCGGGGCAGGCCGTCTGGCCGGGCGCGCGGTCGGCGTGCCCGCCCACCGCCTCGGGGCCGAAGCCCCACTGGGCGGCGAGGGCCTCGGAGAGCGAGAACAAGCTGGAGAGCTGTGCCTCGGTGGGCTGCTCGACGTCGAAGTTGCCCTCCAGCACGATCAGGACGTGGCCGCTCAGGTCGTAGCGCGTGTTGGTGTCGCCCTCGAAGGCGACGTCGCGGGCCTCCAGAATGGCTCCGCCCGGTGCGATGTAGAAGTGGTAGGGCACGTCGGCCCAGGGGCGCTTCGGGCGGCCGTCACCGAGCGGGCCGTCCGAGACCGAGAAGGCGTAGAGGGCCTGGAGGGTCTCCGCCGGGTCGCGGTCGGGCCGCTGGGGCGTCGCCGTGTGGTGGACCGTCAGGACGTGGGGCACCTGCGGGATCATCGGTAAAGCCGGTGGTGGGCCGCCCCACTCGGCGCGAGAGACCACGGCGACGCCCGGTGGCAGCGGCGTCGACTCCTGGGCCGCAAGCCCCGAGGCTGCGAGCCCCGAGGCGGTGGCGAGAACGACGAGGGCAGCGAGGAGCCGGAGCATGGGCGGTCGAGAGTCCGGCCAGAGGATACTGGCCCCGAGGCGAACACCGGGCCAGAGGAGAAAGCAAGGCAAGGATGGCACTTCGCCCGCTGGTCTCGCCACCGGTCCACCCTCCATTCCTCCGCGCGCGTGGCGCGCCCTCCATTCCTCGGAGCGATCGAAGGGCGCTCAGATGCCGCTCCGGCCGAGCATCGCCTCCAGCACGTCCTCGCGGTAGCCCTGCATCCGCTCGTCGCCGACGATGATGAGCGGAATCGAGCCCGTCCCGCCCTGGCGTGCGTACTCGACGTACTCGCTCTCGCCCGCCTCGATGTCGACGAGGCGGTACTCGGTGCCGCGCTGGTCCAGGTAGTCCTGCGCGGCCTGGCAGTAGGGGCACCACTCGGTGACGTAGAGGATCACGCCCGCGTCGCCGGTCGGAGCCGCCGCCGACGCTGCGGGGGCCGACGCGCTCGGACCCGCCTCAGAGGCGGTGCCGGTGCGTCCCTCGATCCGGCAGCCGGCGAGGAGAACGATCGCGAGGGCGAAGACGCTGAGGCGAGACATGTCGAGGCAAGGGAGGACGGAGGGAAAGGTAGAGACGGGTTCAGCGGCCGCGGCGGGATCCGCACGCCGCGGCACCCGTAGGGGCCGCCGACCCCCACGACAATGACCGAGACCGACCTCCCCGACCTCGCCCCTGTCACCGATCATGCCGCATTCGCGTTCGTCCGCGAGTCGGGCGGCGTCGAGGAGTACCGACACCGTGAGAACGGCCTCGTCGCGCTCCTCCTCCCCGAGGCGGCCGTGCCCGTCGTGGCCTTTCAGGTGACCTACCGCGTGGGCAGCCGCAACGAGGGCGCCGGCCTGACGGGCGCGACGCACCTCCTGGAGCACCTGATGTTCAAGGGGTCGGAGCGGTTCAACCGCGACCTCGGGACGAGCGTGTTCCAGACGCTCCAGGCGGTCGGTGGCCAGATCAACGCGACGACGTGGTACGACCGGACCAACTACTTCGCGCTCCTGCCGAGCGAGCACCTCGAGAAGGCCGTCGAGATCGAGGCCGACCGGATGCGCGGCGCGCGCGTCCGCGACGAGGACCTGGCGAGCGAGCGGACGGTCGTGCTCAACGAACTCGACCGCGGCGAGAACGAGCCGGTGCGCCGGCTGCTCCACGCCGTGTTCGCGACGGCCTACCACGCCCACCCGTACGGCCACCCCGTGATCGGCTGGCGGAGCGACGTCGAGACGGTCACCGCCTCGGGGCTGCGGCACTTCTACGACACGTACTACTGGCCGTCGAACGCGACGGTCACCGTGGCGGGCGCGTTCGAGCGCGGGCACGCCCTCGACCTGCTCGACGCCCACTTCGGGGCGATCCCGCCCGGCCCCGAGGCGGACGCCGACGCGCCGGAGCCGCTCGTCCAGGAGCCGGCGTCGGACGCCGTCACGCGCGAGCCCGCGCAGCGTGGCGAGCGCCGCGTGGTCGTCCGCCAGGCCGGCGAACTGGGCACGGTGATGCTCGCCTACAAGGCGCCCGCCGGCCTCGACCCCGACGCCGACGCGCTCGACGTGCTCTCGCAGGCGCTCTCGGCCGGCAAGAGCGCGCGGCTCTACCGCGCCCTCACCGACGAGGGGCTCGCGACCTCCGCCCACGCCTACTTCCCGCGGCTTCGTGATCCCGGCCTGTTCATGCTCTACGCCACGCTGGCGCCCGACGTGGCGCCCGAGACCGTCGAGGCGACGCTGAAGCAGACCCTCGCCTCGGTGGCGGAGGACGGCCTCACCGAGGCCGAGCTGGCGCGGGCGCGCCGCCAGGTGGTCGCCCAGGAGGCCTTCGGCCGCGACGGGCCCTACGCCGTCGTCTCGCAGCTCAACGAGGCCATCGCCGTCGGCGACTGGACCCTCTTCTCGACCTACCCCTCCCGCATCGAGGCGGTCTCGGCCGCCGACGTGCAGGCCGCGGCCGCCCGCCTCCTCGACGACGACCGCCTCACCGTCGGCTGGTACGTCCCCACCACCGACGGATGACCCTCTCGCTCGCCGACCGCACGCTCGACCGCGCCGCGGGCCCCGCCCGCCTCTTGCTCCTGCCGACCGACGTGCACGACGTCGTCAGCTTCCGCGGGTCGTTCGAGACGGCGCCGGATCTCGGGCGGGACGATGACCTCGTGCAGTCCCTCGTCACCGACCTGCTCCCCAAGGGCACGCAGCACCGCGACCGGTTCGAGGTGGCTGCCGCGCTCGAAGACCGGGGCGCGTTCGTGTCGTTCTATTCGGACGGCCTTCGGGCCGGATTCTCCGGCAAGTGCCTCCGCGACGACCTCGCCGACGTGCTCGCCCTCTTGGCCGAGCAGCTCCGCGAGCCGGCGTTCGACGACGCGGAGGTCGAGAAGGCCATCGTGCGAGCGGTCGCCGGTGTCCGCCGCGCGCGCGAGTCGACCTCGGGGTGGGCGAGCGGGGCCCTGGCCCGACGCCTCTACGGACTGGACCACCCGAACTTCGTCCTCGAACCGAGCGATGAGGAGGCCCGCCTCGGGGCCATCACGGCGGAGGAGGTGCGCGCGTACCACGGCGCGCACTTCGGGTCCGACAGCCTGACGATTGCGATGGCGGGCGACGTGCCCGTCGAGACGGCCGTCTCCGCCTCGGAGGCCGCGTTCGGCGGGTGGGCGCCGCACGGCACCGAGGCGGCCTTCTCGCCCGAGGCGTCGCCAGAGCCGCCAGGGCGAACGCTCCACGCGATGGCCGACCGCAACAACCTCGACGTCCGCATCGGCCACGCGGTCGGCGTGCGGCGCGACAGCCCCGCGTACCTCCCGCTCTACGTGGGCGTGTTCGCCCTCGGCGGCAACTTCTCGAGTCGCCTCATGCAGACGATCCGCGACGAGCAGGGGCTGACCTACGGAATCCGCGCCGGGCTCGGATCGACTGACATCGCCTACGACGGGCACGTGCGCGTCTCGGTCACGCTCAGCCAGGAGAACCTCGAGCGCGGGATCGCCGCGACGCAGGCCGAAGTGGAGGGGTTCGTGGACGACGGCATCGGCCCCGAGGCGCTGGCCCAGGTGCAGACGACGCTCGCCGGCCAGCACGTCGTCTCGCTGGCGACGACGGGAGGCGCGGCGGCGCGGCTGCTCGTCAACGCCCAGCGCGGCTTCGACGTCGGCTACCTCGACCGCTACCCGGACCTCATCCGCGACCTCACCGAGGCGGAGGTCACCGAGGCGGTTCGGCAGCACGTCCGGCCCGCCGACCTCCACGTGTCGATTGCGGGCACACCTCCCGAGGCGGGACAACGATCGTGAGACGGCCGCCGTCGGTGGCCGTCAGTCGTCGCGGAAGCGGATGATCGGGTCGTCGTCGTCGCGGAGGTCCTCCTCGTTCTTGAGGATCATCGACAGCACGGCGTAGGGGATCAGGGCGGTCCCCTGGCTGAAGATGGTGGCGACGACCCAGCCGATGCGCACGATGGTCGGGTCGAGGCCGAAGTAGTTGGCCATGCCGGCCGCGACGCCGGTCAGCTTGCGGTTGCGGCGGTCCTTGGCGAGGCGGCGGTAGCCCGAGCGCCGAGCCTTGGCGCGGCGGGCGAAGGCCTCGTCCTTGGCTCGCCCGGCGGTCCGCCCCGCGGTGCGGCCGGCCGACCGGAGCGCCTTCTCGGCCTGCTCGAAGGCCCGCGACGCCTTGCGCCCCGCCTGGTCGCCCTCGCGGCTCCGGCCCATTGTCTTGCGCGCGCGGGCCTGCCGCTGCCGTCGGGCTCTCGCGGCCCGCTCGCGCGCCTTGCGCCGCCGCCGCGCGGCCGGGCTCCACGACAGCACGCCGAACCCGGTTAGCATGATCAGGATGGCCGCGAGAACGGGGAGAACAGCGGCGAGTTGGGCGAGGATCGGGCTCCCCAGCGTGAACAGCCCAATGAGCTGCAGGCTGTAGAGCGCGCCCAGCCCGATGAGGCCCATCCCCGAGGCGGTCTGGAGATTCCAGAAGCCCTCCTTCTTCTTCTCCTCGGCCTCCTCCTCCAGCTCCTGCTCGGCCATGTAGGCCACAATGTCGTCGTCGGTAACGAGGCTGAACTCGTCGTCGAGCGACGTGTCGTCGTCGGACCGAGACCGGGGGCGCTGGCGGGTAGACATGGGGCGGGCGTCGAGGGCTCAAAAGCTACGTTCTCAGGGCGTGTCGGTTGCGACCTCCCGCCTCGGGGCGGACGACCCCGCGCTCGGTCACAACGGCGTCGAGCACGGCGTCGTGCGCCGTCGTCGGAAGCGTGTCGACCAGGGCGCGTGCCCAGACGGCCCCGAGGCGGATCGCCGGCGTCGTGGGCAGGAAGGCGTCGTAGAAGCCGCTGCCGTAGCCGAGCCGCGTCCCGTCGCGACCCATCGCGAGGCCGGGCACGATCACGACCTCGACCGCCTCGGAGGCGACCGCGTCCGCGTCGGGCGGCGGCTCGCGCGTCCCGAAGACGCCCGTGACGAGCGCCCCGTCGTACCGCCTCGGGGTGAGCATGCGCCTGGGACCGGTGGCGGGGAGGGCGACCGTCCGGCCGTCGGCGACGAGGCGGTCGAGGAGAGGGCGGAGGTCGACCTCGCCGAGGTCGACGAGCGGCCAGTACGCCATCACCGTCCGCGCCGACGCCACCTCGGGGAGGGCGAGGAGATTCCGCACGATGGCGTCGCTCGCGCGCACGCGCTCCGAGGCGGGCATCGCGCCCCGGAGCGCGCGGAACCGCTCGCGCGCGGCGGCTTTCTCGGCGCCCACGTCTGCCTCAGCCATGTCCGACACCCGCCTCGACCGCTTCGACGCCTACCGCGCCCGCATGAACGCCCGCATTCTCGACGAGGGGCAGCACCTGGGCATCAAGCGGTTCTTCAACCTCGACACGGCCGCTTACCGCGACGGAGCCCTCGACGGCCGGACGAAGGAGCTGCTGGGCCTCGTCGCGAGCGCGGTCTTGCGGTGCAACGACTGCATCGACTACCACCTCGAGCAGTGCGCTGAGGCGGGCTTCACCGACGCCGAGCTGGAGGACGCTCTCAACGTGGCGCTCATCGTCGGCGGCAGCATCGTGATCCCGCACCTCCGGCACGCGGTCGAGACGATCGACTTGATTCGGGAAAGAGGTTCGGCAGGTCGGGCAGGTTGATCCGGTTTGGCAGGTCGGGCAGGTTGATCCGGTTTGGCAGGTCGGGCAGGTTGATCTGGTTGGGCGGGTCGAGCAGGTCGATCCAGCACGGCAAATCGGACTAGCCTCAACCCGCCGAACCCGCCGAACCCGCCGAACCCGCCGAACCCGCCGAACCCGCCGAACCCGCCGAACCCGCCGAACCCGCCGAACCCGCAGC
>JBCCQJ010000215.1:0-7871 GCA_039024395.1 Bacteroidota bacterium | reverse complement strand
GCGGTCGCGGCTGGCGCGGAAGCGAGCGCGGATCTGGTCGGCTGGGAGGTGGTCGGCGAGGAGGAGCGAGCGGGGCATGGGGCCAGAGGCGGAGAGCCGATCAGACAGCGACATCCCTCAGAAAGCTCCCGGACTTGGTATGACACCAGCACCGCCTCGGTGCGGATGGACGGCGTGCCCGCGTTCACATTCGAGGGGCGGGCGTACCACACGCGCGTCTCCGACGACTTCGCCGCCCTCGCACTCGTGACGTCGCCGCTCGTCGACGGCGCGTCTGCCGTGCTCGACGACGCGGTGTTCTCGTTCGTCGAGGTCCGGCTGTTCGAGGGGCTGAGCATCGGTGCCCAGACGAACCCGCGTGGGATCGCGCTCTACCACTGGGGGCCAGGCGGCACGCGCGTTGACGGGCCCAGCTACATGGTCGAGGAGGCGACGGTCGAGATCATGCGGATCGTGGACGGCGTCGCGCACGGCACGATCATGCTCGCCATTGAGGCGATCGACGACGACACACCGCCAGGGGAGGACGTGCCGCACACGCTCGTGGCGACGTTCGAGGCCGTCGCTGGGCAGATTCCCCCGCCGTAGGGCAGATCAGAAGCGGAAGACTGCACCGACGCCAGTGTTCAGGGCCGTCGTCAGGCTCACGTATGACTCGTCGATCCCGATGTCCACGCCGACCTCGCCGAAGAGCGTGATCCGCTGGGTCAGTGTGTGCTCGACGCCGAACAGGGCGCCGACGAACGCGAAGTCCTCGTAGCGAACGACGGTCAGCGAAGGGCCGAGGTACAGCGCCGTCTGCGAGCCGTTGGGAAAGCGGATTGGGACGGCCACGTTGAGAATGCCGCTCACGTCGTCACGGTCGACGTCGATCGACAGCGACGTGATGGCGCGGACGCTGGCGCGGTCGCCGACGGGGAGGTCGAGACCGATCTGGCCGCCGCTCCCGCCCGCCTTGACGACGGCGCCGACCTGGGCCGAGACAACGGGCGTGAAGATGAGGAGGGCGAGAAGCGAGACGAGGCGCACAGGAGAGGGGGAGGACCTGGAGAGCCAGCCGCCCCACCCAACCTCAACGTAACGGCTAGTCCCCGAGGCGGGGCATCGCCTGGCGCCGCTCGTTCTCCTGATCCGCCACCTGCTCCTGGAGGTCCTCATTGCTCCAGCCGCGCGTGATGAAGAACGTCGCGACGGCCGACAGGACGAAGATCAGCACGACCATCACCACCGTGAGGCGGCGCGTCTGGACAGGGGAGAGGGTGCTCATGGCAAGTCGGAGGCTCCGCGCTCGCCCCAGGTGCGGACGAGCGCCTTCGTGTAAGCCAGAGCGCGCTCGAGGTTCTGGACCGTGTTCCACTCGAAGCGGCTGTGGAAGCCGTGGCCGCCCGTGAACACGTTCGGCGTGGGAAGCCCCTTCTCGCTCAGGCGGGCGCCGTCGGTCCCGCCGCGGATCGCCTCCATCTCGAGGTCGATTCCGACCGTGCGCCCCGCCTCGACGGCCAGCGAGATCGCGCGCGGGTCGGCCGCCTCGATGTAGGAGCGCATGTTGCGGTAGCTCTCGACCACCTCGACCGACACTGAGGCGCCGGGCCAGGCGGCCCCGAGGCGGTCGGCGAGGTCGCGCACGTGGCGCCGCTTGGCTTCCATGCCCGCCTCGGTGAAGTCGCGCAGCAGCACGCGGACCGAGGCGCGCTCGGCCGTCGCCTCGACCGTGTGCGGGTGGAGGTAGCCCTGGTATCCGTCTGTCGTCTCGGGCGCCTCGTCGCGCGGCAGGCCGGCGACGATCTCGGCCGCGATGCGAGCGGCGTTCACCATCACGCCCTTCGCGTAGCCCGGGTGAACGCCCACGCCCTCGACGGTGAACCGCGCCTCGGCGGCGTGGAACGTCTCGACGTTGAGCCGGTCCGTGCCGCTCCCGTCGAGCGTGTACGCTACGTCGGCCCCGAGGCGGTCGAGGTCGACGTGGTCGGTGCCGCGGCCGATTTCCTCGTCGGGCGTGAACAGGAGTCGCAGCGTCGGCCGGGGCGCGGGTCGCTCGCCGCGCGCGCGGGCGTCCGCCTCGGTGCGGAGCAGGTCCTCGGCGAGCTGGACGATGACGGCGACGCCGGCCTTGTCGTCGGAGCCGAGCAGCGTCGTCCCATCGCTCGTGATGAGGTCGTGGCCGACCGCGTCGGCGAGGGCGGGCTGGCGCGCGGGATCGAGCACCACCTCGGGGTCGCCGGGGAGGGCGACTCGCCCGCCCGCGTAGTTCGTGTGGACGAGCGGCGTCACACCCGCGCCGGGAGCGTCGGGCGAGGTGTCGACGTGCGCGACGAGGGCGAGGACCGGCAGCGCCTCCGCCGCGGGGACGGGGGCGGGCAGAGTCGCGTAGACGTAGCCGTGCCCGTCCAGTTCGGCATCCTCGACCCCGAGGCGGCGCAGGTCGTCGACCAGCACCCGGCTCAGGTCCTTCTGGCGCTCGGTCGAAGGGACCGTCTCCGAGGTGGGATCAGAGGTCGTGTCGACCTGGACGTAGCGGCAGAACCGGCGGACGACGGGCGGGAGGTCGGGGATCTCGTCCGCAGGGACGCCAGAGGTCGGGGCGGCGGGCATTCGGGCGTGGAGTGGAGTGGGACCAGTCGCGCCGCCTCCGACTCTCCCCATTTTTGCAGGGATCCCGCGCGGCCCCTGATGCACCGACCGTTCACCCGGAGGCATTGCAGCGCTCGACGTCCGAGGTCCGTACCACGGGAGGAACCCATCCGCCCCACCATGCTCACTCTCCGCCTCGGGGCCGCGTGCCTCGTCCTCGCCGCCGCTTCCCTGTCGGGCTGCGACTCGGCGACGAGATTCGACGGCACCGCGACTACGTTTCGCACCGAGGGGACCGATGACCCGAACGCGGCCGTCGCCCTCTCGGGCGGCCAGATCGTCGTCGGCGCGCTCGTCGAGGGCGTGATCGCGCCCGCCGATGGCACGATCGGCTACCCGGCCGTCATCCAGTTCGACGACGACGGCGCCGAGGCGGCGGTGTACGACACTGGCGACCGCAGCTTCTTCGGCGTCGACGGCATCGCGGCGCTTGGGAACGGCCTCGCCATCGCGATCGGATCCCAGGATGGCGCCGAGATCTATCGGACCGACCGGCGTGGGCGGAGCCGCGAGCGAATCGCCCGCCTCGACGCCCGGTTCTTTCCCGACGACGCCCTCCGCGCCATTCCGGGCGGCCTGGTCGTCGCGGCCTTCCCCGCCGAGGCGGACTCCCCGCACCTCTACGGCCTCTCCACCTCGGGTGCGGAGCAGTGGACGTACCGCCTCCCCGAGGCGCAGGACGTCCGCTCGGTGAGCGTTCGTCCGGATGGTGACCTCGTCGTCGCCGGTGCCGGACGCCGAGGCGGCGAGGCCCTCGTCGCCCGTCTGTCTCCGGACGGGGAGGAGCGGTGGCGTGTCGAGCTGGCGGCGACATCCCCGACGGCGATCTCGTCGACGGATGAGGCAACGGTCGTTGTCGCCGAAGAGCAACCTGGGGGACCACCGGTGCTGGTCCGCCTGGGCGCCAATGGCGAGACGCTCTGGACGCGCTCGCTCGCAGATCCCACGGCCGCAGACCCCGAGGCGGCCTTCGGGACTCGTGTGCTGCTGCTCGCCGACGGCCGCTCCGTAGTCGGGGTCCAGACGAGGAACCGGGACTTCGAGAGTGGCAACGCGGCGCGCCTCGTCACCGTCGGTGCGGATGGGCAGGTCGCCTACTCGGTTGGGATTGGCGAGCCGGGTGATGCGTCGACGTTCGTGCAAGGCCTTGTCGCCCTCCCCGACGGCCGCCTCGGGGTGGTGCTGGCCGTCGGGCCAAAGCCGTTCGGCGGGTTTGGAGGCGACGATTTCGACATCGAGGTGGTCCGCCTCGGCGTGCCCGGATAGGGCGTGTGGACATTCGCGAGGTCAGGCGCGAACGAGGCTACGATTCCAACCTCGCAAGAAGCGCGAGGAGAGCGGGGCCATAGCCCCGGACGACGAGTGCGACGCCGCGAGGGCGGAATCTGGACCGTCCGCGCCGATCTGGTTGATTGTCCACACGCCCTAGCGCGGCGTCACCACTCGAACCGGGAGGCGAACGTCAGGGTGCGGCGGTCGTCGTCGACGAAGGTCACGAGCGCGAAGTACGTGCCGTCCTCGACGGGCTCTCCCGCGCCGCTGATGCTGCACCCGTCGGGACCACCGCCGGTCGAGAGCGAGGTGACGTTGGGGAGGTTGGGGAGGAAGCACAGGACCGACCGGACCGCGTCGTTCGAGTAGCCCCACCCCGGCCCGGCGACGGTCTCGACCGGAACGGCGGGGAACACCCAGAGCTGGATCGGCCGCCCGTGCGCGCTCGCCAGCGCCGGCGACCACGACACCGTGACCTCGTCGCCCGTCCGCTCGACGTCGAGCACCGCCTCGGGGTCGTTGATCCGGAACGTGGCCGTGTCGTCGCGTCCGTTCCGAAACCCGAGGGCGTTCACCCGAACGGCGGCGACGTAGACCTCGGCGGGTTGGCCGGGCCGGATCGCCCGGGGGCTCGTCTGCTCGCTGCAGCCCTCCGGGAGCGTCCCGTAGTCGACCTCCTGCGGGATCATCTCCATGCGCTCGCAGACGAATGCCCACAGCTCCTCGACCGAGCGGTTGTCTCGCCCGATGATTCGGGGTGTGAACACCCGGACCGTGGCGGTGTAGCGGACGTGGGGGCCGGTGAACAGGCCGTCCGGCAGCCCCAGACGGACGTTTCCGGAGGGCAAGAGCGACACCCCGATCGTCCCCCCCTCGAAGACCTCGAGAGCCGGGCCGTCGGCGTCTCCGTCGGGAGCGATCCCATCGCACCCGCCGACGGCGACGAGGAGCGTGAGGGCGAGCGTCTGGCGGAGCGTCAAGGGCGACATGAAGACGGGGACGTGGAGCAGGCAGCGCATGCGAGCAGGCAGCGCATGCGAGCAGGCAGCGCATGCGGGGCGGAAACCTATGGGGTGGGCGAGGGGCGACCCCTCCCAACAATGCGGGAGGCCGAGGCGCCTGGCCCCGAGGCGGTACCTTCGGCGACCCCGCCCGCTGCGCCCTGTGCCCCAAAGCGCCCCGCCCGCCTCTCGCTCCGAGACCGACGTCGGCCTCCGGCGCCTGATCCTCGACCACGCCCGCCATCTGCTGGTCCGCGACGGCTACGACGCCCTGTCGATGCGCAAGATCGCCGGCTCGGTCGGGTGCAGCGCGACGAGCATCTACCTCCACTTCGAGAGCAAGGACGGGCTCACGCACGCGCTCATCGACGAGGGCATGGGCCGCCTCGGGGAGGCGCTCGCCGAGGCCGACGACCCCAAGGCGGCGGCCGCCGACCGCCTCGACGCGATGTGCCGCGCCTACGTCCGGTTCGGGCTCGAGCGGCCGGAGTACTACCAGATCATGTTCCAGCTCCACCCGGCGCGGATGGCCCGCTACCCGGCCGAGGACTACCGGCGGGCGCGCCGCAACATCGAGCGCTACGGGGAGGTCCTGGCCGAGGGCGCCTCGGCCGGCACGCTCCGGGTGCCGACGACGCCCGACGTGGCCGCGCACGTGCTCTGGACGTCGCTGCACGGCCTGGTGTCGCTGCTCCTGGCCGAGCGCGTCGACGTGAAGGTGGCCGGCGAGGCCTTCATCGACGCCGCCGTCCGGCAGGCGCAGGCCGCGTTCCGGACGGCCTGAGGCGGGCCCCGAGGTAAGACGCGTGGCCGGCCCCGAGGCGGTGTTACCGGAACAAAACCGGCCTCCCGGAATCACCAGGGGCCTCGGCGGAAGCCCTTCCGTTTCATCGACCTCGACCCCACCTCCATGGCTCTCCAGATCCGCACGGCCCTCCCGCTCTCCAAGGGCCAGGTCGTCCTCGGCAAGACGATCCCGTCCCTGCTCGACCAGGCCGCCGAGCAGCACCCGAACCCGCGCGCCTTCAACCAGCCCCGCGAAAGCGGCGGCTGGATGACGATGTCGAACACCGACTTCCGGACGGCCGTCGACGAGATCGCGGCCGGGTTCCGGGCGAGCGGATTCGAGCGGGGCGACCACGTCGCGTTCTTCCTCAACAGCGACCTCTACTTCCAGCTCTTCGACTTCGGCTCGCTCATCGCCGGGCTCGTTAACGTCCCGCTCTACACGACGTACGCGCCTGAGAACCTCGTCTACGTGACCACGCACGGCGAGGCCAAAGCGATGGCGGTCTCCAACCCCGAGATGCTCGCCAACTTCGCCGGCTGGGCCGACCAGGTGCCGGACGTCCGCCTCGTGATCCTGGCCGAGGGCGACGGGGCCGGCGTGACGCTGCCCGAGGGCATGGAGCTGATCACGCTCGATGCCCTCCGCGAGCGAGGCCGCGCCCGCCTCGCCGAGGCGCCCAACCTGCCCGACGAGATGCGCGACGAGATCGAGGCGACCGACCTCGCGACGCTCATCTACACCAGCGGCACGACCGGCCAGCCCAAGGGCGTGATGCTGACCCACCAGAACATCACCTCGAACGCCTACTCGGCGTTCACCGGCATCGCGATCCTCGAGAACCAGGGGGAGGTCGTTCTCAACTTTCTCCCGATGACCCACATCTACGCGCGCACGCTCACGATCGCGAACGCCGGATGGGGCCACACGGTCTACTACACCAACCCCGACCAGCTCGTCGACCACCTCGCCGAGGTGAAGCCGACGTTCTTCGCCACCGTCCCGCGCGTCCTCGAAAAGGTGTTCGACAAGGTGGCGCTCGGCGTCGAGTCGGCCGAGGGCGCCAAGAAGGCCATCGGGTCGTGGGCACTCGGGCGCGCCGTCGAGTTCGACGTCACCACCACGCCCTCCGGGCTGGAGGGCATCAAGCACGGCCTGGCCGACAAGCTCGTCTACTCGAAGCTCCGCGAGCGCCTCGGCCTGACGCGCATCAAGGCCGTCACGTCGGGCGGCGCCGCACTCCGGGCCGACCTCGCGCGGGCGTTCAACGGGTTCGGCATCCAGGTCCTCGAGGGCTACGGCCTCACCGAGACCAGCCCCGTCATCACCAACAACCTGCCCGGCATGATCCGCGCCGGCACGGTCGGCCCGCCGATCGCAGGCGTCGAGGTGGCCATCGCCGAGGACGGTGAGATCATCACGCGCGGCCCGCACGTGATGCAGGGCTACTTCAAGGCCGAGGACAAGACGGCCGAGGTCATGGACAGCGACGGCTGGTTCCACACCGGCGACATCGGCGAGTTCACGCCCGAGGGCTACCTCAAGATCACCGACCGCAAGAAGGCGCTCTTCAAGCTCTCGACGGGCAAGTACGTCATCCCGCAGCCGATCGAGAACGCGCTCACCGAGAGCCCGCTGATCGAGCAGGCCGTGGTGGTCGGCAACAGCCAGAAGTACTGCACGGCGCTGATCTTCCCCAACATGGAGGTCTTGCCGGTGTGGGCCGAGAACCACGGCGTCTCCGCCTCGGGGGAGGCGCTCCTCCAGGACCCGGCCGTGCAGGCCGAGTTCGAGCGGCTCGTCGCCGAGGCCAACGCGGGCATGGACCACTGGAGCCAGGTCCAGCGCTTCCGCCTCGTGCCCGAGCTGATGACGGTCGAGAACGAGATGCTGACGCCCACCATGAAGGTCAAGCGTGGCGCCGTCAACCGGGCCTACGAGGACCAGATCGACGGGATGTACGCCGCCTCGGTGTCGACGACCGAGCGCGGCGTCGCGGCCGTCGCCTAGCGGGAAGGGTCCGCCCGGAGGCGAGACGCCTCGGGGCGGAGACCACGGACGACAGAACCAGGATGACGGCCGACCGCGGACGGCCGACCGCCGCCTGAGTGGTCCTCGTTGGACAGTTCGCCTTGGGGGCGGGCATCTCGTTGCAGGACAATCTCCTCCCCCCAGCGGGG
>JBCCQJ010000214.1:0-7879 GCA_039024395.1 Bacteroidota bacterium | reverse complement strand
GCCGACAGCCGACAGCCGACTACTCCCCCTGCGCCAGCGAGTACGCCCGCTCGCCGCCGAACGTGTAGAGGTTCTCCGTCTTGATGACGTCGAAGCCCGCAGCCACGAGGCGGCCCTGGAGGGCCACCACCTGCGCCGGCGTCGCGGCCGCCTCGGTGGCGACGAACCGGCAGCGCCAGTGGTCGGTCCAGAACGTCTCCGGCAGGCCGTCCGGGTAGACCTTCACGCCGCGGTTGGTGATCAGCTTCAGGCGGAGCCCCTCGCCGTCGTGCTGGCGGAGCGCGTCCCCGAGGCGGTCCGGCTGGCGGTCGTGCTCGGCCCAGTCGAGGAACACGTCGACGCCCACGAGCGCCTTCTCGGCGCGCGGCGTGCGCTGGACGCCCACCGACACCTCGGCGTCGGTGTAGTGCGCCGGCGGCAGCTCGCGGGGCGTCTCGCCGAGCCGCTCGATGACGGCGTCGGCAAACGCGGCCGTGCCCACGCGGCGCGTGCTGTTGGGGCCGTAGATGTCGCCCGTGTGGACGCCCGCCTCGAGGGTCGCCAGCCAGGCGTTCTCGACCGCCTCGGCGACGCGGTCGTGGTTGAGGTGGTCGAGCATCATGATCGCCCCGCGCAGGAGCCCGGATGGGTTGGCGATGCCCTGGCCGGCGATGTCGGGCGCCGACCCGTGGACGGCCTCGAACATGGCCACGCGCTCGCCGACGTTGGCCGAGCCCGCCAGCCCGACCGAGCCCGACGCCTCGGCGGCGATGTCGGAGATGATGTCGCCGTAGAGGTTCGGGGCCACGACGACGTCGAAGTCGGCCGGCCGCGCGCCGATCAGCGCCGAGCCGATGTCGATGATCTTGTGGTCGGCCTCGATGCCCGGGTACTCGGCCGCGATCTCGTCGAAGACGCGGTGGAAGAGCCCGTCGGTGAGCTTCATGATGTTGTCCTTCGTCATGCACGTCACCCGGCCGCGCCCGTGGGCCTGGGCGTACTCGAAGGCGTAGCGCACGATGGCCTCGGAGCCAGGCCGCGTGATGAGCTTGAGCGTCTGCGTGACCTCGGTCGTCTGGCGGTGCTCGATGCCGGCGTAGGTGTCCTCCTCGTTCTCGCGCACGATCACGAGGTCGATCTCCGGGTGCGGCGAGGCCACGTACGGCGCGAAGCTTTTCACCGGGCGGACGTTGGCGAACATGCCGAGCGACTTCCGCAGCGTCACGTTGAGGCTCTTGTAGCCGCCGCCCTGCGGCGTCGTGATCGGCGCCTTCAGCAGCACCTTGTGCTCGCGGATGGCGTCCCACGATTCGGGCGCGATGCCCGACGTGTGCCCGCTCGCGTAGACGGCCTCGCCCACCTCGACGGTCTCGTACTGGAGCGGCGCGCCCGCCGCCTCGAGGATCCGGAGCGTCGCGTCCATGATCTCGGGGCCGATGCCGTCGCCGTGGGCGACCGCGATCGTGGTGGGCGTGGTGGAGGCGGGAGAGGCGAGCACGTCGGTGTCGGGCTGGAACGTGGGCATCGAGGCAGCACGGGCGGGGAAGAGGGACCCGATGGTAGCACGGCCCCGAGGTGACATTCCTCCCCCCGCGACGCCCCGGATCCGGTTGCGCGAGGTTTTCGCCGTTGCCCTCCCCCAAGGCGGTCAGCCGGGCAGGCTCCGAGGCGGATCCATTCCCCGAGGCGGTCAGCCGGGCGGCCAGAGCCCGAGCTGCCGGCGAAGCAGGATCACCTGCCCCAGGTGGTGGCTGTTGTGATCGGCCGCCAGCATCAGCTCTCGCGCGAGCGTGTAGCCCGGCGCATGGTCGAACTCGTCCAGCAGGTCCGCCTCGGGGTCGAGGGCGAGGGCGACGAGCGCGTCGCGGTCTCGGAGGAAGGCGCCGAGGGCGACGGTCCAGTCGGCCGCCGTGCCCTCGCGGCGGGGCCAGTAGTCGTCGGGCCAGCGCTTCTCGGCGTAGCCCGCCTCGGGGGCGCCCGAGGCGGGGGCAGCGGGCTGGCAGAACTCGAGGATATCGGCCTGGGTGAACCGGAGGTGCTCCAGCAGCTCCCAGAGCGAGTGGGGCGCACCCGGCGGTCGGTCGTTCACGCGGTCGACGGGGATGCCGGCGAGGATCGCCTCGGCGTCGAGGTGGGCGTTGCGGCCGCGCAGCAGGGCGGCCAGCTCCGCCCCGAGGCGGTCGGCGTGGGGGAGTCCGGGCGTGGGCGTCACGTCTGTAAAGGCGCGTCGAAGTCGGGAGCGGTTCCGGAACGAATGCTACGGGGTGGGACTTGGAGGCGCCATGCTCCGCCTCGTGATCTCCGCCAGTCTTCTCGGGCTCGCCGCGCTGGGCGGTGGCACCGAGGCGTGGGCCGAGGTCGTGACGCCGTCCGATACGCACGAGGCGCCGCCGCCGGCCGAGACGCCCGCCGAGGCAGAGCTCGGCGAGGAGGCCGACCTCGAGGAGCTGGCCGCCCCCACGGGCACCGCGCCCAGAGACGCGATGGCCACGGAGGTCCCCGACCTCGACGCGCGGGCGGAGGCGCCCCCGCCGAGGCCCCCGCGCCAGGGCTAGCCCAGGGATCGGGCTCCGGCCGTCCGGACCGGTCCCGCCGGTCGCAGGCCGACGAGCCCAGGACCGGCACCCCTTCTGGTTTCCAATCAGGCCGATGTCGCGGCCTGGCTCACGTCCGCCCCTCCTCGGGGCACCGATGCGCTCTCACGGCGCACTGCCTTGCACACCCCATGAACGTCCGACTTCCTCTGCTCGCCGCCGCCTTCGCTCTCGTCGCTGCCGTCCCCGCCACGGCTCAAACGTCGCCCGACCCGATCACGCCTGACGAGGTCGAGGCCGCCCAGCAGGCCTGGGGCGAGGGCATCGTCGCCATCGGCGCGGCCTTCACCAACGGCGAGGACTACCGCGCCCGCGCCACCGAGCACATCCTGATGCACTACGCCTACGGTGGCAACCAGACCCTCCTCTTCAAGCCCACCCTGGCGGCCGAGGACCAGTTCCGCGGCAGCTTCGCCGAGGCGCTGAGCTACTTCGTCGGCACCGAGGGCACCGAGGACGGCGGCTTCGCCATCGCGCCCTACACCGACGTCCGCTGGGAGAACGAGGGCACCGTCATTTCGGAGGACGGCCAGATGGCCGTTGCGATGGGCAACTACTTCTTCACCGGCACCGACGGCAACGAGACCAAGGTCGAGTACACCTTCGCCTACGCGAAGGACCGGAACGGCGACCTGGAGATTGTCCTCCACCACAGCTCGCTTCCCTTCAGCGCCAACTAGGCGTCCCCCTGTGGACCCGGCGTGTCGCGTCTGCGCAGGCCGGGTCCCTCCCGCGCTGCTGTCGGAGGTCGGCGTGCCACGTTCCGGTCCCCGGGCAAACCCTGAGGACCGCCTCGGGAAACCCCGATTGGGACGTGCATGCCACCGCCTAGGAATCCGCCGGCTTGGTCGGTGGTTTTCGCCCGTCAGCCGCGTCTTCATCCACGAGACGGGGCACCCGGCCCTGACCCTCGAGCTTCACCCCAACCACCCACTCTCATGACCACCCGAATCCCCCTCTTCGTCGCCGCCCTGGCGTTCGTCGTCACGGGCTGCGCCACCGACACGGCCACGGCCGACGACGACGTCTCCACGGCCGACGCCAACCCGATCACCGCCGCCGACGTCGAGGCCGCCCAGCAGGCCTGGGGCGAGGGCATCGTCGCCATCGGCCAGGTCTTCACCGAGGAGGGCGACTTCAGCGCCCGCGCGCAGGAGCACATCGCCACGCACTACGCCTACGGCGAGGAGGACGTCCTCTTCAAGCCGACCCTGGCCGCTGAGGACCAGTTCCGCGGCGACGCCGACGAGGCGCTGAGCTACTTCGTCGGCACCGAGGGCACCGAGGACGGCGGCTTCGCCATCGCGCCCTACACCGACGTCCGCTGGGAGAACGAAGGCACCGTCATCGACGAGGACGGCGACATGGCGATGGCCATGGGCAACTACTTCTTCACCGGCACCGACGGCAGCGAGACCAAGGTCGAGTACTCGTTCGGGTACGTCCGCGGCGCCGACGGCAACCTGAAAATCGCCCTCCACCACAGCTCGCTCCCCTTCAGCGCCAACTAGCGGAGACAGCCACGGTCGCCCTGTGCGACCGCGTCCTCAGATCTGACCCACCGGCCCGGGGCGCCTCCGCTGCGTCCCGGGCCGGGCTGCGTGTACGACCCATGCCCCGATTGCTCCTCGCCGCCGCCCTGCTGGCGATCCTGTCTGCCGCGCCGGCTGGCGCCCAGATCTCCCTCGGCAACGACCTCCGCCTCGACCTCGCCGGGGGCGTCCAGCCCCGCGCGAGCCTGGGCATCGAGGTGGACGACCCCGAGGAGACCCGCTACGGGTTCGGCCTCCGCCGCGCGCGGATCCAGGCCCGGGTGCTGTACCGCGACCTGGGCGGCGTCGAGTACGACGTCGAGGGCGGATTGGGCCAGATCGAGAGCGTCGACCTGTTCGCGTTCGCCAACCTGACCAAGACCGTGCAGGCCCGCGTCGGCTACTTCCCGGTCGCCCAGCCGGCCGGCGGCATCCTGACGCCGTACTTCCTGATCGACGCCGTCGACCGGGCGGCCATCGACGAGCGGTGGCTCTCGGGCACGCTCGGCGGCGACGGCCGCGACCTCGGCGCCGACCTCACCTACGCCGATGGCACGGCGACGCTCTCGCTCGCCGTCCACAACGGGTTCGGGACCTTCGAGCGGGGGAAGAACAACTTCCGCGAGGGGATCTCGGAGCCGGACGTGGTCAACGGCATCGAGACGCCCGGGCTGGCCATCTCGTCGGTTGCGATCGTCGAGCCTGGCGGAGGCGTCGAGCTGGGGCTCTACGGCGGGTTCAACGGCGCCAACCCCGACCGGACCGACCGGGGCCGAGGCGGCCGCGACTACACGAGCGCGGGCGCCCACCTCTACTGGGGCGAGTACCCCGGCGACCAGCCGCTGCGCCTCAAGCTCGACGCCATCGCGCTCCGCTACGCCGACGACGGCGCCGGCGAGCAGGACCAGGCCGGCCTCTCAGCCTTCGGGGCGATCGGGCTCTTCGGGGCCAGCGAGGTCTTCGCACGTGGCGAGCGCTACTGGAACGACGTCGACGCCGCGGGGGACGACTTCCTCACGGCCGGCGTCAGCTACAGCCCGAGCGCCGCGCGGGGGGCGCCGTACGAGCGCGCCCGGCTGACGCTCGCCTACCACTACCGCACGAGCGAGGTGCTCGACGAGGCGCACCTGGTGGTGCTCCAGGGCCAGCTCGCGTTCTAGAGCCCCTTCGGGTGGGTACACGGTACCGGGTGCGAGGTACGGTTCGAGGCGTCCTCGACGCCCGGGTACCTCGTACCGCGCATCCTCCTGTGATTCGCTCTCGTCTGTCCATCCCGTCTGCCCCTCTCTTGTCCTCTCCGCCGATGCTCCGCCTTCGTCTCGTCTTGCTCGCCCTCGCCGCCTCGGTGGCGGCCCCTGTGGCCGGAGCCCAGACCCTTCTGAAGCTCACCGACGACGCCACCCTGTCCCTCTCGGGCGGGATCCAGCCCCGCGTCGGGCTCGGCATCGAGGGGGCCGACGACACCGAGCGCCTCGGGCTGGGCCTGCGGCGCGCCCGTCTCCAGTTCCGGCTGACGATGCTCGAGCGCGTCGGGATGGAGTACGACATCGACACGACGCCGGGCGACCTGCGGAGCGTCGACCTGTTCGCGTTCTACGACGTCAGCGAGACGGTCCAGCTCCGCGCCGGGCGGCTCCCGCCGGCCCAGGCGCGCGGCTTTATCCCGCAGTCGAACACCCGCATCGACGCCGTCGACCGCTCGCCCGTCGACGAGCGGTGGGCGTCGGGCACGCTCGGGTCGTCGGGCCGCGACCTCGCGCTCGACCTCACGGCGCAGCTCGGCCAGACGGAGGTCCAGGTGACGCTCCACAACGGGACGGCGGGCTTCTCGCGCGACACCGACAACTTCCGCGAGAGCGGGTCGGCGTCGTCGGTCACACGTGGGAGCGACGTCACCGACCTCGCGCTCAGCTCGGCCGTCCACCGAGGCGGTCCGACGGGGCTCTCGTTCGGCGGATTCGCGAGCTACAACGCTCGGGGGAACGATGCGACGGCGCTCGGCGACACGACGCGGAGCTACGTCTCGGGCGGCGCCCACCTCTACTACGGCGAGCGGCCGGGCGGCCAGCCCGTCCGGTTCAAGCTCGAGGCCGTCGCGACGCAGTACCAGGACATCGACGGGTTCACGCAGCAGTCGGCCGGGGCCGGCGTATTCGGCGCCGTCCGCGCGTTTGCCCACGGGGAGGTCTTCCTCCGTGGCGACGTGTACTGGGAGGACCTCGACCTCGACAACGAGACGTACGGCACGATCGGGGCCAGCTACAGCCCGAGCGCCGCGATGGGCCGCGACTACCGCGACCTCCGGATCACCGGCTCGTACCTGATTCGCCAGAACGCCGACGGCGACATCGGGCACCTGTTCAAGCTCCAGGGGCAGATCATCTTCTAGGGCGCCCTTCGGGTCGCTCGGGAGAATGGAAGGAATGGAAGGCGCGCTCCGCGCGCGGAGGAATGGAGGGACGGCCGCTGGCAACGCTCTCTGGACTTGATGGCACCCTGAAACCAGCCTGCTGCCGGCTCTAGCGAAGCCCCGCCTCGGGGGCCGGCCATCGTCGCGTCGGGCTTCCCGCCTCGGGGCTGGCGTGATCGGCCTGGCACGCCGGGCCGGTGGGGCAATCGCGTCGTCGGTCGCGCTGCACCGAGGCGGTTCACCGAGGCGGTCCACCGAGGCGGTCGGGGCTAGCTTCGGGGCGCCCTTCTGCGCCCGATGGCCGACGTCCTCCTCGCCAGCCTCCTCTCGCCGGTCGTCCTGGCCTTCGTGCTCGGCGCGCTGGCGGTCGCCATCAAGAGCGACCTCGAGATCCCGGAGCCGCTCTACCAGGCGCTCTCGATCTACCTCCTGCTCGCGATCGGGCTCAAGGGCGGCAAGGCGCTCTCCGAGACGCCGCTCTCCGAGGTGGCGGGGCCGGTCGTGGGCACGCTCGCGCTCGGCGTCGTGACGCCCATCGTCGCCTACAATGTGCTGCGCCGCCTGGGGCGGATGGACCGGACGAACGCGGCGGCCCTCGCGGCCCACTACGGGTCGGTCTCGGCGGTCACGTTCATCGCCGCGCAGACGGTCGCGGCGCTGGCCGGCGTCCCGTCGGAGGGGTTCATGCCGGCGCTGGTGGCGGTCCTCGAGGTGCCGGCCATCGTCGTGGGCCTGCTGATCGCGTACGCGCGGGGCGAGCGGGCGGGCTCGTGGCAGGAGGCGCTCCGCGAGGTGGTCACGGGCCGAAGCATCGTGCTCCTGGTCGGCGGCATGGCCATCGGGTGGATCGCCGGCGCGGAGGGCATGGCGCCCGTCGAGCCGTTCTTCGTGGCCGGCTTCCAGGGCGCACTCACGCTGTTCCTGCTCGACATGGGAATGTCGGCCGCGCGGCGGCTCCGCGACCTCCGCAGCGTGGGCGTGTTCCTGGTCGCGTTCGGGGTTCTGATGCCCGTCGTCCACGGCGCGCTCGGCGTGTACGTCGGCCTGCTGACCGGCCTGTCGGTAGGCGGTGCGGCGGTCCTGGGAGCGATGGTGTCAAGCGCCTCCTACATCGCCGCCCCGGCCGCCGTGCGCGTCGGCCTCCCCGAGGCGAACCCGGCCTACTACCTGACCGCCTCGCTGGGGATCACCTTCCCGTTCAACCTGACGCTCGGGATCCCGCTCTACCTCGCGCTGGCGACGGCGTGGGGGTAGGGCGAGTGGGGCGAGTTGGGCGAGTTGGGCGAGTTGGGCGAGTTGGGCGAGTTGGGCGAGTTGGGCGAGTTGGGCGAGTTGGGCGAGTTGGGCGAGTTGGGCGAGTTGGG
>JBCCQJ010000213.1:0-7940 GCA_039024395.1 Bacteroidota bacterium | reverse complement strand
CGCCCCCGAGGCGGTCCGCGAGGTCATCCTCGCCATGAACCCCAACGTCGAGGGCGACACGACGGCCTACTACGTCTCGCAGCTCCTGGCCCCGTTCGACGTGACGGTCACACGCATCGCGCGGGGCCTGCCCATCGGCGGCGACCTCGAGTTTGCCGACGAGGCCACCCTGAGCCGGGCGCTCGAAGGCCGCGCAGGGATTTAGAGCACCCCTCGGGTCGCTCGGAGGAGTGGAAGGCGCGCTCCGCGCGCGGAGGAATCGAGGAACGACCGCTGACGGGATCTCGGAGCGACGCATCATCCTCATGCCAACCCGCGGTCTGCTCCAGACCCAACGGCAGGGGCGTGGGACGGAGGCGGCATCGCGCCGCACCGCACAGCCGCCCACGTTCAACGGCCTGGGTTCCAGACCGGGACTGCCAGCCGTCCGGCCGGTTGCCTTGCGTCCGAACAAAAGCCCCCGTCCGTGACCTGTGGAGAGGCACGAACGGGGGCGGGACGGTCGGAAGGACGTCGCGTCGGACGACGCTAGTCCATGCAGAAGTCGCCGCCGGGGTTGTTGGTCGGGTCCGAGTCGCAGACGTCGAACGAGCCGGTCGACGACGGCAGCGAGGGGAACTCGGAGAAGTCGACGCGGGTCGAGGTGCCCAGCGCAGCGGTGAGAGCGGGGACGGTCCCGAGATCCTCAGCGACCGGAGCGTGGTAGGTCTTCTTCATGGCGTGAGCCCGGAGAGCCGGGAGGCAGTGAGCGGAGGGGATCTGAACCCCCGTTTGGACCGAGCAGAGCGCCCAAGGTTTCGCTCTGCCCATGACACGTGCCGCCAAAGTACCGTTCGTTTGAGGGTCCGCAAATAGGCTCTTCCCCGAACGGGCATTCCCGGTCGGGGGAGGAACGCCGCCGAACGGAAAAAGCCCTCGCTCGGCCCCGTTTTGCAGGGTACCAAACGAGGGCAGGGCGGGCGAAATGCCCCTACATGCGGGACGCTAGTCCTCCATGCAGAAGTCGCCGCCGGGGTTGTTGGTCGGGTCCGAGTCGCAGACGTCGAACGAGCCAGTCGACGACGGCAGCGAGGGGAACTCGGAGAAGTCGACGCGGGTCGAGGTGCCCAGCGCAGCGGTGAGCGCGGAAACGGCCCCGAGATCCTCGACGGCCGGGGTGATGTAGGTCTTCTTCATGGCAGGTGCCGGAAGGTGGAGAAAAGGGGGCCGCTGGGTGCGGCCGGGAGAACCCGGACCGACTGCGTGTGCAATGCCGCGTCCCGTGCTTCGCCAATAGCTGCCGGATCCGTACACCTGACACACGGTTTTCCACCACACAAGCCACGAAACTGCACCGCCTCGGAGACGTGAGACGGACCGGCTACGCCATCATCCGGCGGATCGTGTCGGCATAGGTCCGGCTCACGCGGACGACGGCTCCATCAACCAGGCGGGCCACGAACCCGCCCGAGTTGTCCCGCTCGAGTGCCTGGAGGGCGTCCAGCGCCACAACCGTCGAGCGGTGGACGCGCGCGAACCGGGCCGGATCGAGCCGCTCGGCCAGCGCCCCGATGCCCTGGCTGGCGAGGTACGTCCGCCCGCGCGTGTGGAGCGTGGCGTAGTCGCCGGCGGCCTCGACCCACAGCACGTCGGCCACGCGGACCGGGACGAACACGCCGCCGTCCTCGACGAGGAGGCGCTCGGGGTGGTCCGGCGTCGCCGCGCGGGCCGCCTCGGTGGCGGGCGCCGGCCCCGCGGCGAGCGCCCGCTCGACCGCCTCGGCGAAGCGCTCGCGCGTGAACGGCTTGAGCAGGTAGTCGACCGCCGCCACCTCGAAGGCCCGGACGGCGTGCTGGTCGAACGCCGTCGAGAACACGACGGCGGGGACGGCGAGGCCGCGGCTCTCGATCTCGGCCAGCACCTCGAAGCCGGTCAGGCCCGGCATCTGGACGTCCAAGAACACGAGGTCGACGGGCGTTCCGGCCGCCTCGGCGTCGGCGACCGCCGCGACCGCCTCGGGGCCGTTCGCGCACTCGGCGACCACCTTGACGGGCGCGTCGAGCGCGGCGAGCGCCTCGCGGACCATCCGGCGCGCCGGCGCCTCGTCGTCGACGATGGCGGCGCGCGTCACGACGCGGGATCCGAGGCGGGGACGACGAAGCGGGCCTCGAAGCCGCGCGCCTGCCCGTCGCCTCCTGGCACGTCGAGCGCGAGGCCGGCACCGTAGAGGGCGCGCAGCCGGGCGTCGGTGTTGGCCAGCCCGACGCCCCCCGAGGCGGCGAGACCATCCCCCTCGGGGGCGAGCAGGTCCGAGACCGGTCGGTCCGGCCCGATCCCGTCATCGCGAACCAGGACGTGGACGGCGTCCCCGAGGCGGCGGACCTCGACGCGAACCGCGCCGCCCTCGACCGTCGGGGCGAGGCCGTGGCGGATGGCGTTCTCGACGAGCGGCTGGAGCAGCATCGGCGGGACGGCCACGTCGAGCGCCTCGGGGTCGACGTCGACCTCGACGCGCAGGCGGTCGCCCATCCGCTCGGCCTCGAGGGCGAGGTAGTCGCGCACGAAGTCGACCTCCTCGCGGAGCAGCACGCGGTCGCGGCGGGCCGCGGCGAGCGTGTAGCGGACGAGGCCGGCGAGCCGGGCCACGAGGTCGCGGGTCGCGCCCTGCTCGGGCGGCACCGAGGCGGCGACGCTGTTGAGCGTGTTGAACAGGAAGTGCGGGTCCATCTGCGCGCGCAGCGTGGCGAGCTGGGCCTCCTGCGCGGCGCGCTCCAGATCGGTCTGCCGCCGGAGAAGCGCGCGTTCGGCCTCGGACCGCCGCCGCACCTCGCCGACGTAGCGGACGGCGTGGAAGGCGCCGAACTGGGCCGCATACACGAGCGACGGGATGAACACGTCCCACGCCTTGACGTAGGCCGGGATGACGTACCCGAGGGCCGACGCGGCGGCCTGGTAGGTCACGAACCACATCCAGACCCAGAGCGGACCGAGCACCGCGTGGGCGGCCATCTGCGCGCCGGGCCGCCCGTCGAGCTGCCGGACGGCGATCCACCAGACGGGCATCGTCAGCACGCCCTTGAGGGCGTAGTCGGCGACCGAGCGTGGGAACAGGTCGAGCGCTGCGGCCAGGAAGGCGTCGGCCCCGTTGCGCAGCTCGTACCACTCGATCGTGACCGTGTAGAACACAGCCAGGACCGCGTAGACCGCCGCGACGAGCGCGACGCCGCGGACGGTGAGGCGGGGCGGAGCCGAATCGGGCACGCTCGAAGGTAGGCCCCGAGGCAGGGAGGCAGACCGCGCGGGCCGGTGTGGTGGCCGTCCTGCAAGGTCGGACGCTGATGAGTCGGTCTGGTTGTGCCGCGTCGTTGGGGACACGCTCCCTCCATTCCTCCGCGCGCGGAGCGCGCCCTCCATTCCCGGCGCTCGGGGCGAGGCGTCCCGGCCGTCCTGCCCCCCGTTGTGCGCCGTCTCATCGGGCATCGAACCGGACGCGGCGGTTGACGAAGTCGAGCGAGAGCGTCCCGCCCGCCCACACGGGCCGCCCGAGGATCACCGTGATCGGGTCGTCGGCCGAGAAGACGTAGCCCCCCTCGAACGCCTCGTGCGCCGCCTCGGGATGGCCGGGGATCTCGAACGGCAGCCGGTAGAGCCGGTGCGACCACTCGAAGCCGTTCGAGAGCGTCCCCGAGGCGGTCCGCGTGTAGGCCGCCTCGGGGACGTCGAAGGCGCCCGTGGCGAGGTACACCGAGGCGGAGTTGCCGGTGTCGACGATGGCGTTCGCCGCCTGCCCGGCGACCGTCACCGGCACGACAGGCGCGCTCCCGCCGTCGATCAGAAACGTCGGCCGGGCGTCGGTCGCGGGCACGTCGCGGACGACGGTGAACGTCGAGTCGGCGTAGTCGTAGCGGATGGCCCCGGCGAGGTGCCGAAACAGGTTGGCGCCGAGGAAGACCTCGCCGTCCACGCCGTCGCCATCGGTCCAGCCAACCGTCGCCGGCACATTCGTGAACGTCGCTGCGCCCACCTGCACGCTGTCGATCAGGACCGCGTAGGTGTCGAAGGCGAGGCCCATCGCCGGCACGACCGACCGGCCCCGCGCCGTCGTGTCGACGCGCAGCCCGAGCCGCTCGGCGAGAGCACGCGGGACGCTCGACCCCGGCGCCCCGGTGTCCACGATCGCCCGGACCTCCTCGCCGTTGATCCGAACGGTCGCGCGGAGGCCGTCGAAGGGGACGACCGCCTCGGGGGCGTCGAACCGAACGCCCGCCTCGGGGAAGCGCGCGAAACCGGACATGGTCCCGCCCGAGACGTCGTCGCCGGCCGCCGTGCGCTGCCGCAGGGCCTCGGCCCAGTCGAACCGCTCGGCGGCCACCTCGGCGAGGCGGCGGTGGACGAACGGCCGGAGCGAATCGGGTGCCGCCTCCAACGCCTCGGTGAGGGCCGCCTCGGCCGCTCCGAAGTCGGCGTCGGCGAGGGCCTTGAGGCCGCGCAGGAGCGGGCCGTCGCTCGCCTCGGGGGCCGCCGTGAAACGGTCCACGTCGAGCGCCTCCCAGGCCGCGGCGACCTCGGCCATGTCGTCGGGGGCCGCCCCGAGGCGGGCGCCCTGCTTCTCGCGGTGCGTGATCCGGGCCGTGCACGACCAGTCGGCGAGCGGGTCGCAGGCGAGGGCCAGGAAGCTGGCCTCGTAGCCGGCCCCGAGGCAGCCGATCGCACGGCCCGGGAAGACGACCTCCGGCGTGACGCGCGTCCACAGGTCGAGGACCGTCGCCGGCGGCAGGAAGCGGTGGGTGACGAACATGTCGGCCTCGGTGCGCGAGGTCTCGTTCCAGCGGTCGGCGCCGAGGACGATGCGGGCGCCGGCGGCGTGGAGCTGCCGCGTCATGCGGCGCAGGAGGTCGCGGGCGCGGGCCTCGCGGGCCGGCCGGTCGCCGGGCCGGTCGGCCGTGACGCGGGCGGTCGGGGCGACGACCATGCTCCGGGCGCCCATCGCGGCGATCGTGGCCTCGTCGAGGACGTACGGCGCCTCGGGGCCGGAGAGGCCGTAGCCTGGCAGGTGGGCCAGCCCGTCGACGCCGGCGTCGAGGGCGTGGCGCGCGTCGGCGGCGGTCTCGACGTGGGCGTGGACCGGCAGGCCGGCCGCGTGCGCCCGGCGGACGACGTCGCGGAGCACCTCGGGCGAGAGCCCGCGGCCCGACGGCAGCCCGGTCAGGCCGCTCGTGGCCGCCCCCTCCTCTCCGGCCACGTCGAGGAGGTACACCTTGACCGCGTCCGGCGCGTGCGCGAGGAACCCGCCCCACGATGTCTCGACGTCGGTAAGCGCATCGAGGAACCAGTAGGCGTCGTCCTCGGCGAGGCGGCTCTCGTGGACGGTCCGCTGCCGCTCGGGCGTCAGCTCCTGCCCGATGAGCCCGAGCGACTGCCACTCGTAGACCTGCGCCGGGTGGCTGTCGGTGGACGTGAGCCCGCCGTGGGCGTAGGCCACGTCGATCGAGCCGGGCCCCTCGAAGCGGTCCATCACGCCCACCGCCCACGTGTAGCGGTTGGTGAGGACGAGGGCGTAGAACACGCCGTCGCGCTCGAACAGATCGGCCTGGCTCGGGCCGGACCACGGGTCGCTGAGCATGTGCGTGTGCGCGTCGCCGTAGGGCGGAACGACGTGGGCGTCGCCGAGGCGGACGGTCCGGTCGACCGCCTCGGGGCGGGCGTCGACGAACACGCCATCGACGGCCCAGGTCGTGTCGCGCGGCGCGAACGCCTCGCCATTCCACCACTGGCCGCCGACGTAGGCCGTGGCCCCTGCATCGGGATTGGAGCGCGGCGTCTGGGCGGCGACGGAGGCTGCGAGGAGCAGGGCGAGCAGGAGCGGCATGGTGTTCGGGAGGAGTGCATCCGGAGGGTAGGCCGCGCCTCTCCCCGAGGCGGCACGTCCATCGACGAGCCGCACCCTGGGCCGACGAACCGCACCGAGGCGGCCCGTATCTTCGCGGCCCGCCGCTCCGGTCGACGTGTCCCCCCGCCTTCTCGCCCTCTTCGGGGCCGCCCTGCTCGCGGCCCCGGCCCTCGCCCAGATCGCCGACGCGGACACCACGCGGGCGCTCGGCGAGGTCGTCGTCGGCGGGGCCGAGCCGCTGGCCGGCGTCGAGGCGATCCCGGTCGCGGGCGTGCTGGCGCGCGACGCCGCGAGCGTGGCCGACGTGGCCCGCCTCGTCCCGTCGGCCGTCGCCCCGACGAACTCGCGCGGCGAGACGCTTCTTTACCTCCGCGGCGCCGGCGAGCGCCAGACGGCGGTCCTCTTCGACGGCGCCCCGCTGACCGTGCCGTGGGACCGCCGCGTCGACCTCGCGCTCGTGCCCGCCGGGCTCGTCGAGGCGGCACGCGTAGTCCGGGGCCCCGCCTCGGTGGTGTGGGGGCCGAACGCCGCCGGCGGCGCCGTCGACCTTGTGCCGCGCGGGCTGGAGCGCGACGGTGCCCTCACCGAGGCGGAGGCCAGCGGCGGCGTCCCGGGGCAAGGCCGCCTCGGGGCGGTGCACCTGCGACGCCGCGGGGCGTGGAGCCTCAGCGCCGGGCTCGACGCCTCGGCGTCGGGCGACGACGCGCTCGCCGAGCCGCTCCCCTTCAGCCAGCCAGGCGACCTCCGCACGAACACCGACCGCCGCCGCCTCGGGGGGCTGGCCCGCGTGGCGTATGCGCCGCGCCCCAGGGCGGGGCGCCCCGAGGCGGGCGCCGCGCTGACGGTCCTCCACGTGTCGGCCGCGCAGGGCGTCGCGCCCGAGGGGCACCTCGACCCCGCCGAGGCGCGCGTCCGCTTCTGGCGGATCCCTGCGTGGCGCCAGACGACGCTCATCGCCTCGGGGCACGCACCGGCCGGCCCCGCCGGGCTGCGGGCGACGGCCTGGCTCGGCGCCTTCGACCAGACCATCGACCAGTTCGACGACGCCGACTACGCGGCGCCGACCGGCGGCCAGCTCGACCGCGACCGGACTGCCGGCGCACGCCTCGTGGCCGAGACGGTCGGCCCGGCAGGCCTGCTTCGGGTCCTCGCGCACGGGCACGTCTCGGAACACGAGCAGCGCGACGGCCCCAAGGAGGAGGTCTTCCGCGAGCCCGAGGTCTTCCGCGAGGCCGAGTGGCGGCTGGGCGCCGAGGCGGAGCGCACGGTCGGGCCGGCGCGCGTCCTCCTCGGGGCGGCCCTCGACGGGTTCGAGCCGCTGGAGACGGCGGGGCGAGCCGCCTCGGGCGGGTTCGGCGCGCTCGCGCTCTCGGCCCGCCTCGACGCCCCGCTCGGCCCCGAGGTGGCCGTCGTGGCCGGCGTGGCGCGCGACGCCCGCTTCCCGTCGATGCGCGAGCTGTTCGGCGAGGCGCTCGGTCGGTTCGCCCTCAACCCGGACCTGCGTCCCGAGCGGTCCTGGCAGGCCGAGGTGGGCGCTCGCCGCACGGGCCGGCGGCTCTCGGGGCGAGCGACGGCGTTCGCCCGATGGACCGACGGCACCATCGAGCAGGAGACGCAGCCCGACGGCCGGCGGCGGCGCGTCAACCTGGGCGGGAGCCGCGCGGTGGGCGTCGAGGCCGAGGGCGCGGCCCGCCTCGGGGTCGCCCGGATCGACGTGAGCGGGACGCTGCTCTACGCCCGCGCCCGCACCGAGGCGGAGCGCGGCCTCCGGCTGACCGAGCGGCCGGGCGCGCTGGGACGCCTCGCCGTCACGGTGCTCCCGCCTCGGGGCTGGACGGCGGCCGCCGAGGTGCTGCTGACCGGGTCCGCCGTCTCGCTCGGCCCCGACGGGCTCGTCGACCTGCCCGCCTCGGCGCAGGTCGGCGTGCGGGCCGGACACCGGTGGGTGGTCGGGCGCGGACTCGTCGAGGCGTTCGCGCGCGTCGACAACGCGACCGACGCGCTCGTGCTGCCCCAGGCCGGCCTCCCCGCCCCGGGGCGGACGCTGCGGCTCGGCCTCCGCGTCCTCCGG
>JBCCQJ010000212.1:0-7976 GCA_039024395.1 Bacteroidota bacterium | reverse complement strand
CGGAAGGCTACCATGACGGCAGCGAGGGCGGGCGGTAGCGTGGGCACGGACTCCGTTTGGTAGACAGAATCCGTGATCTACGACACCGCCCGCCCCGCTACCTCAAAGAGCCAAAGTCCAGCTTACGGCCTTCGCCTCGGCTGGGCGCCAGCCCCGAGGCGGTGCCGCCTTCCGCCTACCGTCTTCGGCGGACGCCCTTCTCCCGGCCTTGCGCCGGCCCCGAGGCGGGGGCACCTTGCCGACAGCCGACAGCCGACAGCCGACAGCCGACAGCCGACAGCCGACAGCCGACAGCCGACAGCCGACAGCCGCCTCCTCATACGCCCCGCCGGCGGCCCCGCGTTCGTGCCCTGACGCCCGCCTCGGGGCGGCGTAGCTTTCGACCTCACGAGCCCCCGACCGCCCGGCGCCTCCGCTACCCCGCGTCACGTCTTCTGCCCGCCCCGGTCTCGATGCGCCCAGCGTCGTCGGTTCGCCCCCTGTGTGTGCTCGTCGTCCTCGCCGCCCTCGGCGTGGGGATGGCGGGGTGCCAGCCCGGTTCGGCGCTCCACAGCCGCTACAACAACTTCCGGGCGTACTACAACACGTACTACAACGCCACGCAGAAGCTGGACGAGGGCGAGCGGTCGCTCGAACGCGGCGACGCGCCGGTCGACCGGAACGTGCTGGTGTCCGTCTTCCCGGCGACGCCCGCCTCGGGGGGCAGCGGCGGGCCGTTCCAGGAGGCCATCGACAAGAGCGCCGAGCTGCTGCGCAACCGGCCCACCTCGAAGTGGGCTGACGACGCGCTCCTGGTCATCGGCAAGGCGTACTTCTACCAGCGCAACTTCGTCGGGGCCGAGCAGAAGTTCCGCGAGACGCTCGCCGCGGCGGCCCTGAGCGACGACCGCCGCCTCGGGGACGAGGCCCGCTTCTGGCTCGGCCGCACGTTCGCCTCGGCCGACCGCTACGACGACGGCGTGGCGACGCTCGAGGAGGGCCTGATCGCCGAGGGCGGCGACCGCCGGTGGACCTCCCGCATGCGCCTCGCCCTCGGCGAGCTCTACGCCCGCGCCGGCCGGTGGGACGAGGCTGCCGAGGCCCTCCGCGAGGGCGCCCCCGAGGTGGGCGACGCCGACCTCGCCGCGCGCGCCTACGTGCTGCTGGGGCAGGTCGAGGAGCAGGCCGAGCGCTTCGAGGACGCCGCCCAGGCCTACGACCAGGCCCTCCGGTCGCGCCCGGTCTACGAGCTGGCCTTCGCCGCTGAGGTCAGCCGCGCCCTCGTCCTGGGGCTCGACGCCGGCCGCCCCGAGGCGGGCCTCGACATCGTCGAGCGGATGCAGCGCGACGACAAGCACTACGCGCGCCGAGGCGAGCTGGCCCTCGTCCGCGCGCGCCTGCTTGCGGCCGACGCGCGGCCCCGCGAGGCCGAGGAGCAGTACCTCGACGTCCTCTACGACGAGGAACTGGCCGCGGGCTCCGTCCGGCCGCAGGCCCACTTCCGCCTCGGGGAGTTCGTCCGCGACGTGCGGCAGGACTACGTGCGGGCCTCGGCGCACTTCGACACCGCGGCGACGGGGTACCGCGAGCCGCCGGCCACCGAGCGGCCGTCGCGGGGCGCCATCCGCGACCTCGCCGACGTGGCCCAGACCTACAGCACCCTCGCCGAGGCGGCCCGCGGCGTCTCCGAGGCGGACTCCCTGCTCGCCCTCGGCGCGCTCTCCGACGACGAGTTCGAGGCGTGGCGGGTCCGGGTCGAGGCCGAGCGGCTCGAGGCCTTCCTCGAGGAGCAGCGGCAGATCGAGGCCCAGCGCGAGCAGCAGCGGTTCGCTGGCGGCGGAGGCCTCGGAGAGAGCCTCAGCGGGACCGAGCAGGCCGCGGACCAGGCCGCCTCGGGGGGGCAGGTCCAGGGGGCCGGCTTCCTCAACTACCGCAACCCCTCGGCCCTTCAGGCCGGCGCCGTGGCCTTCCAGCAGCGCTGGGGCGACCGACCGCGCGTGCCCCAGTGGCGCCGCGCCGCCGACGTGCGCCTGAGCGCCGCCAACCAGGACGGAGAGGACGACGGGGAGACCATCAACCTTCTCCTCATCGGCGAGGGGCCGCCGCCGCTCGACCTGACGCCCATCCCGCGCACCGAGGCGGCGCGCGAGGCGATGATTACCGACCTGGCGGGCCTCCGCTACGAGCTGGCGAACGCCTTCTTCCTCTCGCTCGCTCGCGCCGACACGGCGGCCGCGCTCTACCGCGCGATCCTGTCCGACACGCCCGACCTGCCGGTCGCCACGCGGGCGCGCTACGCCCTCGGCGAGATCGAACTGGAAGCCGGGCGTGCCGAGGCGGCCCGGCCGTTCTACGAGGCCGTCATCGCCGACGACCCCGCGAGCACCCTCGCGCAGGCGGCGCAGGCGCGCCTGAGCCGGACCGCCGTCGTCGAGCAGGACACCAGCGCCGCCCAGACGGCGGCCTACGACGCGGCCCGGCGCCGCTGGCAGGCCGGGGCGCCGCGCGAGGCGGCCGCCGACCTGATCGCGGTGGCCGACGCCGCGCCGGACGCCGACCTCGCCCCCCGTGCCTACCTCGCCGCGGCGGTAGCCTACGCCGAGTGGATCCTGCCCGACACCCTCGCCCTGGCCGGCCCGATGCCGGGCGACCTCGTGTCGCCGGTCCTCCTCGAGGCGGCGCGCGATCTGGAGCCGCTCGAACCCGAGGCGGACGAGACCCCCGCCTCGGAGCCCGAGCCGGCGCCCGCGGCCCCCGTGGCGGCGCCGGGCGAGCTGCGTTCCCTTGAGCGCCCGGCCACGTCTCCTGAAGACCAGCAGCGCGTCCTGGAGGAGGAGCTGCGTCCGATGCAGCGTGCCCGGGGGGCCGAGAGCGGCCGCCCCGCCCCCGTCCAGCCCGTGCCAGTCGAGCCGCTGCCGGCGGAGTCCGAATCGGACGATGCATCTCTGCTCCGGGAGCCCATCCCAACCGAGCCTCTCCCGGTCGAGCCCGAGGACGCAGCGCTGAACCGGCCGGTCCCCGTCGAGCCGGAGCCGGTTCGCCCCGAGCCGGTGCAGCCGGCGCCCGATGCCGATCCGGGTGACGCTGAGCTGGCTGAGGTCGAGCCGGGCGAGGTGGAGCCGGCGGTGTCCTCGGACCGGCGCCTGCTCGACCTCGATGCGCCCGCGCCGCCTCTCCAGGTGCCCGCGCCGGATTCGACGCTCGCGCCTGCCCCCGATTCGTCCGAGGTCGTGGCGCCTGCCGACGTGGCGCCCGCCGTCGCGCCGCCGGCCTCCGACACGACCTCGTTCACGCTCCACGACCACCTCCGCGCCCTCGCGGCCCTCTACCCCGACGCCGAGGTGGCGCAGCGCGCGCAGGCGATGGTCGACGCCCTCCCGCCTCGGTGGCTCCCGGCCGACACGCTCGTGGCGGACACGAGCGCCATCGAGCCCTTCGCGTCCGACTTCCTCACGCCTCCGCCTCTCGACTCGACCGCCGCACCCGCCGCCTCGGAGACGGACGTTCCCGCCGACGCCCCCGAGGCAGATCCGGTCGCCGAGGCGGACCCGCCGATAGACACCGACGCGGCCGGTCTGCGCGGCGAGGCGCCCATCGACCCGGAGGCCGGCGGCTACACGTGGCGCGTGCGGACGCTCTCGATCGCCTCGGAGGGCGACGTGACCGTGCGCGTGCTCACCGAGGCGGGCTTCCGCGCGGCGGTCGCGCAGGACCGTGAGACGAGGGCGTTCGCCATCCTCCTCGGGCAGTTCGAGACCGAGGCCGCCGCCGAGGCAGCCGGGCCGTTGCTGCCCGCCTGGACGCAGGCCCGCGGCCAGATCGTGGCGCTCGGGCTCTACACCCTCCCCGAGGCGGCTCCCGACCCCGACGGCGACTTCTGAATCTCGGTCGCCGCGCGGGCGTACGTTTGGCCAGTCCTCGCGCGTCTTGCGCTTGGAACCTCCCCAAACCCCTCGGGTACGGCCTCGCCATGCCCAGACGCGCCGCCTCGGTGGCGCCGCGCCAACCCGGCGCGACTGATTCGTTTTTATGGCTTCTGAGAACCGAACCCCTGAAAACCCGCGCGACGGACAGCCCGGCCGGCCCGGCGGCAAGCGCCCCCGGCTCTCGCTCGGGACGTTCTACCTGTTCGTCCTGATCGCGCTCCTGCTGCTCGCCGTCCAGACGCTGCTGGCCGGCGGCGGCGGATCGCCCGAGGTCGAATACTCGACGTTCCTGGAGCAGATCGAGGCTGGCGACGTCGAGTCGTTCGAGGTCCGCGACGCCGTCGACATCCGGGGCAGCTACACCGAGGCGGCCATCGAGGCAGGACGCGTCGAGGCCTCCGAGCCGCAGTCGTCGTTCGGGCGTCCCCCAGCCGAGGACGCCGGCCGGCGCTTCCGCACGACCAAGCCGGAGGACCACGACCTGACCGAGTTCGTGCAGCAGGCCAACGAGGCCATCGAGGCGGAGGGCGGCGAGCCGGTCGAGTTCGAGGCCGACTACACCTCCTCGGTGTGGAGTGGGCTCCTCTCGTGGGTGCTCCTGTTCGGCCTCCTGGCCGTGTTCTGGATCTTCATCCTGCGCCGCATGGGCGGGCCGGGCCAGCAGGTGCTCAACATCGGCAAGAACAAGGCGACGCTGTTCGACCAGACCGAGGGCGCGCCGATCACGTTCGAGGACGTGGCCGGCCTCGACGAGGCCAAGGAGGAGGTCGAGGAGGTGGTCCAGTTCCTCAAGAACCCCAAGCGCTTCACCAAGCTGGGCGGCAAGCTCCCCAAGGGCGTGCTGCTCGTCGGGCCGCCGGGGACCGGCAAGACGCTCCTCGCGAAGGCGGTCGCGGGCGAGGCGCAGGTCCCGTTCTTCTCGCTCTCGGGCTCCGACTTCGTCGAGATGTTCGTCGGCGTGGGCGCGGCCCGCGTGCGCGACCTGTTCAAGCAGGCCAAGGAGAAGGCGCCCTGCATCATCTTCATCGACGAGATCGACGCCGTGGGCCGCAGCCGCGGGCGCGGCGCCATCATGGGCGGCAACGACGAGCGCGAGAACACGCTCAACCAGTTGCTCGTCGAGATGGACGGGTTCAACACCGACAAGGGCGTCATCCTGATGGCGGCCACGAACCGCCCCGACACGCTCGACTCGGCGCTCCTGCGCCCGGGCCGCTTCGACCGCCAGATCCTGATCGACCGGCCGGACCGCCGCGAGCGCGCGGCCATCTTCAAGGTCCACACCGAGAACCTGACGCTCGCGCCCAACCTCGACATCGAGCTCTTGGCCGGTCAGACGCCGGGCTTCGCGGGCGCCGAGATCGCCAACGTCTGCAACGAGGCGGCGCTGCTCGCCGCGCGCGACGGCAAGGACGCGATCGAGATGATCGACTTCGAGCGCGCGATCGACCGCGTGATCGGCGGGCTCGAGAAGAAAAACAAGCTCATCTCGCCCGAGGAGAAGAAGATCGTCGCCTACCACGAGGCGGGCCACGCCGTCGCGGGCTGGTTCCGCGAGTACACCGACCCGGTCGTCAAGGTGTCGATCGTGCCGCGCGGCATGGCGGCGCTCGGCTACGCCCAGTCGCTCCCCGAGGAGCGCTACCTCTACACCCGCGAGGCCCTCGTCGACCGCATGGTGATGACGATGGGCGGGCGCGTGGCCGAGGAGATCATCTTCGGCAAGATCACGACGGGCGCCCAGAACGACCTGGAGAAGATCACCAAGATGGCCTACGCCATGGTGATCGACTACGGCATGAGCGAGGAGATCGGCTACGTCTCGTTCAACCTCTCGGGGCAGCGCGACCAGCCGATGTTCGACAAGCCGTTCTCGGACGACCTCGCGCGGCGCATCGACACCGAGGTGAAGCGCATCATCGACGACGTGCGCGCGCAGACGCGGACGCTCCTCGAGGAGCGCGGCGCCGAGCTGGAGAACCTCGCGCAGGCGCTCCTCGAGAAGGAGGTGCTCAACGAGAACGACCTCAAGGAGGTGCTCGGCGAGCGGCCCTACAAGCGCCCCAGCTATGAGGCCGGCGTGACGGCCGAGGGCGAGCCGGTCAGCCCAGGTTCCGCCTCGGGGCCGGACGAGCCCGCCTCGGAGGGCGACGGCGTGGCGGACGGCAAGCCGGACCCGCTCGGCCCGTCGGACCCGATGGGCCCCACCGAGGCGGGCGGCGACGGCGCGACGACCGAGCCGGCGGCGTAGACCGCCTCGGGACGGCTGAGACGCGCAAGTTCACTTCTGTCCTCCTATGCGTCTCGACTATATCGTTCCCTGTCTTGCGATGGCTCTCATCGCCACGGGAACGACTGAGCCTGGACCATTCCAGACAGCCTGTTGCGAGGCACCTCCTGGAGATGCTGACACGGTTTACGTCGAGTTCCGCGGTGTAGACATGAGCGGAATAGACACCTTCCACTATTTCTCCTGCGGTGGAATGCTCCCGGACAGCCTGGGCGGGATGCCAGTCGATCCTGACCGTCTGATGCTTTCTCTCTTTCCAGATCCTCCTGCTACGTACCAAGGGCGGTCAGTGAAGTGGGATTCGCTTCTTCGTGCACTTCCGCCCCCGCCGCCTCGTCCGCGACCCATCCGCGGCCTGTACGTGGAAGGGCGAGGTCATCTGGTGGGTCCTGTGGAGATACGTGGCTTTTCAGGGCACTGGTTTAGGATCGAGCCGATCGATTTCGCTGAGGTGAGGGAGTCCGTTCCCGGGGAATGTGGTTCAGGCTAAGCGCTGAGGACGAGGGGCACGGCTCCACCCACATACAGGAAAGGGTAGAGCTACTGGTGGAACGTCTCGGTGGGTGGCGGCCCGGAGGCGGCGAACTGGCGTCGGATGTGGCGGAGCTGTCGCAGCCGTCCGCTCATCCCGTGGCATCTCCGAGGCGGCGCATGAACGGCGGGATCCGGGCCGTACCGTGGCTCCCGACGCACCCGGCGTCGTCCCCCCAGCCTTCCCCATGCCATGACCCGGCTCACACTTCTGGCGGCCCTCGGCGCCGCCCTCCTCGTCGGCCCCGCCGACGCCCAGCCCCAACGCCCCGACGTCTCCGCCCTCATCGAGCGCGCCACCTCGGGGCTCGACCTCACCGCCCAGCAGCAGTCCCGCCTCGGAGCGCTCTCCGACGACTATGCCGACCCTGAGGCGGGCGTCCTCTGGTCGCTCTCGGCCGACGTCGCCGCCGTCCTCACCGACGCCCAGATCGACCAGCTCCGGGAGGCGCAGCAGGCCCGCCGCGCCGACCGTCGCCAGGCGCGCGGTGAGCGCGGCCGTCGCGGGATGCGCGCCCGCGGGACGCGCCGAGGCGGTCGCGCCCGAGGCGGACAGCGGATGACGTCCGAGCAGCGGGCGGCGGTCCGCGAGGCGATGCAGGACGTCCGCCCGCAGGCGCAGGCGCTCGTCGAGCAGTTCCGGGCGGGCGATCTGAGTGACGAGGCGTTCGTCGCCGAGGCCCGCGCGCTTCGCGCCGAGGCCGTGACCCGCCTCGGGGCTGCGCTCCCCGACGCGATGGCCGAGCGCCTGACCCGGATGACGACGCGCCGCGACGCCACGAAGGCCGCCCGCGAGGACGCTCTCGGCCTCACCGACGACCAGAAGGATGCCGTCCAGGCCCTCGCCCTCGACCGCCTCCGCGAGGGCCGCGAGCGCCCCGACCTGCGACCGTTCCTCGACGACGACGGCCAACTCGACCGCCGCGCCCTCCGCGAGGCGATGCGTGCCCAGCGCGAGGCGCAGCGCCCCGAGCGGGAGGCCCGCCGCGCCGAGGCGGCCGAGATCCTGACCGACGACCAGCGCGACATCGTGGCCGTCCACCGCGCCCTCGCCGGCCCCCGCGCGATGCGCGGTCCCCGAGGCGGCCTGGGCCGCATGCTCGGCCCGCTCAACCGGATCGACTGACCCTGCGACGGAGAGAGACCGCGGGCCGCCTCGGCGACGGGGCGGCCCGCATGTTTGATGGCCTTCGCCGCCCGCCTCGGGGCCGACCGCCTCGGTGAAAAACAGTCTCCTCCCCCCAGCGGGG
>JBCCQJ010000211.1:0-8140 GCA_039024395.1 Bacteroidota bacterium | reverse complement strand
GGGCGGGCTCCACGGTTCGAAGGGCATCCGCTCAGCGAAGGCAAGGATCGTCTTCGCGTCGGCGGCGTCGGTCTTGGAGCGCTGGGCAACGGCCTGCGCGAAGCCCTTGATGAGCCTCGGGTTGGCGACCATGACCTCGCAGCGGTCGTCGCCGTGGAGGGCGAGCGCGAGATCGAGGCCGTAGGTGCCCGTCGCCTCGATGACGACACGAGCGGTGCGCTGGAGCCAGACGGCGAGGGCGCGATGCCCGCTGGCGGTGTTGTCGAAGCGACGGGTGCGGCCGTCGGAGGCGGCGGCGTCGAGCCAATGGCGGCTGACATCGACGCCGACGAGGAGGGGGTGGGACATGAGACCTGTGGGTCGTATCGTGCGTGTCCGGTCCCCCGACCCTGTACCATCGCCCGCCGAGCTTGTGATACGGGCTCGCCCCCGGCAAGGCTCAGCGCCTACCAGCGGCGGCTCTGGATACTCCACGGCGTCGGCGACGAGGGCGGGGGGCCGGTCTCAGGAACAGGCTCACCGGCGTGGCCTCGCGGAGGCACGGCCTCCCCGGACTCGAAGCACGGACGGCCGGAAGTGGCCGCCACCGATAGATACAAGCGGAGTCGAAGGAAGGGGGACTGCGCATCTGCCGCCTCGGTGGCTCCGAGGCGGTCCGCCGTATCCTGAGACCATGACTGACGCCGACCGCCGTGCTGCTCTCAACCGCGCCGAGGCGTGGGGCGTCGACCTCTCGCTCCTCCGCGAGCGGCTCCGGATGACGCCCGCCGAGCGGCTCACCCGCCACGCCGAGGCGCTCGCCCGCGTCCAAGCCGTCCGCCGCGCCGCCGATGCACGCCGACCGACTCCTCCGAGCCGCGGCTGACGCCGAGGCGGTCGTCGTGGGGGGGCTCGCAGCCGTCCTCCACGGGGCCAGCTACGTGACGGTCGACCTCGACCTCTGTGTCCCGCGAGAGGAGGCAGGCCGGGAGCGCCTCGTGGCAGCGGTCGCTCCACTCCACCCGTATCCGCGAGGCATCGAGCCTGGCCTGCCGTTCGTGTGGGATGCCCGGACGATCCGAGACGCTGACCTCTTCAGGCTCACCACCGAGGCGGGCGACCTCGACCTGCTCAAGCACGTCCCCGGCGTCGGCGACTACGAGGCCGTCCGCGCTCGGAGCGAGGAGGTCGTCGTGGGCCAGACGGCTGTCCGCGTCCTCTCGCTCGACGCGCTAATCGACGCCAAACGCGCGATGGGACGGCCGAAGGACGTGGCGCTCCTGAACGAACTCGAGGCCCTCCGCGCGCTCCGAGGCGCGTAGCCGCCTCGGGGTCTACTTCCCGATGCAGAACTGCGAGAACACGGCGTCGAGCACGTGCTCGGTCGTCACCTCGCCAGTCACCTGCCCCAGCTCGTGGAGTGCCGCCCGGAGGTCGATCGCCAGCGTGTCGCCGCCCGACCCTCCCTCCAGTACCGAGGCGGCGCGGCGGACCGCCTCGCGCGCCGCATCCAGGTGCCGCCGGTGCCGCTCGTTGACGGCGACGGCCCCCGCCTCGGCGCCCGCGAGATCGGCGCGGACCGTGTCGAGGAGCGCCGTCGTCAGCGCCCCGAGGCGGGCGGGGTCGGCGAGCGCCGCCTGCGCCGAGACGACGTGGTCGAAGGCGTCCGCCTCGGGGGCGCCGAGGTCGGCCTTGTTGGCGACGCGGAGGACGGGGAGGTCGGGGCGTGACGTGCGCAGATCGGACAGGAAGGCGACTTCCTCGGGGTCGAGACCTCGGCTCGCGTCGGCGACGTAGAGGAGGGCGTCGGCACGGTCGATGGCGGCGCGGGCGCGCCGCGTGCCCTCGGCCTCGATGGCGTCGGCCGTCTCGCGCAGTCCCGCCGTGTCGACGAAGCGGAACCGGAGGCCGCCGATCTCGGCGTCCGCCTCGACGACGTCGCGCGTCGTGCCGGGCGTGGGGCTCACGATGGCCCGGTCGTCGCCCACGAGCGCGTTCAGGAGCGTCGACTTGCCCGCGTTCGGGCGCCCGCCGATCACCACGCGCACGCCGTCGCGCACGATCGCCCCGAGGCGGGCCGACGACACCAGTTCGGTCAGGAGCGCGTCCGCCTCGGCGAGGAGGCGGCGCAGTTCGGTTCGGTCGGCGAACTCGACGTCCTCCTCGCCGAAGTCCAGCTCCAACTCGACGAGCGCGGCCGTCTGCACGAGCGCGGCCCGCACGCCCGCGACCGCGTCCGAGACGCGGCCCTGGAGCTGCGCGAGGGCGGTCCGCTGGCCGAGACGGCTCTCGGCGTGGATGAGATCGGCGACGGCCTCGGCCTGCGCGAGGTCCAGCTTGCCGCTGAGGAACGCGCGCTGCGTGAACTCGCCGGGCTGCGCTGGCCGCGCGCCGGCGTCGTGGAGCGTGCGGAGGACCGACTGCGCGACCGCGTCGCCGCCGTGGCAGGTTACCTCGACCACGTCCTCGCCGGTGGCCGAGTGCGGCCCGCGCCAGACGACGCACACCACCTGGTCGACCCGCGCGCCCTCGCCGTCGGTCAGCCAGCCGACGTGGACCGTCCGCCCCGCGGCCTCCCCGAGGCGGCCGTTCGAGAAGCGCGACGCGACGACGGGTACCGCCTCGGGGCCGCTGACGCGCACGATGGCGAGGGCGGCCGTGCCGCGTGCGGTCGCGAGGGCGGCGATCGTGTCGGTCATCGCTCCGCCTCGGGGCGCGCGTTACTTCTTGCTCTTCTTGCGGCTCCGCCCGTTTTGCGCGACCGCCTGCGTGGTCAGCTTGCCGTTGCGGCGGGCGCGGCCGTTGCGCTTCTTCTTCCCCGAGGCGGCCTTCTGGGCGACCTCGGCGGCGCGGTCGATCTCGGGCGTCTTGCCCGCCTCGTGGTCGGCGTGCACCTTCTTGTTGATCAGCCGCTGCTGGAAGATCGAGAAGATGTTGAACGCGAGGTAGTAGAGCGAGAGGCCCGACGGGAAGCGGTTGAAGAACAGGAAGAAGACGGCCGGCATCATGTACATCAGCACCTTCTGCTGGCCGCCGATGGCGCCCGTCGACGAGAGCCGCATCGAGACGATCATCGAGAGCCCCATCAGCAGCGTGAAGCCGGCCACGAAGTTGCCGTAGAAGGGGATCGTGAACGGGAGGTTCAGGATCGGGTCGGGCGCCGAGAGGTCGGCCGCCCACAGAAACGGCTCGCCGCGGAGCACGAGCGTCGACTGGAAGAAGCGCCAGAGCGTAATCAGCAGCGGGTACTGGAGCAGCATCGGCAGGCAGCCCCCGAGGGGGTTGACGCCGGCCTCGCGGTAGACCCGCATCATGGCCTCCTGCTGCTTCTGCGGGTCCTCGCCGTACTTCTCCTTGACGATCGTCAGATCGGGCTGCAGCTCCCGCATCTTCGCCATGTTGCGGTAGCTGGCAGCCGTGAGCGGCCAGAGCGCCAGCTTCACGATCAGCGCGAAGATGATGATCACGAGCCCGTAGTTGGTCGTGAACGTCGAGAGGAAGGCGAAGACCGGCGCGACGACGTACTGGGCGATCGGCCGGAGCATCCACCCGACCCAGTCGCCGAAGTCGACCGTGTCGTAGAGCCCGTAGTCGGCGAGGCGGCTGAGCTGGAGCGGCCCGAGGTAGAGCGTGAACTGGGCCGCCTCGCCCGCGCCCAGCGCCGGCATCTCGATGCGCGCCTCGTAGTCCTGCGCGAACGCCTCGGTGCCGGCGTCGTCGAGCTCGCCCGTCTGCTCGCCCGCGAGGCGGGCGCCCGAGGTGGGGCTCTCGGGGATGACGGCGGCGATGAAGAACTTGGTCTTGACGGCCACCCAGTCGATGGTGCCGGTCGCCGGGTCCAGCTCGGCCTCGCCGGGCTCGTTGAGGCGCAGCCGTTCGGTGTCACCGCCGTAGCTGCGGTAGGCGCCGGCCTGCTGCACCTCGCCGTAGGCGTCGGCCTCGGCGAACGGCAGCGCGCCGTCCCAGACGAGGTCGTAGCCGCCGCTCTGGGCCAGCAGGTCGGTGCCCGGCGTCTCGACGCGGAAGGCCACCTCGTAGTCGTCGGCCTCGAAGCCGTAGACGAACCGCAGGGCGCCGTCGCCGATGGGCGCCTCGAACCGGAGCTCGCCGCCGGCATCGAGGCGGAGCGTGTCGCCCGCGAACGGCGCGCCGTCGACGACCGGGCGGAACGTGAGCGCCCGCGTGTCGAGGTACTGGCCGCGCTGCGGCAGCACGCCCAGCGCGAGGGCGCCCGCCTCGGTCGACACCAGCTCGACGCGCTGGCTCGTCTCGCCGAGGTCGTAGTTGCGGAGCCGGTAGCTGACCGGCGTGCCGCCCCGCGTCGAGAACGTCGCGATCACGCGGTCGGTGACGACGACCACCTCGCGCGCCGGGCCGCCGACGGCGCCGGCAAACGCCGAGTCGGACGGCACCGCCAGGGCATCGTCGTCCTCGGCCTCGACCTCGACCTGCGCGAGGGCGTCCTCGCGGGCCTGCTCGACGGCGGCGAGCGAGTCGGCGGCGGCCCGCTGCGCCGCGATCTGCTCTTCGGTCGGCGCCGTCTGGATCATCCACACCCCCAGCAGGAGGGACATGAGGAGGATGCCGAGGAGGGCGGTGCGGTCGAGGCCCTGGGGTTCCACGTGCGGTGCGGGGGTGGGGGGTGGCCTACGGGGCGGCCGGGTCGTCGTTGCGGGCCGCCTCGGGGGGCGCCGCCGGGGGCGGGATCTCGCGGTCTCCGAGGCGGGCGAGCGCGCGGGGCAGGTCGCGCCGGATGTCGGCCGAGGCGGTGTCCTCGCGGCCCCTGAACAGGACCATCAGCGTCAGGCAGTCCGGGCGGTCGGCGACGCGGGCCACGAGGGGCGCCTGGTGCTGGCGGAACGTCTCGCGCAGGTGCCGGCGGATCCGGGTGCGGACGACGTTCGTGCTCCGACGCCCCGGCGCGAACCCGACCTGGAGGCCAACGTCGAGGCCGGTCGCCGCGCGGGGGACGGCCCGGTAGAGGACCTGCACCGTGCCGGCGCGCACGCGCCCGACGTCGTCGCGGCCGCGGTCGAAGAGCGGCCGGAGGAGCCGGCGGCGCTTGAGGCGGCGCGAGCGCGGGAACGCGTGGGTCCGCACAGGGCCGCCTCGGGGGCTACTTGCCCGACTTGGTGTCGCTGACCGTGAGGTCGTGGCGGCCCTTGGCGCGGCGGCGGGCGAGGACGTTGCGGCCGTTCTTGGTGGCCATGCGCGAGCGGAACCCGTGCTTGTTGGCGCGCTTGCGGCGGCTGGGCTGGTAGGTGCGCTTCATCGGTCGGCGGGGGCGAGCCCCGACAGGAGGCGGAGACAGAAGCGCCGCCAGCGCAGGGCCGCCTCGGGGCGGGACGCGCGGACGGCGTGAGACTCGAAGATACAGAGCCGCCCCCCGGTCGCCATGAAGGCACGTTGACTTCCGCCCCCGAGGCGGGGCGGAGGCCGCGCCCGTGTTGACGGGGCGCAGGGCGGTCCCGTACCTTCGTCGTCCGCTCCGTCTCGGCTGTGCCCTCGCGCGAGCGTCTGCGGGAATAGCTCAGTTGGTAGAGCATCAGCTTCCCAAGCTGAGGGTCGCGGGTTCGAGTCCCGTTTCCCGCTCCGAGGCCGGCCGGTCCGTCCGCGCCGGCCTCTTCTGTTTCCGCTTCGGGGCGTGCCGGTGTTCTCCGGCCCCGAGGCGGCGCGGGCGGTTAGCTCAGATGGTTAGAGCATCGGATTTACATTCCGAGGGTCCGGGGTTCGAGTCCCTGACCGCCCACCGAGGCGGGCGTCCCGTCCGGCCACACGACGCCGAGGTTCTTGCCGGCCTCCAAAAGGACGGCCTTGATCTCTGCGCCCTCGCCCAGCGCCGCGCGCAGGAAGAGCGGCCAGCTCTCGGGGCTCCAGAAGTGGATGTGGCCCCAGTAGCCCGTCCCGTCCTCGCGGCGCTCGACCGCCGGGTGCCGGTCCTCGCGGCCGTCCGGGACGGTCAGCACGAGCGCACCGCCAGGCGCGAGCAGGCCAGCCAGGTGGCGGATCGCCGCCTCGGGGTCGACGAGGTGCTCCAACACCTCGGTGCAGACGACGACGTCGACGGTGCCGGTCGCCTCGAACAGCGAGCCGTCGGTGATCGTCGCGCGCGGGCAGAGCTGCCGCGCGAGCCCGTTCACCTCCGCGAACGAGTCGAAGCCGGCGAGGGCGGCCGGCGTGCGGGTCCGCTCCAGCATCCACAGCAGGACGCCCGTCCCGCTGCCGGCGTCGACCACGCGCGCCTCGTCCCACCCCACGCCGAGCGCTTCGGCGGCGTCCACCGCCTCGTGGAAGAAGGCGATCCGGGTGTCGGTGAGGTAGGCGCGCAGCGCCCCGGCGTCCGAGAGACCGGCGCCCGGCGGGCGGGAGGCCGCAAATCGGTTCAGTTCGTCCTCCAGCGTGGCCACCTCCTCGGGGTCCACCGCAGGGCCAGCGGCAGCGCGCCCCCGAGGCGGTAGCCGGCGGACGGCGAGACCGAGCGGCCGGAGGAGGCGGTTGAGAGCGCGGGCGAGGGGACGCATCATCCGGGGAGGTGGGCGGCGACGACCTCCGCGACGGTGTTCGCCTCGCGGTGCCGGTCGGCGAGGCGCTGAAAGCGCGCGAGCGCGTCCCGGAAGCTCGCCTCGGTGAGGACGCGCTCCAGGTCGTGCTCCAGCTCGGCCGCCCCGAGGCGGTCCGGGTCGCCGCGGAGCCCGAGGCCGTGGTGGGCCAGGCGCGCCACGCAGCCGTTCTGGTCGTGGCGGCCGCCGGAGACGGCCAGCATCGGCACCTCGGCGTGGAGGCACTCGTGGAGCGTGTTGATGCCGCCGTGGACGACCGCCGCGTCGGCGGCTTCGAGGAGGCGGAGCTGCGGGGCGTAGTCGAACACCGTCACGTTTGCCGGCAGCGCGCCGAGCGCCGCCTCGGTGTGGCCGCCCCGTCCGGCCACGAGGTGCCAGTCGGTCCTGTGAGCGACCACGTTCACGAGCGTTTGCAGGAGTGCCCCGTCGCCTGCGTCCATCGAGCTGGCTGGGGCGTAGACGAGCCAGGCGTCCGCCGCACGCGCCCGCGCGATGGCAGCGTCGGCCTCCGCCTCGGTGTCGGCCGTCGCCCGCACGTCGCGTCGGTTGGGTGCCACCATCGGGCCGACGTAGTGGAGGCCGGGCCGGCGGCGCTGCGGAAACTCCAGCGCCTCCAGCGTCATGGCGAGGACGGGGAGCGTCCGGTAGACGAACGGCGGCGGGAACGCGCCGCGCGCCCATTCCCGCGTCGGAAACCCGACCTGCCGGGCGTGGTGCAGGAGGGCGTCGCTGCGGTCGGCGAGGCCCTGGCGGCGCAGGCGACGATGGGCAGCTTGGCGCCGGCCGATAGCCTCTGCCCACTCGGCCTCGACCGCCTCGGGGCCGACCTCGCCCGGCACCGACGGGCTCGACAGCGGCGGCTGCCCCGTGCCCGGCCAGAGCGAGAAGAACTGGCTGAGCAGGAGAGTCGGCAGCCCGATCTGGTGCGCCGCGAGGACGCTCTCGTGCGACTCGATGTCGATGATCGCGAGGTCCGCCCCGAGGCCAGACAGGATGCGCGCCGAGGCATCGATCTGGAGGACCTCGGCGCCCGCCGCGATGCGCGCTCGGCGCGAGGTGTACCGGGCCACGACGCGGCGCAGCCGTCCACCCCGAGGTGGCGGCTTCGGCACCGGGTCGCGCACGAACGCCGGCAGCGCCTCGAAGCGGAGACCCTGCCCCTCGACCGCCTCCCGCACCGGCGACGGCGAGAGGCACGTCACCCGGTGGCCGGCGGCCTCGAGGCGGCGCACCAGCTCGACGCTCGCGTTCAGGATGCCTGTCAGCCCCGAGGTGATGCAGAGGACGTGAGCCACGACGCCCTAGGACTGCGGCCAATCCACGTTGTCATCCTGAGGAGCCCCGCAACGAAGGATCTCAACGGGGCGTGTCGGCTGCCGCAACCGGCGGCGACAGCTTCTGCCGACGGCGTTGAGATCTTTCACTGCGTTCAGGATGACAGAGTCTGTTGGTCGGGGCACTAGGGCGTGTGGACATTCGCGAGGTCAGGCTCGCACGAGGTCATGATTTCGGCCTCGCAAGAAGCGCGAGGAGGTCGGGGCCGGAGCCCCGGACGACGAGTGCGACGCGGCGAGGGCGGAATCTGGGCCGTGCGAGCCGAT
>JBCCQJ010000210.1:0-8157 GCA_039024395.1 Bacteroidota bacterium | reverse complement strand
CTTCGGACGACGTCTGCGCCAGCGCGAGGGCAGGGCTGAGCGCGAAAAGGATGGCAAGGGTTCGCATCTGGCAGGAGTGGCCGATCCGTTAGGAGAGACCACCGGGATCTCCTAACAGATGGCGATTCAGCCGCCGCCCCGAGGCGGGGCCGGTCGGCGTGGCGGAGGATACGGCACCGCCTCGGGGGGCGAGAACGCTCACCGGGGCGGTCGGCCTGCAAGCGCGGGTTCTACAGCCCGATCTACAAGCTCAAATCCCGATACGCTCGTGGGACTCAGCGACCGGAACGACGTGCCAACGCCCGTCGATCTCGCGCGTGCTCAGCGCAAACAGTCCGGGGGCCTGTCCTGGGACGGGGCTCCCCTCGTACCGGAACAGGACGTGGACGAACTCCCCGTCACGGACGGAATCGACAGGGTGAGCGCCGACGCGCAGGGCCGTCCACGACTCTTGACCGGCGAAGCCATGTTCCAGCAGCAAGGCGTGGAACGCAAGTGGGTCCATCGACTCGACCGCGTCCGACAACGCGATGCCCGTTCGCCGCTCAAACATGTCATCCAGACCACGACGTGAGAGTTGCCGGAACAACGCCATCTCCTCGCTCTCGTCAGCCACCGGCTCGCCCCGTAGCCGAGTAGCGACGAACGAGATGGTCTCGGGATCTACGAGCGCAGCGGCTTCCGCGTAAGCTGAATCCGCCAGTGCTGCGAGGTAGGCGACAGCGACTCGCTCCGCCTCGTCGCTTTGGGCTTGGGAGGCGGGTGCAGCCACCAGGACGAGGAGGAGGAAAAAGAAACGCAACGGCGGAAGGCTGTAGAACCCGTGATTGAACGGACGCCGTTCAGTGTACAAACGCGACGCCGTCCGCATAACGCCCTCGCGTGAGCCAGTGGGTCACCGCCTCGGGGGCTGTGGGAGACAACAACATCGGCGCCGTGCCCGCCTCGGGCCATCCGTGCGAAAGCGGCGGCGCGCCATTCAACGCCCGCCCCCAAATGTCAGCCGCTTGAAGAACGGCGCCGTGCGCGAGAGGTCCCACCGCTCGTCGGCCCCCGCCGTGCCTTCCAGCAGCACGCGGTGCCCCGCCTCGGGGCGCGCGGCTTCGAGACCGGCCGGCATAGCCCCGAGGCGTTCAAGCTCTGGGTGGCATGGTCGCGGAAGGAGGAGAGGGTCCCCGCTGTGGTTGTGCGTCTGCGTCTGAGCCGAGCGCTCCGGGTCAAGAGAGCGGAGAGGCGGACGGGGGCTGGGTCTCGTCTCCGGCCTAGCGCCCTGCCCCCGACTTCTGAAACGAGGCGTCGGGCGTGCCGGTGAAGCACCCCAGCACGTGCGGGTAGCTCGCGGTGACGTAGTACCCGTAGACCCCATCGACGGTCATCCCGTTGCAGGCGTCGAGGTCGCCGGAGCCGTCGACGTACTCCCAGTCGTCGATGAACGTGCCGTCATACGCCCCGCCTGGCCCGCCGGGCCGTGTGCCCGACTTCAGCCGGTAGCTGGACGTCGCCGCCCGGATCGTGCCCTCGTCCGAGATGTAGCTCCCGAAGATGGGAAAGCCGTCGGCCGCAAACCCGATGACGGGGGAGGGGGCCGTGGGATTCGCCTCCTCGAAGAGCGCCTTCGGGTTTCCGTGGTAGTGGTACGTCCCGTCGGGTTGCGTGTGCGCGTTGTGCTCGTCGGTTCCAAAGAGGCTCCCCGGACCCATGGGGTCGTACCGATAGGGCGCGTCGAGGTCGTTGCACCCGGTGCGTCCATCGCCGACGCCGAAGCAGCCCGCGGCGAGAAGGTCCAGTTTGACGCCGTTGAGGAAGACGGCGTTGTCGTACTGCAGGCTGAGGGCCGTCGCCGCGGCGGCCGGCGTCGGGTTGGCCGGGACGAAGTACGTCTGAGCCTGTGCGCTGACCGGTGTCGCGAAGCGCCCGGTCGCGTTGAAGTCGTGATTGGGGATGGCGTTCGAGCTGAACGTGCACGAGCCATTGCCGGAGACCACCACGAAGTCGGCGTCGAACTCGACGCTCCGCTGGACGTCGGTTACCGAGGCGGTGTAGGCGTCAGCGTAGTCGGCGCAGTTCGCGCTGCGTGCGGTGAGCCGGGCGTCGGTGATGTCGGCGGCGCCGTCGTCCTCGGGCGGGTCGGACTGGCTCATGCTGCAGCCCCCTCCGACAAGCAGGCTGAGGGTCGCAATCAGGATGCGCGTGGAGAGGGGAGAGACGAGGGGCATCGGGCGCTGGGCTGGAGGGCGCTCAACGTCGCCACGAGATGTTGCAGACGTGCGTCGGACGTGCCGCTCTTGGATGACCGATGTGCGGTCAGCCTGTGATCCCGGCGCCGCAGAATGGGCTGTGGCTTGCCGCCGAAGAACGTGTCCGCCTTGTGGAAGACACCGCCTCGGTGTCGCGACACCGCCTCGGAGAGGCGTCAGGACGCACCAGGACCAGAGCGGCGGCGCGCTGTTCAGCCCCTGCCCCTTCTCTGGACAGGGCGACTCGGCGTGCAATGGCCGGTGCACAGGAGAACCGCTACACCTCAGAGAAGGGCCTCCGGAATCTCCTTGGGTGCAGCAGTCGCGGCCGGGTGACGACATGGCCGTTTACGCTGACCCGACCGCAAGGACGAACGCAACGGCCGACAAGCCGAAACACAGCGGTGTGTACAGTCGGGTGTCGGCTTTGGCGAACGGCGTTCCGCGAACCCGCTTCGTGAGTCCAACGTAGCGAAAGTCCCCGATCGCTCGAAGAAGGAAGACGACGGCAAGCGTCCAGATCCCGAGGCGGACGAGAGTGCTGGGTACGGGGACTGAAATCAGTCCTGACACTGCGAGGGGAATCAGCGCAGCGACAACGAGAAGGGTGGCAACCCCTGCCGTGGCGACAGGCCCCGGACTGAAGACGTGGGCTCTCTCCAGGGGGCCTGAGGGCTCCGGTTTGGTGGGGATCACGGCGCTTGCCCCCAGGTGTCCGCCGAACGCCCAGTAGAAGTGCAAGGCGCTGATCAGCGCGAGGGGGACGGAGAGAACGATGGCGAGGAGTGGGACCATGTGTAACAAGGTGGCAGAACTCGGGACTGGGCATCGCCGGGCCGCTTTCCAGTCCGCCTCGGGGACACAACGCACTCCGGGCGAGGCTACGAACCAGGACAATGCGCCTCAAGGCACACGGCGACCTCCGAGGGTGTCGCCTCCGTACATCCCGGACCAAGGGCGGCGGTGCGAATTCGCGCCCGCCCCGAGGCGGTCACCCTCCGAACGTCAGCCGCTTGAAGAACGGCGCCGTGCGCGAGAGGTCCCACCGCTCGTCGGCCCCCGCCGTGCCCTCCAGCAGCACCTGGTGCCCCGCCTCGGGGCGCGCGGCTTCGAGGCGGTCGAGGACGGCCCCGAGGCGGTCGCGCTCCGCCCCGTCCGGCGCGTCGTGCGCGGCGCCGGCCCCGAGGAGCGCCGTCGGCCGGCTCTCGCCCCACCACACGAGCCGCACGCCGACGGGCACCCAGGCCACCGCCTCGGGGAGGACGCGCGCGAGGCGGCCGAGGTCGGCGCGGAAGTCGCCCAGGCCGTCCTCCGGCACGCGCATCGCGCCCTCGGGGTAGAGGTAGAGCGCCGTCCGCGTGTCGCGCTCCATCCGGCGGCCCGTCTCGCGGATCGTCCGCATCCGCTCGCGCGGGTCCGCCTCGGGGAAGGGGAGGGCGCCGACGGGGCCGAACAGCGGCGCCTGGTCCCACGCCTCCATCCACACCAGCATCGGGCGGCGGAGCACCTGCGTGATAAGGTGCCACAGCAGGTAGCTGTCGGGGTAGTAGTGGTGGTTGGCGTAGAGCACCAGCGGCCGGTCGCCCGGCAACGCCTCCGGCGACGGCTCGCCCACCCACACCGCGCGGCGGAGGCCCGCCTCCAGGTCCTTCCGGATCGTCCGCTCGGCGAATCGGCGGACGAGGCCCTGCGCCAGCGTCTCGTCCGGGTGGAGATCGCTCACGCGGTCGCCCGGCGCGCCCCGAGGCGGTCGCGGCGGCGCGCGTAGTCGTCCCACGCCACGAGGCGGAGCTTGCGGCGGAGCGGCACCACGGCCCGCTGCGTCAGGTTGTCGTAGCCGTTCGCGCGCACGCCGTTCAGGATCTCGCGGTACATCCGCGCCGCGGCCCGGATGCCGGCCTGGGCGGCGGGGCGGAGCCCGTCGATCTGGGCGTCCGCCTCGGTGTAGAGCGCCTCAGCGTCGGCCATGAGCCGCTCGATCAGGGCGGGGTAGCCGGTGGGGACCGCCTCGGCGCGCTGAAGACAATCGATGCCGAGGCCCGCCTCGGAGAGGTCGGCCTGGGGGAGGTAGGTCCGCCCGAGGTCGCGCGCGTCCTCGCCCACGTCGCGCAGGATGTTGGTGATCTGCATCGCGTTGCCGAGTGCCCGCGCCGGCGCGTCGAGGCGGTCGAGGTCGGCCCGGTCGCGGACGAGGAACGGCAGCATCGCCGCGCCCACGCTGCCGGCCACGAGGTCGGAGTAGGCGAGGAGGTCGGCGCGCGTCTCGACGGGCCGCTCGTGGAGGTCCCACCGGGCGCCGTCGAGGAGCTGGCGCAGCGGCCACGCCTGCAGCCCGTACGTCTGGTGCACCTCCCCGAGGCGGCGCCAGAGAAGCGCGTGCGGACCGCCTCGGGGCGGGCGCCCGCCGAGCGTCGCGTCGAGGTCGCGGTCGAGGGCGTCGACCTCGGCCAGGGCGCGCTCGGTGCCGATCTCGTAGGCCCGCTCGTCGGCCAGCGTGTCGACGGTGCGGCAGTAGAGGTAGAGGACGGCCACCGGCAGCCGCTCGGGGCGCGGGAGGAAGCGCGTGGCGAGCGAGAACGTCCGGCTGTGGTGGCGGAACGCCTTTCGGAGGTAGCGGTCCTCGGCGCGTCGCCCGGCGTCGGGCGGCGGTCGGTCGGGCTCGGCGAAGCGCCGTACCCCGAGGCGGAGCGGCGAGGCGGTCACGCGAGGGCGGGCTGCGAGGCGGTCGCGGCGGGCGTCCGCCCCTTGGCCCGCATCAGCAGGCCCACGACGATCAGAATGGCCACGAGCCCGGCCAGCCCGGCCAGCGGCGCCCGGTAGGCGAAGCAGATGGCGATCGAGAACGCCGAGTTGAGCACGTAGAACCGCGGCGCCCACCGCTCGACGAACAGGTCGGGCGCGGCCTTGAGACCGCCCATCATCTCGAACGCGAGTCCGATCACGAGCGACGTCAGCGCCCAGCCGGCCCAGTTGACCAGCGGCATCCCGAAGAAGACGCCGTCCACGCCGTACGTCCAGAACGGGAACGCGTAGCTCATGGCCGGGTCGAGGGCCACGTCCCACAGCACCATGAACAGCGCCACGCCGCCGATGCGGCCCCAGCGCCCCCACCCGAGGCGGCGGCTCAGGTCGAGCGACACGATCGCGATGGCGTACCACGACGGCGGGATCAGCCACGGCACGTGCCCGGCGATCTTGGCGCCCAGGTACGGGCCGTACTCGTACGGCCCGAACGGGAAGCCGGTCGTCGTGCCGACCAGCTCGGCCACCCCGCCGATCACCGACCCGACGAGTAGGAAGGCGATCGACTTGCCCCAGCCCAGCTCGTCGAGGTAGAGCGTGAACGCGAGCACGGCCAGCATGGCCATGTTCACCCACGTCGGCAGCTTGATCAGGTCGTCGAGCGAGAGACCCGTCCAGACGGCAATCTGGTCGAGCGCGACGCCGGCCGGCCCGGGCGCGAAGTTGAGGAGCGCGGCCCCGGCGAGGCTGAAGGCGATCGAGCCGGCGAACAGCCAGAAGGCGATGCGGAAGGCGCGGTGCGAGGTCATACGGGAGAGCAGAGACCGGGGAGGGGCAGACTACGGGCGGTGACGACTCCAGATCCACCGCCCCGGGGCAGTTTCTGAACGGGACGGCGGCGAGGCGCTACTCGAGGGGCCGGCAAACAACACTGCGGCCCGGCCTGGCGAGGAGAGGATCTCGCCGAATGGCCTCGCGGCGGCCCCGAGGCGCCGCCACCTCCCACCTCGTTTCATCGAGCGGGGTAAGGGGACGAGGGGAGACGACGGGTTGGAAGGGCACCCTGGGGTCAAACAAGCACAGCTCCGAGGCGGAACATCTCGGGGCGGGCACGCTCTCACCGGGTGCCGCACGCGGCGCCTATGAGTGTTTTCCTTCTCATCGCGGGCGTCCTCGTGGTGCTGTACGGCATCCTCCGGCCGGAGCAGAGGCTCCCCGCCCGGCCCGGGAGACCGTCGGCCGTCGGGGGCAGCGTCATCTTCGGCCTCCTCTGCGTGGCGGGGGCGGCGCTCCTCACCGGTCCGTTCAGTCCCGACGACGAGCCCGCGCCGGTCCCGCTCGCTGGCGCCGTCGAGGAGGAGCCCGAGACCCCGGACGCCGCGTGGCCGGGCGGAGAGGCCGCGCGCGACAGCACCTTCCGCACGCTCCTCGCCCTCGTCGGCGACGCGCGCTACCCCGAGGCGGCCGACCGGGCGCGTGCCCTCGCGCAGGCGTCCTACGCCGCGCCATGGGCGGATTCCCTGCGGGACGTCGCGCGCGAGGCCGAGGAGCGCGCCCTGCTCGACCAGGTGCGCCGGCTCCCCGCCTCGGCGGTGCGCGAGAACTGGCTGGCCTACACCGACCTGGCCCGCCGCTTCCCCGACTCGCCCCGCCTCGGGGAGTACGTCGCCCGCCGCGACGCCTACGAGCGGCGCCTGATCGAGGAGCAGGCCCGGCAACTCGCGCCGGCGCCCCCAGCCCAGGCCGCCGAGGCGGCGCCTCCCACCGCGCGGCCCGTCGACCCGGAGCCGGCCGAGCCGGTGGTCATCGCAGACTCCGTGGCGATGCCATGCTGCCGGGTGTGCGTTCGCGGGAAGCCGTGCGGCAACACCTGCATCGCCCGCAACCGCGAGTGCCGCTCGCCGCCCGGCTGCGCCTGCCAGGGCTGACCGCCTCGGGGGGCAGGCCGCCTCGGGGGCGGTCGGTGCAGGCGGGGCTCGCGCGGCCGGAAACGAAAAACGGCCCCGAGGCGGGTGCCTCAGGGCCGTCGTCGGGCTGCCCGACTAGGAATCGAACCTAGAACCTCCAGATCCAGAAACTGGCGCTCTGCCAATTGAGCTATCGGGCAAACGTCCGCAGTTGCCTGCGGAGCATCCAATCTACAGAGCCGCCCGAGGGCAGATCAACCGCCTCGGGGCGGGGCGACGGGGTCGGGGGTGCTCTTCGCCCCGTTTTCGAGTGCGTCCCCGAGGCGGGCCTCGTCTTCCTCGGGAAGAGGCGGGCTGGAGACGAGGGCGTCCACGGCGTCAGTCGCCACGCCGCGCCAGGTGGCGAGGTGCTCGGCGATCATCGTCCGCACGCGGTCGCGGAGGTCCGGCACGTCCGCCTCGGTGAGGCCGTCGGTGGGCACCGGCGGGAGCACGTCGAGCCGGACGTCGGCGCGGCCGAACCGCCAGCCGTGCTTGGGGATTGCGTGGAGCGTGCCGTCGACGGCCACCGGGAGGACCGGCACGCCGGCGTCGATGGCGAGCCGGAACGCGCCGTCGTGGAACCTCTTGAGGCGTCCGTCCCGCGAGCGCGTCCCCTCGGCGAAGAACATCACCGAGCAGCCCTTCTCGAGCACGCGTCGCGCGCGCGTGAGGACGGTCGCCCGGCTCTGCGGGTCCGTTCGGTCGACCGGGATGTCCTCGGCCAGCTTCATCAGCCAGCCCAGGACCGGGATCTCGAACAGCGACTTCTTGCCGACCCACTTCATCTCCCACGGCAAGAGCGACACGACCGGGATGTCGCCCAGCGACTGGTGGTTGCTCACGACGACGAACGGGTGCGAGAGCGTCGCCGGGGCCACGCCGCCCACCTCGACGCTCCAGAACGGGTTGACGCGTGGGATCCAACTCCCCATCTCGCGGAACGCGCGGCCGGTGCGGACGCGCGCCGGCGTGCGGTCGAAGGCCCGGATCGTGAGCATCACCGGGAGGGCGAACAGGACGAGGCCGGCGATCGCGGCCCACACCAGAGCAGACTGGACGGACTTCATGCAGGGAGAGGCAGAGCGGGCGTGGAACGCAGCACAGCCGACGGCGATTCTTCGGGCATGGACGTCGTGAAGATCTTCGTCGAAGAGCCCGTCGGCCTCGAGGTGCTCGTCCCCGACACCGAGGCGGACGCCCACCGCCGCGGCGCCGAGATCGGGTCGCTG
>JBCCQJ010000209.1:0-8189 GCA_039024395.1 Bacteroidota bacterium | reverse complement strand
GGGAGGCGAGCAGGACGAACTCACGTCGAAGGGACACGGCGGTCGCGGTGGTCCAAGGCATGGGAGACAGCAGCGAGAGGGCTCGCCGGAAGTGTCTGCCATGTCCTCGTACACCTGTCTACCATGTCCCTGGTCTGTACACCAGCGGGAGGGGGCGCACGCACGTCCGTGCGTGCGGGGGGGCGAACCAGCCGAGCACCTCCTTGGGGCCGAGATCTGTCTGGATCTGGGCCGCCTCGAAGACCGGGGTCGACCGACACCGAGGCGGTCGATTCGTCGCCCCCCACCCGGCCTCCCCCCGCTGGCGGGAGGAGACTTGTTGACACCGGGGCGGTCGGCCCCGAGGCGGTCTGGCTACGACGCCTTCTTGCGGCGGCCGCCCTTGCGCTTCGAACCGCCCTTGGCCGCCTTGGCGTCGACCAGCTCGACGGCCTGCACGAGCGTGATCGCGTCCTTGTCGATGCCCTTGGGAATCGTCGCGTTCGTCTTCTCGTGCTTGACGTACGGCCCGTAGCGGCCCTCGAACACGTCGATTGGCTTCCCCGAGGCAGGGTGGGTGCCAAGCGTCTTGAGCGGCGCGTTCTTCTGCGCCTTCTTGGCGATCAGCTCCAGAGCGCGGTCCAGCTCGACCTCCAGCACGTCGTCGTCGGGCGTGAGGCTGGCGAAGGTCCGCTCGTGCTGCACGTAGGGCCCGTAGCGGCCGATGTTGGCCTTGATCGGGTTGCCGGTGTCGGGGTGGAGCCCGAGCGTCCGCGGCAGGCCGAGCAGCTTGACCGCGAGCGCGAGGTCGACGTCGGCGGGCTCGGTGCCCTTGGGGAGCGATGTCCGCTTGGGCTTCGACTCCTCCTCGTCGCCGAGCTGGACGTACGGCCCGTAGGGGCCTTGCTTGAGCAGCACCGGCATGTCCGCCTCGGGGTGGATGCCGAGCGGGCGCTCGTCGTCGTTGGCCTCGATGAGGCCGGCGAGCGTCTCCTCGGTGACGTCGGCCGGCGCCGCCTCGGGGGGCAGCGAGGCGGTCTGGCCGTCGGTCGCGGCCACGTACGGGCCGTAGCGGCCGACGCGGACCTCGTAGTCGCCCCACTTGGCGTGGCGCATGGTCGAGATCTCGCGCGGGTCGATGGTCTCGACGCCCGTCTCGACCTGCTTCTCGAGGCCCTTCGGGCCGTTAAAGAACCGCTCCAGGTAGGGCGCGCGGGCCTCCTCGCCGGCGGCGATCTCGTCCAGCTCCTCCTCCATCTTGGCCGTGAACTGGGTGTCGACCAGGCGGTCGAAATTCTTCTCCAGCAGGTTGGTGGTCGCCATGCCGGTGAACGTCGGCACGAGCTGGTTGCCCTGGCGGTTGACGTAGCCGCGGCGGACGATCGTGTCGAGGATCGAGGCGTAGGTCGAGGGGCGGCCGACGCCGGCTTTCTCGAGCGCCTGCACGAGCGAGGCGTCGGTGTAGCGGGCCGGCGGCTTGGTCTCGTGGCCGACCGCCTCGGTGGCGCGGCACGCGGGCCGGTCGTCCTGGGCGAGCGGCGGCAGCGGGTTGTCGCGGTCGTCGAGGGCCGCGCTGGGGTCGTCCTTGCCCTCGACGTAGGCCCGGAAGAAGCCGGCGAACTCGACCACCTGGCCGCTCGCGCGGAACGTGCTCTCGTCGTCGGTGCCCTCGGCGGCCACGATGCGGGCGCGCGTGCGGAGGAGCCGGGCGTCGGCCATCTGGGAGGCGACGGTCCGCTTCCAGATGAGGTCGTAGAGCTTGGCCTCGTCGCCCGAGAGACCGATCTCCTTCTGGGTGCGCATCTGGGTGCCGGCCGGGCGGATCGCCTCGTGGGCCTCCTGCGCGTTGCGGACCTTGCCCGAGAACTGCCGCGGCGACGGCGAGAGGTACTCGGTCCCGTAGCGGGCCTCGACGGCCCCGCGTGCCGCCTCGATGGCCTCGGCCGAGAGGATGGGCGAGTCGGTCCGCATGTAGGTGATGTGGCCCTGCTCGTAGAGCTTCTGGGCGGTCTGCATGGTCCGCCGGGCGCTCATGCCGAGCTTCCGGTTGGCCTCCTGCTGGAGCGTCGACGTGATGAACGGCGCCGACGGCGTGCGGCGGGCCTTCTTTTGCACCACCTCGGCGACGCGCCACGGGGCGGCCTGGAGGCGCTCGGCGAGCGCCGTCGCCTGCTCCTCTCCCATCACGAGGGCGTCGCTCTTGTCCTTGAGCGTGCCGGTCGTCTCGTCGAAGTCCTTGCCCGTCGCGAGGCGCCGCTCCCCGAGGTGGGTCATCGTGGCGTCGAAGCCGACGCCGTCCTGGGCGAGCTGCGCCTTGAGGTCCCAGTAGCTCGCCGAGATGAAGTCGAGCCGCTCCCACTCGCGCTCGACGAGCACGCGGACCGCCACCGACTGCACGCGCCCGGCCGAGAGCTTGGGCGCGATCTTCTTCCACAGCACCGGCGACACCGAGTAGCCCACGAGGCGGTCGAGCACGCGGCGCGCCTCCTGGGCGTCGACGAGGCGGGTGTCGAGCTCGCGGGTGTCGTCGAGGGCGCGCAGGATGGCGTCCTTGGTGATCTCGTGGAACACCATCCGGCGGACCGGCACCTTGGGCTTGAGCACCTCCAGGAGGTGCCACCCGATCGACTCGCCCTCGCGGTCTTCGTCCGTCGCCAGGTACAGCTCGTCGGCGTCGGCGAGGGCGTCCTTGAGCTGCTTGACGACCTTCTTCTTGTCCGACGGGACGACGTAGAGCGGCGTGAAGCCGTCCTCGACGTTGACGCCCAGGCGCGCCCACTTCTCCTTCTTCACCGCGGCGGGGATCTCGGAGGCCGACGACGGCAGGTCGCGGACGTGCCCCATCGAGGCCTCGACGCGGTAGCCGGGCGGGAGGAACTTGCGGATCGTGCGGGCCTTCGTGGGCGACTCGACGACGACGAGGCGGGTCATGGCGTGCGGGGTGGTCCGAGCAGAGCGGGGCGCCGAAGCTACGACGGAGCCGTGCCAGCCCTCTGGCACCGCTCGCCCCCCGGCCGCCCTACACGCGCACCGCCTCGGTGCCGTTCCGCAGGGGGTCGTGCCGGCGAGGTCGCTGGCTGCGGTCTCCACCCGTCGTCTCCACCCTCCCCCTTATCCCACTCGATGGAATGGGGGGAATGGGACGAGTGGAGGGAAGGGGTAGCCGACAGTCAAGCTGTCGCCGGCAGCCAGGCATGGAGATTCCCTCATGCTCCGAGGTCACGAAGGCGGCCCTCCCTCCATTCCCTCGCGCGCGGAGCGCGCCTCCCCTTCCCCCCATTCCTTCCCCCGCCCGAAGGGCGCTCTACGCGCCGATGCGCCGCGCCTCGCGGGCCTCGTGGATGGCCGACCAGATCTGGCGCCCCGCCGAGCTGGGCACCCGCAGGTCGCCGACGCCGTTGATGTGGACGCGGACCCCCTGGCCGGTCGGAAGCACGTGGTTGATGTCGCTCCACGGGACCCACCGCTGCCCCGCCTCGGGGCCGTCGAGGTGGAGGTGGATGCCGTCGGAGCGGACGGCGACCTGTCCCCGAGGCGACTGGAGAGGCACGGCATCCTCGCCGACGGGCTCCTCGACGACGGGGAACCGGTCGAGAATGCGCTTGGCGACCGCGAGGTGGTAGCGCTGCACCCGGAGCCGGCGCCACAGCATCACCCACGCGACGACGGCCGCGGCGAGCAAAGCGACCAGGACAATCAGGAGAGGCACAAAGGCGGGGTGTGAGCACGCTCAACCTACGTCACCCGGCCCCGCTCCTCCAAGCGCCCCAGGCACGGTAACCGTCTGAATCCTGGGCGTCTAGGCGTGGGCACAGGAACGTGCCTCCAAACGCCGCCCCGAATGTGAGAACGCCTCGGGGCGGGGCTTTCTGGGCGGACAGCTACGCGGCCTGGAGGTCCTTCAGGTCCGACACGATCCCCTTGAGCGACACCTTCGCGTCGCCGAAGAGCATCTGGGTGTTGTCGTTGAAGAAGAGCGGGTTCTGGATGCCCGCGTAGCCGGTGCTCATGCTCCGCTTCATCACGATCACCTGCTGCGCCTCGTCGGCGTTGATGACCGGCATCCCGTAGATCGGGCTCGTCTCGTCGTCGCGCGCGCCCGGGTTGACGACGTCGTTGGCCCCGACCACGAGCACCACATCGACTTGCGGCATCTCGGGGTTGATCTCGTCCATCTCGATGAGCTGGTCGTAGGGCACGCTCGCCTCGGCGAGGAGCACGTTCATGTGTCCCGGCATCCGACCGGCGACCGGGTGGATGGCGTAGGCCACTTCGACGCCCTCCTTCTGGAGCAGGTCGGCCAGCTCGCGGACCTCATGCTGCGCCTGCGCGACCGCCAGCCCGTAGCCTGGCACGACGACCACGCGGCCGGCATAGGCCATCATCAGAGCGGCGTCGTCGGTCGTGGTCGACCGAACCGTCCGGTCCTCGTCGCCGCCCCCCGAGGCGGCGGCGCCCGCCTCGGCGCCGAAGCCCCCGAGGAGGACGTTGGCGAGCGAGCGGTTCATCGCCTCGCACATGATCCGGGTCAGGATGAGGCCGCTCGCGCCGACGAGCGCGCCCGAGATCACGAGCGCGTAGTTGCCGAGCACGAAGCCCGTCGCGGCGGCGGCCATCCCCGAGTAGGAGTTGAGGAGCGCGACCACGACTGGCATGTCGGCCCCGCCGATGGGCAGCACGAGGAGCACGCCGAGGACGAGCGCGCACGCCACGAGGGCGCCGAGCCACGGCAGCCCCGCCTCGGGGCTGGCGGAGGCGACCAGGAGACCCAGGGCGCCGAGCGTCGCGAGCCCCACGGCGACCGACACGAGGCGGAGCCCAGGGAAGCCGTTCGCGTTCGACCCGCGCAGCTTGGCGACGGCGAGGAACGAGCCGGTGAGCGTGACGCCGCCGATCAGGACCGAGAGGCCGACCGTGAGCGCCACGATCGGGTCGAGGTCCGCCTCGGGGAGCGCCGCCTCGCGGAGGACCTCGGCCCCGGCCACCAGCGCCGAGGCGGCCCCGCCGAACCCGTTGAAGGCCGCCACCAGCTCTGGCATGTCGGTCAGCGCCGTCCGCCGCGCCAGCACCACGCCGATCAGCCCGCCCACGGCCAGCCCGCCGATCAGCTCCACCGGGTTCAGGATCTGCTCGCTGAGCAGTGCCGCCACGACGCCGATCAGCATCCCCGAGGCGGCCATCCGGTTGCCCGCGCGCGCCGTGCGCGGCGACGAGAGCCGCTTGAGGCCCAGGATGAACAGCGATGCCGCGACGAGGTAGGCGAGCGTGACGAGGGCGCCGGTCATGCCGCCTCGGGGTCTCGGCCGTTGGTGCTCGGCTCCGAGGCGGGCGTGCGCGGCTTGAACATCTCCAGCATGCGGTCGGTGACCAGGAAGCCGCCGACCACGTTGATCGTGGCCAGGATGAGCGCCGCCACACCGACCCACTTGGCGAACGGCGCGTCGACAGCCCCCGCGACCACGATCGCGCCCACGACGGTGATGCCCGAGATGGCGTTCGAGCCCGACATCAGCGGCGTGTGCAGCGTGGCCGGCACCTTGGAGATGACCTCGACGCCGACGAACGACGCGAGCACGAACACGACGACGAAGGCCAGACTCATGGCGACGGCGCCTCCGCGCCAGGCAGCAGCGCGCGGACGCGCTCGTGAACGACGGACCCGCCGTGCGTGACGACAGCTCCTGCGAGGATCTCGTCCTCGAGGTCGAGGCCGAACGTGCCCGCCTCGGTGGCGAACTCCTGGACGAGCGCGGCGACGGTCCGCCCGTACATCTCGCTCGCGTGGCGCGGCATCTCCGAGGCCGGGTTGGTGGGCCCGAGGATCGTCACGCCTTCCCGGACGACCGTCTCGCCGGGCTCGGTGAGGGCGCAGTTGCCGCCGTTGGGCGCCGCGAGGTCGACGATCACGCTGCCGGTCGGCATCCCGGCCACGCCCGCCTCGGTGACGAGCGTCGGCGCGGGGCGGCCGGGGATGAGGGCGGTCGAGATGACGACGTCCGCCTCGGCGACGTGCGCGGCGAGGGCCTCGACCTGGCGGGCCTGGTCGTCGTCGGCGAGGGCCGTCGCGTAGCCGCCGGCGTCCTCGGCGTCGGCCGCCTCGAGGTCCAGCTCGACGAACGCCGCGCCGACCGACTCGACCTGCTCGCGCGCCGCCGCGCGCACGTCGTAGGCACGGGTCACGGCCCCGAGGCGGCGGGCGGTGGCAAGGGCCTGAAGCCCGGCCACGCCGGCGCCCAGCACGAGCACCTTCGCGGGGCGAACCGTCCCGGCGGCGGTCGTGAGGAGCGGGAAGAACTTGGGGAGGTGCGTCGCCGCGAGGAGCACGGCGCGGTAGCCAGCGACGGTGCTCATGGCCGAGAGGGCGTCCATCTTCTGCGCGCGCGTCGTGCGCGGCACCAGCTCCATCGCGATCGCCGTCGCGCCCGCCTCGGCGTAGGCCGGCATCGTCTCGGGTTCGTCGAGGGGCCGGAGCAGCCCCGCCACCACCGCGCCCGGCGAAAGCTGTCCGAGGTCCGCCTCGGGGAGGCCCTGGACGGTCGCCACGAGGCCCGCGCTCAGCGCGTCGGCGCGGTCCCCGAGGCGGGCGCCGACGGCCTCGAACGCGGCGTCGGGGATGTGGGCACTCTCCCCCGCCCCTCGCTCGACGACCACCTCGATGTCGCCGCGGAGCAGCCGGCGGATCGCGTCCGGCGCGAGGGCCACGCGCGCCTCGCCAGGGGCGGTTTCGCGGGGGACTCCGACAGTGAGGGGCACAGGGGAAGGGCGGGCGGGATGCGGCACGGTACGACGGGCGCCGTGCAGGGTTCAACTCCCGCTCAGAGGCTGTTCGGGTTCTGGTTTCGACGGGCGAGAGCGCGCGAGACCCCGGGCGGGCCAGGAGCCCGAAGCAGCCGTAGCTCGGCTACGGCGATGGAGGGCAACGCCGAACGAGCAGGGTCGCAGCCGCTCGGAGCCCGAAAGCGCGAATCCAAACAGCCTCTCAGCCCCGCGCGGCCTCGAACCGGCGCATGAAGTCGACGAGGGCCTCCACCGAGGCGGGCTCGACGGCGTTGTAGGTTGACGCCCGGATGCCGCCGACGGTCCGGTAGCCCTTCAGGTTGAGGAGCCCCTCGGCGGCCGCCTCGGCGACGAAGCGCGCCTCGAGGTCCTCGCTCGGCAGGCGGAACGTGACGTTCATCGCCGAGCGGCTGTCGGGCCGGGCCGTCGGGCGGTAGAAGTCGCTCGCGTCGAGGGCGCCGTAGAGGAGGTCGGTCTTCTGGCGGTTCCGCTCGACCATCCCGGCGAGGCCGCCGTGGCGCTCGATCCAGCCCATCACCTTGTCGACGATGTAGACGGCGAACGTGGGCGGCGTGTGGAAGAGCTTGGCCGTGTGCGTCCCGTAGTCGAGCATCGTCGGCAAGCCGGGGAGGCGGCGCTGCAGGAAGTCGTCGTGGACGAGGACCGCCGTCACGCCGGCCGGGCCGATGTTCTTCTGGGCGCCGGCGTAGATCAGGCCGTAGCGGTCGACATCGAGGGGCCGGCTCAGGAAGTCCGACGAGGCGTCGCAGACGAGGGGCGCCGCGGCCTCAGGCTCCGAGGCGTACTGCGTGCCGTGGATCGTGTTGTTGCTCGTGAAGTGGACGTAGGCCGCCTCGGGGTCGAGCGTCTGCGCATCCGGGCCGGGGATGAACGTGTAGTCGGGCGCGCTGCTGGAGGCGACGTTCACCGAGCCGGAGCGCCCCTCGGCCACGATCCGCGCCTCCGTGATGGCCTTGGCGCTCCACGCGCCGGTGTCGAGGTAGTCGGCCGACCCCGCCTCGGGGAGGAAGTTGACCGCCACCTGGTGGAACTGGAGCGAGGCGCCGCCGGCGAGGAAGACGACGTGCCAGGCGTCGCCCATCCCGAGGAGGGCCTTGATCCGCGCGCCGGCGCGCTCGTGGACCTCCGAATAGGCAGCCGAGCGGTGGCTGACCTCCATGATGGAGGCGCCGAGGCCGGGGTACGCGGGCAGCTCGTCGCGCACCTCCTCGATCACCTCGGTCGGGAGCGCGCCCGGACCGGCGGAGAAGTTGTGCTGACGGAGGTCAAGGTCGGCGGGAGAGGCGGTCGTCATGGGTCGGGCGGGTTCGGCGGGTTCGGCGGGTTCGGCGGGTTCGGCGGGTTCGGCGGGTTCGGCGGGTTCGGCGGGTTCGGCGGGTTCGGCGGGTTCGGCGGGTTCGGCGGGTTCGGCG
>JBCCQJ010000208.1:0-8213 GCA_039024395.1 Bacteroidota bacterium | reverse complement strand
GTGGGCTGTGGGCTGTGGGCTGTGGGCTGTGGGCTGTGGGCTGTGGGCTGTGGGCTGTGGGCTGTGGGCTGTGGGCTGTGGGCTGTGGGCTGTGGGCTGTGGGCTGTGGGCAAAGCTGCCCCAACCCCGAGGCGGTGCAACACCCGGTTGTCCGGAACTTTTCCACGGCCGCGCCCCCTCCATTCCTCCATTCCTCCATTCCTCCATTCCTCCATTCCTCCATTCCTCCATTCCTCCATTCCTCCATTCCTCCATTCCTCCATTCCTCCATTCCTCCATTCCTCCACTCTCCGTGCTCTCGCCGCGAAGCGGCTCTCTCGGCCCTCGCCCCGAGGCGGTGCGCGACTCGGTTGCCCGGAACTTTTCCCCGGCCCCACTCGCCCCACTCGCCCTACGCCGCGACGGCCTCCGCCCCGAGGCGGTCGAAGAGCCCCTCCCACGACCCGTCGAACACCTCGACCGGCACGCCGCCGAGCGCCGTGCTCAGGTCGGCCGGCGTCATCTGGCCGGGCCGGTTGTCGAGGAACAGCCCCTCGAAGTTGACGCTGTCCGGCGGCAGCAGCACCAGGTCCCCGAGGCGGCCCGTCTCGGCGAGCGGCTTCAGGCGGGCGGCGAAGCTCTTGAAGTTGAGCAGCCCGCTCACGGTCACCGGCTCGCCGAAGAGCAGGTTCTCGCACGCCACCACGTCGATCGTCAGGCCGTCGACGCGCTCCAGGACCGGCGCCACGCGGTCGCGCAGGAGTGGCGCCGTGAGCGTGCCCGAGACGAGCGTCACCGTCCGGGGCTCGGGCAGCGCCTCGGGGAAGTCCTCGGCCTGGAACTCGAGCTCGTTCAGGAAGTCGCGGCTCATGCCGACCCCGTTCTCCATCAGCGGGTAGCCGTCGTAGTCGTCCTCCTCGGGGAAGTCGACGTCGGCCAAGAGGTACACCTCGTCGCCGAGGTAGACGAAGCCGCGCCCGATGGTCGTGTGGAAGAAGGCCTGCCACCGCTCCACGAGGCGGACGAGCTGCCGCGCCTCCTGGCGCGTCACGGGCCGCAGGTCGGTCAGCTCGCGGCGGTGCTGCGTGAGGCCCACCGGCACGATGCTGACCGACGTCATCTGCTCGTGCATCCGGTAGAGGTCGAGGATCGTCTCGACGAGGCGGCCGGCGTCGTTGAAGCCCGGCACGAGCACGATCTGGGCGTGCAGCTCGATGCCGTGGTCAGCCATGAACCGCAGCTTCTCGCCCTGCCGGTCGCGCGTGCGGTGGCCCATCATGGCCGCGCGCACGTCGTCGTCGGTGCAGTGGACCGAGACGTAGAGCGGGCTCAGGCGCTGCTCGACGATCCGGTTCAGGTCGCGCTCGCGGAGGTTGGTGACCGTGATGTAGTTGCCGTAGAGGAACGACATCCGGAAGTCGCCGTCGCGGAAGTAGAGCGTGTCGCGGAGGCCGACCGGGTTCTGGTCGACGAAGCAGAACACGCAGTCGTCGCCGCAGGTCTTGATCCGGAAGTCCTCGAGGTCGACCCCGAGCGGCTGGTCGGGCTCCTTCTCGACCGTCTGCTCGGCGATCGTGCCGGCGGTGCGCACCTTGAGCGTGAGCACCTCCTCGGCGGTCTTGAAGCGCAGGTCCAGTTCGTCCTCGACTGCCTCGCCGTTGACGGCGAGGATCTGGTCGCCGGCCGCCCCGCCGAGGGACTCGGCGAGCGACCCGGGCTCGACGGAGGCGATGCGGACGGCCACGGGACTGGGAAGGAATGCGGCCGACAAGAACGGAAACCGGCGGCGCAGGTACGTCTGGGCGGTGTGAAGGCTCCGGGGGTTCTCGATGCGTCGGTTCACGGGGTCTTGGGCACCGGGCGCCTTGTGACCGCCTCGGGGCCGGCGCTATCTTCGAGACGCGCCGCGCCCGTAGCTCAGCTGGATAGAGCGTTGGTTTCCGGTACCAAAGGTCAGAGGTTCGAATCCTCTCGGGCGTACAACAAATACCGAACGCCTCTTGTCCTGCAACAGGATAAGAGGCTTTCGCCCTTCACGGGTACTGGCAAAGGCACAGGTTTGGGGTCGATTTCCAATGGGCCTCATTGGTCGGGCAGCCATTCTCAGGGCTACAAGTATTCGACGTGGCCCACCATCTCCTCAGCCGTGAGGACGTGAGCCACGAGGAGGAGACCTCGGACCACGTCCCCGACCGACGTGCCCTGAGGGGCATAAACGATCCCCGCGTGCTCTGCGCCAGCAGATGCCAACCGCAAGAAGTCGGCGTCCTGCGTGAACACGACGAGTCCCTCCCGCCTTGCGAAGTCGAGGTGGTCGTCGTCGGGGTCCCCGAGCTTGTCTACGTCCGTCAGACGGACCACCTCGATCCCACGACGGCGCAATCCCTCTACGACGGCCTTCGAGACGTGCTCGTCAACGTAGAACCGGACGACGCCCACGGGCTCTCCTTCGCCCTACCCGTTGGCGCGGATCGCCATCTTCTGTTTCAGCAGAGAGGGCGTCTGTTCCCGCATCTCCTCTGAGAACGCCTCTCCCTCCTTGATCCGGCGATCTACGTCCTCTTTGTGGTCGTGGTAATAGGCCAGAGCCGCGTACACGCCGCCCAGGGACAGGTCGTACTCGGAAGCGATCTCGTCCACGCTCATTCCCATTCGCTCGTGCCAGATGGCGACGTGCTCGACCGTGATTCGATGACCCGCAATGCGCGGCTTCCCCCCGCAAATGCCGGGGGTGGCCTCGATGTGCTTGTCCAGAACAGCTAGAGTCACGGTTTCAGGGGGAAAGCGGCAGGCGGAGTCCCCCGAGGGCTCTCAACCTCCGAGAGTTTCGCTGGTGGTTAACGCCAGTTGTCGGCGATTAACGCCTGTCTCTCAAATAAAGCTCCGAGAGGCCCAATCTCCAATTCTGCCCGGAAACGGGGCCTCACCCGAGCGGATGGTGCCGGGAGAGCGAGCGGTGGAGGGCATCGAGATCTGCCGCCTGATAGCGTTCTGTAGACGACACATAGCGGTGTCCGGCGAGGTACTGGACCTCCCGGATGTCGTGTTCCTTGAGCCAGAGAGCGATTCGACTGGACCGGATCTGCCTCACGTTCCGGAACCACGGATGACGGCCCCGAAGCTCCCGCATGAGGACCGAGAGGGCGTTGTTGAGTTTCGCCCCGGACCCCGCGCTCACGAAGAGCCGCTGGGTCTCCTTCCCTGTGTCCCTCAGAATCGCCCCCCGGCTTTCCAGCAGGTAGCGGTGAAGCCCGAGCACCTGGACGCCGGAGAGTTCGAGGGTCCGCCCCTCTCGGATTCGGCTCCCCGGCACCGGGAGGAGCCCGCCTTCCAGGTCCACGTCTTTGACATCGAGGCGGGCCGCTTCCCCCGCGCCAAGGCCCTGAAACACGAGAACCCCGAGGATCGCCTTGTTCCGCTCCCTCGTGTGTCCCCCTGACGGGCCTTCTGTCTCGTAGGACCGAAAGAGGGTCAGGAGTCAGTCCTCGGAGAGAAGCCCGGACGGCAGGGGCCGCTTGCCCCCTCGGAGGCAGGGGCCGCTTGCCCCCTCGGAGATGGACGTCCTTCGCCGGGTTCCGCTCGGTCCTCTTCGCGGCGAGATGCCAGTCGAAGAAATGCCGGGCAGCCACGAGATGAGTCCCCTTCGTCTTTCGCCCGCCGTGGAGGCCCCGGACCCACGCGAGGAGATCGCGGTAGCCGACCTCCGCGAGATCGAGACCCTCGGACTCCAGCCAAGCGGTCAGCCTCTCCACACTCCTCGCGTACCCCGTCGCCGTCGAGGGTGCGAACCCCTGCGCTCGGAGGTAAGCCCCGAACGTCTCCGGCACATCCGCCTCGGGGAAGTCGGGTAGGAACTCCGTCATCGCTCTGCCCCCACGAACTCGTCCTCGACAACATGGACGACGGGGCCGCGCTCCCCAGCCTCCATCTCGTGGCGAGGTGCGTGTAGAGCTGCGTGCTCTCCAGGCTCGCGTGCCCGAGGAACCGTGACCTGCCCCCCGTGATCGTTGTTTCAGGCATGTCTCTATCTCTCTACAGGATGGCGCTTTGCACTCGCAGCCGAGGACGCACACCGAGTCGCGTGCGAGTCCTCGCATCGGGGATGCGGTGCTAGCGTGACTTCTTCTCGACGCCGCTGAACCCGTACACCGTCTGCGACCGGAACGTCTCGCCGGGGCGCAGGAGGATGTCCGGAAAGGATTCGTGGGCGAGCGCGTCCGGCGGCGGCTGCGTCTCGATGGCGAGGCCGGCGTGCGGACCGTACGCGCCGCCTTTGCCCTCCGCCACGTCGAGGAACGCGCCGTCGTAGAGGTGCACGCACGGCTCGGTTGTCCACACGTCCATCGCCCGCCCGGCCGCCTCGACGCGGGCGACGTGCCGCAGGCCAACCTGCCGGCCGCCTCGGGGCGGAACGCAGAGGTCGTGGTCGAGCCCCGAGGCGATCCGGATCTGCGGATGGCCCGAGCAGACGACGCCCCCGAGGCGGGTCGGCGTTCGGAGGTCGAACGGCGTGCCCTCGACCGGCAGCGTCGCGCCCGTCGGCGTGAGGTCGTCGGCGAGGACCACGTAGCGGTCGGCCGAAGACTGGACGGTGTGGTCGAGGACCGTCGCCGCCTCGGGGCCGCCGAGATTCCAGTAGGCGTGGTGGGTGAGGGCAACCGGCGTCGGCGCCGAGGCGGTCGCCTCCCAGTCGAGGCGGAGCGCCCCTCCCCCGCCCTCCGCCTCGGCGAGCGTGTAGCGGAGACGCACGTCGAGGTCGCCGGGGTAGCCGCCGGCGCCGGCCGGGCTCCGGGCCGAGAGCATGACCGAGGCCGCATCGACAGCGTCGAGCGTCCAGGCCTGCGCGTGGAGCCCGCTCGGGCCGCTGTGGAGCGTGTTCGCGCCGTTGTTCGGGTCGAGGCGGTGCGTCGTCCCGTCCACCTCGATGGTGGCGCCTCGGATGCGGCCGGCCGTCCGCCCGACGGCGACGCCCAGAAACGCCGGGTCGTCGACGTAGCCGGCGAGTGTGGCGTGGCCGAGCGTGACGTCCTCGAGGCGGCCCTCGGCGTCGGGCGCCTCGAGCGTCAGGAGCGCCGCGCCGAGCGTCGCGACGCGCGCCCGCAGGCCGCCGCCTTCGATCTCGACGACCTCGACCGCCCGGCCGTCAGGGAGCGTGTGTTGGCCGACCTCGATCACGCAACCGCCTCGGTGCACGTGTCACTGTCGAGGACGGCACCCGACGCGGCGCGCCCGGCAGGCGAGCCGGACGCCTCGGGGCTGACACCGAGGCGGGCAGCCACATCCTGGGGTAGGTCGGCGAGCATTCCCCTACCAGAAGACGAGGTAGAGCGCCGCCGTCACGCCCAGGATGGCGAAGGACGAGGTCAGGAAGACGGGGTCCCGGCCGCGGTCGACGTCGCCGACGCGGATCGCCTTGGGATCCTCGGCGCCCTTGGTCTCGATGAGCGAGATGAGGACGATCAGGGCGACCGACACCAGAAACACGTAGCCCATCCGGTTGAGGAACGGGATCAACGGCAGGAGCACCTTGGCGAGCGCCGAGAGCGGGATCGAGAGGACCGCCGTCACGAGCGCCGCGTTCGCCGTCGCCTTGCGCCAGAAGAGGCCCATCACGAACACCGCGAGCACACCCGGGCTGATGAAGCCCGTGTACTCCTGGATGTACTGGAACGCCTGGTCGATGGCCCCGAGGAGGGGGTACGCCACGAGCGCCGCGATGGTGATCGCGACCAGGCTCACAATGCGGCCGATCGTCACGAGCTGCGTCTCGCCCGCCTCGGGGTTGCGCGACTGGTAGAGGTCGATCGTGAAGATGGTGGCCGTCGAGTTCATCATCGACGCCAGCGACGACACGATGGCGGCGGCGAGGGCGGCGAAGGCGAGGCCCTTGAGGCCGGCCGGCACGTACGTCCCGAGGAGCCACGGGTACGCCTCGTCGGCCTGGCCGATCGGCGCGTCGAGCCCGAAGGCGACCATGCCCGGGATGACCACGATGAGGGGCAGCAGCAGCTTCAGCCCGCCCGCGAACGCGAGCCCGCGCTGGGCCTCGGCGAGCGACTTGCCGGCGAGTGCGCGCTGGATGATGTACTGGTTGCAGCCCCAGTAGAACAGGTTGGCCACCCACATGCCCCCGAGGAGGACCCCGAAGCCGGGCAAGAGCAGGTAGGCGTCCTCCGTCTCGCCCAGGTCGTTCTGGTAGAGGAGGTCGCCCGGCCCGAGGATCATGTTGAACCGGTCGGGCATGTCGGCGAGGAGCTGCGAGAAGCCCGCGATGACACCGCCGCCGCCGGCGTAGGCGTCGAGGGCGAGCACCGTCGTGAGCAGGCCGCCGCCGATGAGCACGATCACCTGCACGACGTCGGTCCACGCGACCGCCTCGAGGCCGCCGTAGATCGAGTAGACCGTCGCGAAGAGGGCCAGCCCGGCGATGCCGTAGAAGAGCGGGACGCCCATGATGCCTTCCAGCGCGAGCGCACCCAGGTAGAGGACCGCCGTGAGGTTGACGAAGACGTAGACGAGCAGCCAGAAGACGGCCAGGAGCGTCCGCACGCGGCCGTCGAAGCGCTTCTCGAGGAACTGCGGCATCGTGAAGATGCCCTTCTCGAGGTAGATCGGGAGGAAGAAGTAGGCGATCACGAGCAGCGTGATCGCGGCCATCCACTCGTAGCTCGCAATCGCGAGCCCGAGGCGGAAGCCCGAGCCCGACATGCCGATGAACTGCTCGGCTGAGATGTTGGACGCGATCAGGCTCGCACCGATGGCCCACCACGGGAGCGCCTTGCCGGCGAGGAAATAGTCCTCGGTGTTCTTCTCCTGCCCCTCCTTCGTTCGCGAGACCCACAGCCCGACGCCGACGATGAGGGCAGCGTAGGCGCCGAAGACGAGGTAGTCGACAGGGGCAAAGTCCATGCGGAAGAGGCAGCAGGTGGGGGGAGCGCCGAGCAGGCGGTGCTCGGCGCCGGAGTCTACCCCGGCGCACCCGTTCCGCGCACGCCGAGTACCGATTCCGCCCAGCCCGGGTGCGGGCCTCTCTCGACGGTGCCCAGGCGCTAGCTTTCCCCTCGAAGCCAGGGGTGCCACTCGACAGAGCGGCTGAGAGAGTCCCTTGGAACCTGATCCGGCTCGCACCGGCGGAGGGAGGCTTCACCGGCGCCCGCCTCGGGGGCTGGGGTCTCCGCGCGGGGGCGGCCCCTCCCCTACCCGCATGGACCTCACCGACACCGTCGCCCTCGTCACGGGCGCCAGCCGCGGCGCCGGCGCCGCCATCGCCCGCGCCCTCGGCGCCCGCGGCGCCACCGTCTGCGTCAACTACCTCCGGAGCCAGGCCAAGGCCGAGGCCGTCGCCGCCGACATCGAGGCGGGCGCCGGGCGCGCCGTCGCTCACCCGGCCGACGTCACCGACCCCGAGGCGGTGCAGCGGATGGTCGACGCCGTCACCAACCGGTTCGGCCGCCTCGACGTGGTCGTCAACAACGCGCTGCCGACCTACGCCTTCGACCCGGCGGCGCCCTACACGCGCCTCGACACGCTGACGTGGGACCACGTGCAGGCCCAGCTCGACGGCGCCCTCGGCGGGGCGCTCAACACGGTCCGCGCCGCCCTCCCCACGTTCCGCGCGCAGCACTACGGCAAGGTGGTCAACATCTCGACCAACCTCGTCTACAACCCCGTCGTGACCTACCACGACTACACGGCCGCCAAGGCCGCGCTCGTCGGCCTGACGCGGACGATGGCAGCCGAGCTGGGGCCGGACGGCGTCCGCGTCAACCTCGTCGCGGGTGGCCTGCTCGAGACGACCGACGCCAGCGCCGTCACGACGCCCGAGGTGTTCGCGTTCGTCGCCCAGAGCACGCCGCTGCGGCAGACCGTCACGCCGGAGCAGTTCGCCGAGGCGGTCGTGTTCTTCGCCTCGCCTCTGTCGGACGCTGTCACGGGGCAGTCGCTCTCCGTCGACGGCGGTCTGACGATGCCGTAGGAGATGGCGGGTGCGTGGGTCGCAGGGCGTGGGACGGGAGCCACGACCTCGGCGCCGACGAAAACCGTCCGCGTCCGATGGACAAGCCACTCGCCGCCTCCGGGACCCACCTCGGGGCCTCGTCTGAAACGGACCGTTGTCGGAACGAGTACTTCGACGTAGCTTCGTGTAAGCGGTTACCCACCACTGACCGCTCCACTGCGGGGCGCCCACGCGACCCGGGACGGGGGGGCCCTGCGGTGCATCGAAGCGGTCCCGC
>JBCCQJ010000207.1:0-8263 GCA_039024395.1 Bacteroidota bacterium | reverse complement strand
GTCGACCGCGACCCACGCGCCGGCCTCCTGCGCGACGGCCGCGAGCGCCGCGACGTCGGTGATGCGGAGGAGCGGGTTGGTGGGCGTCTCGAGCCAAACCAGCTTCGTGGCGTCGGTCATCGCCGCCTCGAGGGCGCCCGCCTCGCTGAGGTCGGTGAACGTGAAGTCGACGCCGAACGGCTCGTGGACCTGCCGCATCAGCCGGTAGGACCCGCCGTAGAGGTCGTTGCCGGCTACGACGTGGTCGCCCGGCCGGAGGCGCCGCAGAACGGCGTCGATCGCGGCCACGCCGGACGCGAACGCGATCCCGTGCTCGGCCTCCTCGAGTGACGCCAGATTGCCTTCGAGGGCTGTGCGCGTCGGGTTGCCAACCCGGGCGTAGTCGTAGCCCTGGTGGACGTCCGGGGCTTCCTGGACGTAGGTGCTCGTCTGGTAGATCGGCGTCATGATGGCGCCGGTGGACGGGTCGGGACGCTGGCCGGCGTGGACGGCGCGGGTGCCGAAGCCGAGGTCGGAGGGGTCGGTCACAATCGGAAGACGTCGGGTCCGCCTCGGGCGCCCCGAGGCGGGAGAAAAAGGGGCGGGGACACAGACGCGCTGTGCCCCCGCCGACCCTACGGACGAGACGCGGAGGCCTCGGTTAATTCATCGCCATGCCGGCGCACTCGGCGACGCCCTCGGCGTCGTCGACGCGGCCGAGCTGCGTGTAGACGCGGAAGAGCGCGTTGCAGACGCCCGCCTCGTCGTCGGTCCCGGCCGAGAGCGTCCGGGCCTGCTGGAGGAAGGGGAGGGCGGCCTCGAGGTTCTCGTCGCGCTCGGCGATCATCTGGTTGGCCGCGTCGGCGTCCTCCATCGCGTTGGCCTCGTCGTTGAGCGAGGCGGCCTTGTTCTGGTACGACGCGCCGAGGTTGTAGAAGGCGTCCGAGTTGTCGGGCGCCAGCTCGGTAGCGATCGTGAGCTGCTCGATCGCCTCGTCGTAGCGGCCCGCCTCGAGGAGGAGCGCGCCGTAGTTGTAGCGGACTGTCTCGTCCTGGGGGAGGCTGACGATGGCCTGCTCGTAGCGCTCGATGGCGCGGTCGGTCTGGCCCGAGACCGCGTAGGCGTTCAGGAGCGACGTCTGGATGTCGGTGTCGTCCGGGAAGCGGTCGGCGGCGGCTTCGAGCACGCTGACCGCCTCGGCGCCCTGGTCGGAGAGCAGGAGCGAGCGGCTGTAGTAGACGGCCGAGGTGGCGTCGTCCGGCGCCAGCTCGACGGCGCGCGCCAGCGGGGCGACGGCTGCCGAGGCGTCGCCGCCGCGGAGGTAAGACAGCCCGAGACCGAAGGAGCCCTGCATCGAGTCGGGCTGCACGTCGACGGCGGTCTGGAACAGCGCGACGGCGTCGTTGACGTCTGCGTTGGGATTGCGGAGGGCATCGTTGCCGGCGTTGACGGCGAGCGCCCAGGCGTTGATCTGGGCCGCCGCGACATCGGCGTCGTCCGGGGCCAGCGTGCTGGCGCGGTTGACGTCGGTGACCATCAGGCCGAGGATCTCGGCCTTCTGGTTGAGCGGAGCCCGGTCGGCTTGCTGGCGGCGGACCTCCGCCCGGAGGGTGAGGGCCTCGACGTTGTCGGGGTTGGTCTGGAGCGCCTCGTCGAGGTTCGAGATGGCGGCGTCGAAGTCGCCGTTGCGGAGGTCGAGCTTGGCGCCCTCGACGTTCGGGTCGCTCGAGCAGCCGTCGGCGCCGCCCGCGAGAAGGGCGACGACGAGCGCAACGGAGAGGGTGAGGAATCGGGATCGCATGGTGGGCAGGAGAGAGAGTCGTGCGTGTCGGGCGCGTGCACCGCTGGGGGACGGGGCGGCATTCCCTTTCACGTCGAAACTACCGCGACGGGTCCAGCGTCCGGGGCCTCCGCCTGTACTTCGCACCGCCCGCCCGATGCCGCCCGGCCTCCGCGCCCTCCTCGAAGGCCTCGTCGACTACGCCGGCCTGTTCCCCCCGGCCACCCTCGACCTCGACCCGGCGATCCAGAACCACGCTCGCTACCGCTCCGGCCCCGAGGCGTGGATGCTGGGCCGCTTCATCGTGCCGGCCCACCGCCTCGGGGAGATGGCGCCCCACGCCGATCGGTTCACCGGCTCGCCGCTCCGCCTCTCCGTCCTCGGACTCGCCCCCGAGGCGGACGGCGCCGACGCCTGGCTCGACGCCGCCGTGCGGACGGTCGGCACCGCCCGGGACACCACCGCGGCGCACCCGGCGCTCGTCGGCGACCGCTTCGAGATCCGCGTCCCGACGCCGCTCGCCTGCGACCCCGACCGCCTCGGGGACGCCCTCAGCGAGCTGGACGAGGCGTTCCAGGCCGATGCTGCCGATCCGCCTCGGGCTGCGCTGGAGGTGACTCTCGATGCCCTCGACGCCGTCGGCGCGGCGGCCAGCGCGATCGCGGATGCCAACGGCCGCGCGAGTCGGCCGGCGTTCGCCCTCAAGTTCCGCTGCGGCGGCGTCACGCCGGACCTCGTGCCGGAGATCGGGGCCTTGTCGACGGCCATCGAGGTCGCCCACGAGGCGGGCGTGCCGTTCAAGGCGACCGCCGGGCTCCACCACCCACTTCCTGCCCATGACGCGGCGGTCGGGGCGCGGATGTTCGGGTTTCTCGGCGTGTTCGGGGGCGCGGTCCTTGCCCGCGTCCACGACCTCAGCACCGACGACATCGCGGAGATTCTCGATGACGAGCGCGCCGCCTCGTGGTCGTTCGACGACGGCCTCCGCTGGCGCTCCCTGTCCGCGTCGGCCGGCCAGGTGGCCGAGGCCCGCGAGGCGTTCGCCCTCAGCTTCGGCTCGTGCTCGTTCGACGAGCCCCGCGACGACCTCCGCAGCCTCGGCTGGCTCTGATGGAAGGGAAAAGGGAGAAGGGAAAAGGGCGTAGCGATTCGGGTTGATGCCGCCCCCGAGGCGGGGCAGATTCTCACTTCTCACTTCTCACTTCTCACTTCTCACTTCTCACTTCTGATGATTGACCTTCCCGACGGCACCGGCTTCGGCCTCGACAACCTCCCGTACGGCGTCTTCTCGACCGCTGACGGACCGCCTCGGTGTGGCGTCCGCGTCGGAGACCACGTGGTGGATCTCGCGATCCTGGAGCGAGAGGGCGTGGTCTCGGTCGGCGAGGCGTCGGGCGTCTTCGCGCAGCCGACCCTGAACGCGTTCATGGCGTCCGGCCCCGAGGCGTGGTCGGCGGTCCGGCGCCGACTCCAGGACCTCCTCGGAGGCGACGGAGACGCCGAGGAGGTCGTGCGGGGCGCCCTCGTGCCCTTCGCCGAGGTGACGATGCACCTGCCGGCGCGGATCGGCGACTACACCGACTTCTACTCGTCGCGCCAGCACGCGACGAACGTCGGGTCCATGTTTCGCGACCCCGACAACGCGCTGCTGCCCAACTGGCTGCACCTGCCGGTGGGGTACCACGGCCGGGCGTCGTCGGTGATTGTCAGCGGCACCGAGATCGTCCGCCCGAGCGGCCAGCAGAAGCCGGGCGACGGGCCGCCGGTGTTTGGGCCGTCGACGCTGCTCGACATCGAGCTGGAGCTGGGCTTCTTCGTTGGGCCGGGCAACCGCCTCGGGGAGCCGATCTCGGTCGAGGCGGCGGGCCGCCACATCTTCGGGTTCGTGCTCGTCAACGACTGGAGCGCGCGCGACCTCCAGAAGTGGGAGTACGTGCCGCTGGGGCCGTTCCTGGGCAAGAGCTTCGCGACCAGCGTCAGCCCGTGGGTGGTGCCCTACGAGGCGCTGGCGCCGTTCCGCCTCGACGGCGAGCCGCAGGGCCCCGAGGCAGGCAACCCCGAGCCGCTGCCGTACCTCCGCCAGGCCGAGCCGCGCAGCCTCGGCATCGACCTCGCGGTTCACATCGAAACCGCCTCGATGCGCGAGGCCGGCACCGAGGCGGCGACGGTCGCGCGCTCGAACGCGCGGCACCTCTACTGGAGCCCCGAGCAGCAGCTCGCCCACCACACCGTCAACGGCTGCAACGCGCGGCCCGGCGACCTGATGGCGAGCGGGACCATCTCGGGCGAGACGCCAGGCAGCTACGGATCGCTCCTCGAGCTGACGTGGCGCGGCACGAACCCGCTGGCGCTGCCCGGCGGCGAGGAGCGGCGGTTCCTCCAGGATGGCGACCGCATTGTGCTGACAGGCGTCGCCGAGCGAGACGGGCGCCGCGTGAGCTTCGGCGAGGTCGAGGGGACGGTCGTCGGGGCGAGGTAAACAGGCGGCGAGTGTGCTTCACGTCGTCTGCACAACCCCGTCAGACGCCGCTATCTTCGGCTGAGTTCGGCGCGGCTCCCCACCCCGTTGCCGACCCCTCCGGCCGGATGACCCGCGCATGCAAGTTGCCCACTCGCCCTTTCTGCACCACACGCTCCGGCTGAGCGACTTCGACTACGAGTACCCCCGCGAGCTGGTCGCGTCGTACCCGGCCGAGCCCCGCGACGGCGCGCGCCTGATGGTGGTCGACCGGAAGGCGGAGACCATCGAGCACCGGATGGTCCGCGACCTGCCGGAGTACTTCGCCTCGGGGGACGTCCTCGTCGTCAACGACACGATGGTGTTCCCGGCGCGCCTGCGCGGCACGAAGGAGAAGACCGGGGCCAAGGTCGAGGCCTTTCTGCTCCGCGAGCTCAACGTCGAGCACCGGCTGTGGGACGCCATCGTCGATCCCGCGCGGAAGGTGCGCGTCGGCAACAAGCTGGTCTTCGACGAGCACCTCGCCGCCGAGGTCATCGACAACACGACGAGCCGGGGCCGGACGCTCCGGTTCATCTTCGACGGCACGCCCGAGGAGCTCTACGCCGCCATCGACCGCATCGGCGAGACGCCCATCCCGCCCTACCTCCGGCGCCCGGCCGAGCCCGCCGACAAGGTGCGCTACCAGACGCTCTTCGCCCGGCACCGAGGCGCGGTCGCCGCCCCGACGGCCGGGCTCCACTTCACGCCCGATCTGCTCCGCGACCTCGAGGCGGGCGGCGTCGAGGTCGCACCGGTGACGCTCCACACCGGCCTCGGGTCGTTCAAACCGGTCGAGGTGGAGGACCTCTCGAAGCACCGGATGGACTCGGAGCACTACGTCGTCTCGCGCGAGGCGGCCGAGGTCGTCAACCGCGCGCTCGTGAGTCCCACCAACACCGTCACCGCGTGCGGCACGACGGTCGTGCGCGCCATCGAGTCGACGCTGTCCGCCGACCGCACCCTCAAGCCGAATGACGCCTGGACGGACAAGTTCATCTACCCGAACTACGACTTCCACGTCACCGAGCGGCTGCTGACCAACTTCCAGCGCCCGCGCTCGACGCTCCAGATGATGGTGACCGCATTCTGCGGCGTCCATCTGATGCGCCACGCCTACGACGAGGCGATCCGCGAGGAGTACCGGCTCTTCTCGTTCGGCGACGCGATGCTGATTCTCTAGGGCGAACGGGTGTCGGCGAACGGCGAACGGGTGGGAGAGGCGAGGGTCGGCGTCGTGCTGCCGGCGGGCGGCTCGGGCCTGCGGATGGGCGGCGAGGCCAAGCAGTTCCGCCGCCTCGGCGACGCGCCCGTCCTCGTGCAGTCGCTCCGCGCGTTCGCGCGCCACCCCGAGGTGGGGCCGGCCGTCGTGGTCGTGCCGGACGGGGAGGAGGGGCCGACCGCCTCGATGCTGTCCGCCTTCGACATCCAGGCGGCCGTCGTCGCGGGTGGGGCGACGCGCCAGGCGTCGGTCGCCAACGGCGTCGCGGCTCTCCCCGAGGCGGTGTCGTTCGTGCTCGTCCACGACGCCGTCCGGCCGTTTGTGTCCGCCGACGTGATCTCGCGCGTCGTCGCCGCGGTCCGAGAGGTCGGCGCGGCCGCAGCCGCGGTGCCTGTCGCAGACACGCTCCGTCGGGGCGACGGCGACCGATTCGAGGCGACGGTCGACCGGGAGGGCCTCTGGGCCATGCAGACGCCGCAGGCCGCGCGGCGGGACTGGCTTCTCGCCGCGTCCGCCTTGGGGGGGGAGGTCGCGACCGACGAGGTGGGGCTGCTCCAGGCGGCCGGCCACACCGTCCGCATCGTCGAGGGCGACAGCCGCAACCTCAAGATCACGCGGCGGCCCGACTGGGACCTCGCCCTCGCCCTCTGGCCAGCGTGGGCGGAGGGGCGGTGACTCAGTGGTCAGTGACTCAGTGGTCAGTGACTCAGTGGAGCGGTGGGTCAGCGAAGCCGCGTCGGCCGAGAACGGACGCACTGACGACCGACGCACTGACGACTGACGCACTCGCGTCTCTATCCTGACGCCTGCTCGCTTGGATCGGCACCGGCCCCGAGGCGGAGGCATCTTCCCCGAACCCCGAACCCCGAACCCCGAACCCCGAACCCCGAACCCCCCATGCGCATCGGCCACGGCTACGACGTCCACCGCCTCGTCGAGGGGCGGCCGCTCATCCTGGGCGGCGTGACCGTCCCCTCGGAGGTCGGCCTCGACGGGCACTCCGACGCCGACGTGCTGACCCACGCCATCATCGACGCCATCCTGGGCGCGGCGACGCTCGGCGACATCGGGACGCTCTTCCCCGACACCGACCCGCGCTGGAAAGGCGCCAACAGCATGGACCTCTTGCGCCTCGCCCACCGGCAGGTCACCGAGGCGGGCTACTCCGTCGGCAACGTCGACGCCACCGTCGTTCTCCAGCGCCCCAAGCTGCGGCCGCACATCGACCAGATGCGGACGGAGCTGGCGCGGGCCATGCGCGTCAGCTCCAGCCGCGTCTCGGTCAAGGCGACGACGGGCGAGGGCATGGGCTTCGTCGGCACCGGCGAGGGCGCGGCCGCCCATGCCATCTGCCTGCTGACGCGCAGCAGCCGGTAAGGTGGAGGCGTACGCCACGGCGTTCGTCGAGTGGCTCCAGGCGCTGCCGCCAGCCGGCATCTACGCCGTCCTCCTCGGGGTCGCCTACGGCGAGAACCTCGTGCCGCCGATCTGGGGCGACACCGTCGTCGTGTTGTGCGGCTCGCTCGTGGGCGCCGGCGTGCTCGCCTTCGGCCCCACGGTCGCGCTCGCCTCGCTCGGCGGCGCGCTCGGCTTCCTGACCGTGTTCGCGGTCGGCCGCCGCCTCGGGGACGCGATCCACGACCCCGCGCGGTGGCGGTGGATTCCTCGGGCGCCGATGGCCGCGGCCGAGCGCTGGCTGAGCCGGTGGGGCTACGGCGTGATCGCGGCCAACCGGTTCCTCGCCGGCGGCCGGTCGGTGATCGGGCTGCTCGCGGGGGCCTCCGGCCTCCGGTGGGCCCCAACGGTCCTCTGGTCGACGGTCAGCTCCATCGCGTGGAGTCTGCTGCTGGTGTGGGCTGGGGCGCTCGTCGGCCGCGAGTGGGAGCGCGTGATCGAATGGCTCGGCGCCTACGGCAAGGCGGTGACGGCTGTGCTCGCGGTCGTCGGGGTGGCCGTGCTCGTCCGCTGGCGCCGAGGCCGAGCGGAGTAAGAAACCGCGAAGAGCATCGCCGCCGGGTCTGCCTGCTTCGGGGGCGGTTGACCGCGTGCGCCGAGGCGGGCTACTTTTGTTCCTTCGCGATCCCGTGCTGCTGGCGTAGCTCAGTTGGTAGAGCAGCTGATTTGTAATCAGCAGGTCGGGGGTTCGAGTCCCTCCGCCAGCTCGGCCCCAGCGTCCGGCGTCGCGACCGTTCTTTCTCTGGGCAGGTGGCCGAGTGGTTAAAGGCGACAGACTGTAAATCTGTTCTCGTAAGAGTACGGAGGTTCGAATCCTTCCCTGCCCACATGTATTGATTGTCGATTGGGCAATTGGTGTTTTCTGGTTGGTGCAGCCAATCAGAAATCAGGCAACTGTAAATCGACAATGACGACGCGGGAGTAGCTCAGTTGGTAGAGCATCAGCCTTCCAAGCTGAGGGTCGCGGGTTCGAGTCCCGTCTCCCGCTCCTGCGCATTGACGATGGAGTGATTCCGAGACTGCCGATTGAGATCCAATCATCAATCAGCGAATCACCAGTCTCTCAATGCACACCGCCTCCTTAGCTCAGCGGTAGAGCACTTCCATGGTAAGGAAGGGGTCCCCGGTTCAAGTCCGGGAGGAGGCTCCAGCGCGCCGGCCGGCCCGGCGCCTGATTCCCCTCCAACCCACCGCGCGCTCGCGCGAACACGACACCGGACCCATGGCGAAGGAGCAATTTCAGCGCACGAAGCCGCACGTCAACGTCGGCACGATCGGCCACGTCGACCACGGCAAGACGACGCTCACGGCGGCCATCACCAAGGTGCTC
>JBCCQJ010000206.1:0-8264 GCA_039024395.1 Bacteroidota bacterium | reverse complement strand
CGAACGGCAGCGTGATCGCGTGCGTGATGTTCTTCCACGACTGGCTGCCGCCCGACAGCCTCCACCCGGCCGGCCGCCTCGTGATGGTGGCGAGCGAGACGAAGCGTCGCGACCGCGTGTTCGTCGTCGACGCTGCGCGGCGGCCGGCCGTCGAGGTGGACGCGGTGGGCGTGCCGGCCGACTACGCGGGCTGGACGACCCACCGGCCGGCGGCCGAGATCCCGTTCGACATCGCGCCCGACGCCTCGCTCATCCGCGACCGCTACGCCTACAGCTCGTGGAAGAACATCACGCACGCGATCACGCTGCCGTTCGTCTACGGCGACCCGGCCGAGGACGGCGCGCTGTTCACCGCCGACGACGACTGGGGCGTGTTCGCCAACACGCTCTGGCTGGAGCCCCTCGGTAAGCACCAACTGCTGGCGCTCGCAGGCCTCTCGGTCACCCGACCGATCGACCGGTCGTTCCTCCTGCTCTCATACGCCAACCGCCAGCTCGCGCCGACGCTCACGCTCAACCTCTACCGCTTCCCGTCGCCGTCGAGCTTCTACGGGTCGAGCGTGCTCGTCGAGGACCTGACCGGCGGCGACCTGGGCGCCGAGTGGGCGCTCGACCTCCTCGACCGGCCGTACACGGTCACGCTCGCCGGCGCGCGGCTCCGCTATGCCTACGCCGAGCCGCTCGCGCTGAGCCGCTTCGACGACCTCGAGGACACCGGCCTGGGCCTCCCCGAGGCGGGCACCCGGTTCGACGTGCAGGTGGGCGCGGCCTACAAGTTCCTCCGCCCGTACCGCTGGAACGTGATCGCGCCGCTCGACGGCACTGGCCTGCGCGCCCGCGTGACGGCGGGCCTGCCGGTGCTCGGCGGCGACGCCTTCGTCCGCCCCGACGTGCTCGGCTACTGGGTCGGCCCCGAGGTGGGCCTCGGGCGGCTGTTCGCCAAGGGTCGCGCGACGGCCGTCTTCGGCGAGCAGTTGGCGCAGGACTACGTCGGGCTGGCGCGGTTCGACGACGTCGACGTGCAGCTCCCGTTCGTGGGCGCGCTCACGCTCGACGACGCCGAGCGGGTGCGCGGCTACCGGCGCTACGCCGTCGGCACGCGGGCGCTGTTCGGGAGCCTCGAATACCGGCTGCCGATGCTGTTCGATCTCCAGACGAACCTGCTGGGGCTGGTCCGCCTCGGGCGCGTCGCGCCGGCCCTCTTCGCCGACGGCGGCCTCGTGTGGACGGGCGCCGACCTCGACAACGCCGTGCGCCGCCTCGGGGTGGGCGTCGAGGTCAAGAACGTGGTGTCGCTCGGCGGCTTCGAGCTGCTGCACGCGGTCGGCGTGGGGCTCCCGGCCGACCGGATCGACGAGGTGTGGGACGGATCGCTGCCGTGGGACGACGTCGACCTCTACTACCGGGTCCAGGCCGCACTGCCGTTCTAGAGCATCCTTCGGGTGGGTACGAGGTACCCAGTACTCGGTACGGCTCCCGCCTGGCGTCTCGCGTCCTGTACCTCGTACCGAGTACCCTGTACCAACCGGAGATCCGCTCTAGCGGCGCAGCGCGCCCTCCAGGGCTTCCAGCACCGCCTCGGGGTCGTCGGCGCCGAAGGCGACGCGCGCGACCTCGCGGCGGAGGCCGTACGGGCCGCGGGCCGTCACCGGCCGGCGGAGGTCGAGCAGGAGATCGGCGTTTTTGAGAACCGAGGCGTCGAGGACGGGCGCGTCGGTGGGGAGCGGGCCGCGGACACGGTAGACCGCCTCGATGGCGTCGAGCGGCACGTCGACGTTCCAGCGGAGCCCGCAGCGGACGTGCAGCGTGCCCTCCCCGGGACGGTGCGGCCGCGCGCCGAGGGCGCGCCAGTCGGCCACGAGCCACAGGATCGCGTAGCCGCTGGCCGCGAGGTGCACGAGCGCCGCCGTCTCGCCCCAGACGTGCGTCACGAGCAGGTGACCGCCGACCAGCTCGACGGCGGCCGCGACGGCCACGCCAGCCAGCACCGCTCCGAACCCGCTCGAGCGCCGGTACCCGAACGTCCCCGCCTCGGGGGCACCAAGGGGGCCGAGGGCGTAGCGCGCGACGGCGATCTCGGACGCCAGCGCCCGGCTCCCGATGTGGTCCCCGAAGACGTGCGTTGCCGCCGCCTGGATCCGCCCGTACGGATCGCCCTCGGCCCCGAGGCGGACCGCCCGCACAATCGCGACGGCCACGGCTGCCATGAGCGCCGCCTCGGCGAGCAGGACGGCCAGCGCCACCCGTCCCTGGTGTGCATCCGGCAGCACGAGGTACGCGCCGAGGCCGCTCAGGGCGATCACCGGGCCGAGGGTCGCCACGCTCCGCCCGCGCGTCCGCACGAGCAGCAGACCGTATGCGAGCGGCACCAGGACAACCAGGTCCACGACGAGCCCCACTGCGAGGGCCTCGGCCTGCGGCGCCGTCGCCATCGCCGGGACGACCACGAAGGCGGCCACGAGGTAGACCGCCAATGCGACGGCCGCGAAGGCCAGGACCGGCCAGGCCGGGCGGAGGGTGACGGTCACGGCGCGTGGGGCGATGCACGGGGCGATGGGCCCTGCCTACGCTCGCACCTCGGGGAGGATGCAGGAGGCGCATCCGCACGCCCTGAACGCAACGCGCCCGCCTCGGGGGCTCCGAGGCGGGCGCAAGTCGGGCGGCGCCGAGGCAGATCAGCCGGCCGCCGAGATCGCGACGGGCACGCCGACGGTGCCCCAGTGGAGGAGCATCGTCGCGCTGTCGGCGCCGGCGTTCTCGAAGCGGATCTGGAACTGCTCCTGCATCGGCACCCCGTTGACCGGCGTGACGGTCACCCGGAGGGCGTCCTCGGCCTCGTCGTAGCGGAAGGCGCCCCACTGCTGGGCGGTCGTGTTGAAGATGACCGTCCACGCGTCGTCGCCGGGGATCGTGAACAGCGCGTAGGTGCCGGCCGGGAGCGTCTCGCCCTCGATCATGACCGGCGCCGAGGCGGTGAACGTGGGCGCCTCGTTGGCGCCGGTGCGCCAGACGGCGCCGGCCGGGGCCAGCTCGGCGCCCGACGTGAACACCGAGCGCTCGCGGAGGCTCGGGCGGCCGTAGTGAATGTCGACGACGGTCGTGCCGATCGTCTGCGAGACGGCGGCGTTGGGGCTCGGGCGCACCTCGTCGTTGGCGCGGGCCGGAGCGGCAGTCATCTCCATCTCGTCCTCCATCATGGCGTCGCCCGAGGCCGGCGCGTCCTGGGCGCAGGCGGCAACGGCCACGAAGAGGGTCAGGAGGATGGGCAGGGAGCGGGTCATGGGGTCGCGTGCGGTGGGGAGGGAGCGCCCCAAACCTACAGCCCCCCGCTCAGGATCCGGCGGCGGCGCGCCTCGGGGTCGCAGAGGCCTCTGCGGCGGCCCCCGCCTCGGAGGCCCCGGCCTCGGAGGCCCCCGCCTCGGGGCGAGCGGCACGGGCGACGGCGAGCACATCGGCGAGGACGCCCGCCGCCGTCACCGCGGGCCCGGCGCCCGGTCCCTGCACCACGATCGGCGAGGCGGCGTAGCGGTCGGTGGTGATCTCGACGAGGTTGTCGGTGCCCCCGAGGCGGCCCAGGGGCGACGCGGCCGGGACCGCCTCGACGCCCACGCGCAGCAGCGGCGCCCGCCCCTCGCGCGGCTCGAGGCGCCCGACGTAGCGGAGCCGCCGCTCCTCCGCCTCGGCGCGGGCGACGCGGTCGGCCCAGGCGGCGTCGGACGCCGCGAGCGCGTCGGTGACGAGCGTCACCGGCACCGAGGCGGCCTCGGGCGGCACGAGGCTCTCGACCTCGACATCCGTCCGCTCGGCCTTGAAGCCCGCCGAGCGGGCCAGGATCAGGAGCTTGCGCGCCACGTCCTCGCCCGAGAGGTCGTCGCGGGGGTCGGGCTCGGTGTAGCCCTGCTCGTGCGCCCACCGCGCGGCGGTCGAGAACGAGGCGCCGCGCTCGATCTGGCCGAACAGGTACGTCATCGTGCCCGAGAGCACGCCGCGGATCGACCGCACCCGGTCGCCGGTCGCGACGAGGCTCTCGACCGTCCCGACGACCGGCAGGCCGGCGCCGGCCGTCGTCTCGTAGCGGTAGTGGACGCGGCCGCCCGCGGCGAGGGCCCGGAGCCGGTCGTAGAGGTCCTGCGAGCGCGTGTTGGCCAGCTTGCTCGGCGTGACCACGCTCACGCCGGCCGCGAGGAGCGGCTCGACGAGATCGGCCACCTCGGGGCTGCCGGTGGCGTCGACGAAGACGGTCGGGCGCGCGGCGGCGTGGCGCGCGAGCGTCTGGACGAGGGCATCGAGGTCGGCCGCCTCGGGGCGGAGATCCGGCGCGGCGGCGTCGAGCCCCGAGGCGGCGAACGCGGACGTCCGGCGCGTGCAGGCGCCGATCAGGCGAAGCCCCGAGGCGGGGAGCGCGGCGATCTGGCCCAGGAGGGCGCCGCCGACGTGGCCGACGCCGGCGAGGTAGACGTCGAGAACGGGGTCGGTCGGAGCGCCAGCGACAGGCGCGGCAGGGTGGAGGGCGGGGTTCATGTCAGGGGGTCGGTGAGTCCGTCGTCGGTGAGTCGGTGCGTCAGTGCGTCGGCTTTCTGTGGACTGTCGGCGTCTGCGAAGACCCCTGACGCACTGACCACCGATGCACTGACCTACCGTGTCAAAGGGGAAAACCGGTCTGGAGCAAGAAGGGGCGAACGAGGGCGTCGACGCCCTCGAAGTCGACGAGGAAGGCGTCGTGGCCGAACGGCGAGTCCAGCTCGGCGTAGCGGCCGCACGGCAGCAGCTCGGCGAGGGCGCGGCTCTCGGCCGGCGGGTAGAGGAGGTCAGACGAGATGCCCACGCACAGGGCGTCGGCGCGGAGCCGGGCGAGGGCCGCCTGGGCGCTCTCGCGGCCTCGCCCCCGGCCCACGTCGTGGTCGTCCATCGCCTCGGTGAGGCGGACGTACGCGCCGGCGTCGAAGCGGCCGGCCAGCTTGGCGCCCTGGTAGCGGAGGTAGCTCTCGACGGCATACTTCGGGTCGGCCGGTGTGAAGCGCGGCTCGTGGCGCTCGCGGCCGAACCGCTCGCCGAAGAGGTGGGCGCTCCGGTAGGTCATCATGGCGTGCGCGCGGGCCGCGGCCAGCCCCGCCTCGGGGGGCGCGTCGGCCGCGTAGTCGCCGCCCTGCCAGCGGGCGTCGGCGCGGATGGCGAGGCGCTGGGCCTCCGAGATCCCGATCTGCCACGCCCCGTGCGCCGCGCCCATCCCGATGAGCACGAGGCGGCGGACGCGGTCCGGCCCCGCCTCGCGGTCGACGAGCGCCAGCTCGAGCGCCTGCATCCCGCCCATCGAGCCGCCCGCGGCCAGCGCCACGCTGCGCACCCCGAGGTGGTTGAGCAGCCGGGCGTGCAGCCGCGCCTGGTCGCGGATCGTGACGCGCGGGAAGCGGCTCCCCAGCCGACGCCCGTCGGCGTCGAGCGTGGCCGGGCCGGTCGTCCCGTAGCACGACCCGAGGGCGTTCGGGCACACGACGAAGTGGCGCGCCGGGTCGACGAGCTGCCCCTCGCCCACGAGACCCGGCCACCACGCCGCCGCGTCGGCGTCGCCGGTGAGGGCGTGGCAGATCACGACGGCGTTGTCGGCCGCCTCGGAGAGCGCGCCCCACGTCCGGTAGGCGACCGTCACGTCGGGGAGGCGGTCGCCGCGCTCGGTCGTGAACCGGTCGAGGCGGAAGGTGTGGAGGTCACTCAACGGGAATGAGGGAGGGAGCACGCGGGACGGGGGAACCCGCCACCGACGCCGCGGCTCCGAGGCGGTCCGCCTCGGGGACAGGCGGAACCTGCAGCCGTGTCATTCTGAGCGGAGGGCGCAGCCCGCAGTCGAAGGATCTCTGGTGCGACCCAATCCCAGGTTGGCGCCGCGAGCGCTCCCCCCGAGGTGGTGTCGCCCTCGGGCCACACCCCGTGCCCGCCTCGGGGTTGAGCGTGACGGCCGATTCGTCGCCCCCCTCCCAGCCTCCCCCCGCTGGGGGGAGGAGACGTGTTTGGCACTGAGGCAGTGTGCGTGGTGCAGTGGCATGGCGCTTCGGTCGTGTCATCTTGAGCGGAGGGCACGTCGGCTGGGCTCAGCACAGGCTCCGCCCGACGTTGAAGGACCTCTGGTGCGACCGAGTCGCAGGTTGGCGTCCAGAGGGCTCACCCCGAGGCGGTGTTGCTCTCGATCCAAGCCGCGTGCCCGCCTCGGGGTGTGGCACCCCGCTTCTCCGTGTCATCCTGAGCGAGCGCAGCGAGTCGAAGGATCTCCGTCGCGCACCACCTCGGGGGCGCGCGCATTGGGAGCTGTGCTCATCGGAGATCCTTCGACTCCGGCCGCTTCGCGACCGCCGCTCAGGATGACACATGGATACGTGGGAAAACAGAGAGTCCGGGGCGGGAATCGACCCGAGCGACGCGAGGACGCCGCAGGCAACTCGCGAGTAGCGGTTTTGCAGACCGCCGCGTTTGCCACTTCGCCACCCGGACCGGGTCCGCCTCGAGGCCGGAGGTCTCCCCCGCCCCGAGGCGGCGGGCTACGCAGTGACGAGCGTCTTCTGGAAGGCCTGCTCGAAGTCGGCCAGGATGTCGTCGATGTGCTCGGTGCCGACCGACACGCGGATCAGCTCCGGGCGCACGCCCGAGGCGCGCTGCTCGGCCTCGGAGAGCTGCTGGTGCGTCGTCGACGCCGGGTGGATGACGAGCGTCTTCGCGTCGCCGACGTTGGCCAGGTGGCTTGCCAACTCGACGCCCTCGATGAACGCCTGGCCCGCCTCGGCGCCGCCGCGGATGCCGAACGAGAGCACGCTCCCGAAGGCGCCCTCGCGGAACTGCCGGCTGGCGACGTCGTGGCTCTCGTGGCTCGCCAGCGACGGGTGCCACACCCACTCGACGGCGTCGTGCGCGTCGAGCCAGGCGGCGACCTTGTTGGCGTTCTGGGCGTGGCGCTCGGCGCGGAGCGAGAGCGTCTCGAGGCCCTGGAGCAGCAGGAACGCGTTGAACGGCGAGAGCGCCGGGCCGAGGTCGCGGAGCCCCTCGACGCGCGCCCGGATGATGAACGCGAGGTTCCCCAGCTCGCTCTCCGGGTTGAACACGTCGGTGAACACGAGGCCGTGGTAGCCGTCCGAGGGCTCGGTGAAGAGCGGGAAGCGGCCGTTCCGCCAGTCGAAGCGCCCGCCGTCGACGATCACGCCGCCGATCGACGTGCCGTGGCCGCCGATCCACTTCGTGGCCGAGTGGGTGACGATGTCGGCCCCGTGCTCGAGCGGCCGGACGACCCAGCCGCCCTGCCCGAACGTGTTGTCGACGACGAGCGGCACGCCCACGCCGTGCGCCGCGTCCGAGAGCGCGCGGAAGTCGGGCACCGAGAGGTCGGGGTTGCCGAGCGTCTCGGTGAAGAAGGCCCGCGTGCGGTCGTCGGCGAGGGCCGTGAACGCCTCGGGGGCCTCGTCGTCGACGAACCGGGTCTCGATGCCGAGCCGCTTCAGGGCCACCTTGAGCAGGTTGTAGGTGCCGCCGTAGAGCTTGCTGCTCGCGACGATGTTGTCGCCGGCCTGGGCGAGGGTCGCGAACGTGACCGTGTGGGCCGACTGCCCCGAGGCGGTCGCGAGCGCCGCCGCGCCGCCTTCGAGCGCGGCCACCCGCTTCTCGAACACGTCGGTCGTCGGGTTCATGATCCGGGTGTAGATGTTGCCGAACTCCTGGAGCCCGAACAGCCGCGCCGCGTGGCCGGCGTCGTCGAACGTGTAGGAGGTGGTCTGGTAGACCGGCACGGCGCGGCTGTTGGTCGCCGGGTCGGGCGCCTGGCCGGCGTGGAGCTGGAGGGTGTCGAAGTGGAGGTCGCTCATCGAGGCGGGGGGTTGTGGCCCGGACCGGGGGATACGAAAAAACCCCTCCGGCCGGCAGGCCTGGAGGGGTTGGACAGCGGGAAGCTCGGTCGTCTTACCGGCGCCGCGTGCGTGGCCTCTCCAAGCCCGGGTCGGGCATACACATCATCATCCCCATGCAGCGCATGGCGGCGGGGGGAGCGATGAGGGCGGGGCGGGTCACGCGAACGGAAGGGTTGGGGCGCCGGCAAAGCGGCCGAGCCGCCCTAAGGTAGGCGCCCGCCTCGGGGAGGCGCAACGCCCCGAGGCAACCTGCTTTTCCAGAAGCGTCTCCAGTCGCCCGAACGCCGCCTCGGGGCCGGTTTTTTTCCGCGTACCCAAGCCGTCTCGGGGACGAGTGTGGCGGTCGATTCGTCGCCCCCCTCCCAACCTCCCCCCGCTGGG
>JBCCQJ010000205.1:0-8287 GCA_039024395.1 Bacteroidota bacterium | reverse complement strand
GGGGGGTGGGGGGCTTGGGGGGCGTGGGGGGCGTGGGGGGGGTGGGGGGCGTGGGGGGCGTGTGGGGCGTGTGGGGCGAGTGGGAAGGTGCCCCCGTCTCGGGGCCGGCGCCACTCCGAGGCGGGGACGGCCGCGGGAACGTGATGCGGGGGAAATGGGAACGGGAAGACGCCGTCGCGGACGTCGGCGCATGGCGAGTCGGCGTGGTCCGTGGTCCGTGATCCGTGGTCAAGCGGCCCTGTCCCCGAGGCGATACCCCTGTCGGCTGCCCGGAACATTTCCACAGCCGCACCACCTCCCCATCCCCCATCCCCCATCCCCCATCCCCCATCCCCCATCCCCCATCCCCCATCCCTCTTTCCCTCAGATCCACGATTCGCGCATACGACAGGGCGCCTCTCCCTCGTAGTTTTCACTCCCCGCTGAAACCTCGCTCACGCTCATGGTCGGTCCGGTCGGGCAGGTCGCCCTCATTGCCGCGTTCGTCGCCTCGGTGGTGGCGCTCGTCTCCTACGTCCTCGCCTCGCGGGACCGCCCCGAGGCGGACGCCTGGTCGCGTATCGGCCGGTGGAGCTGGGGCGCGATGAGCCTGGGCGTCGTCGTGTCGAGCGCCATGCTGTGGGTCGCCCTCTTCGGGCACCACTTCGACATCGCCTACGTCTACCAGCACGCGTCGACGGGCCAGAAGCTGATCTACACGTTCTCGGCCTTCTGGGCCGGCCAGGAGGGCTCGCTGCTGCTCTGGGGCGCCATGACGGCCGCCGTGGGCGCCGTCCTCGTGCGATGGTCGGTGCGCACCGACGGCATCGAGGCGACGCAGGAGGCGCGGCGGCTGTTCGCCGCTCCGGTGATGGCGGTCGTGGCGCTGTGCCAGGTGTTTCTGCTGTCGATGATCGTGGGGCTCCGCCTCGGGCCGCTCACGGTCGGCTCGGGGATGTTCATGACGCTTGCCGACAAGTACCCCGACGCCCCGATGCTCCAGGTGGCAGGCTTCGTGCCGGGCGACGGCCAGGGCCTCAACGACCTGCTCCAGAACCCGTGGATGGCGATCCACCCGCCGACCATCTTCGTCGGGTTCACGCTCTTGATGGTGCCGTTCGCGTTCGCCGTGGCCGGGCTCTACCGGCGGCGCTACACGCAGTGGGTGCGGCCGGCGCTGCCGTGGTCGCTCATCGGCTCGGGCGTGCTCGGCGTGGGCATCATGATGGGCGGCTGGTGGGCCTACGAGACGCTCAGCTTCGGCGGCTGGTGGGCGTGGGACCCCGTCGAGAACTCGTCGCTCGTGCCGTGGATCTTCGGCGTGGCGGCGCTGCACGCGATGGTGGTCCAGAAGAAGACCTCCGGCGGCCACAAGGCGGCCCTCTGGCTGAGCGTGCTCACGTTCCAGCTCTGCATCTACTCCACGTTCCTCACGCGATCGGGCATCCTGGGCGACGTGTCGGTCCACAGCTTCGTCGACCTCGGGCTCTACAACCAGCTCCTGCTCTGGATCACGTCGATCGGCGTGGTCGGCTTCGGGCTCCTCCTCCTGCGCTGGCGCGACCTGCCCGCCCCGCCGACGCCGCCGGCCACCCTCTCGCGCGAGTCGCTCGTGTTCACGGGCGCGCTCCTGCTTGCCGTCACCGGCGGCGTCATCATCCTCGGCACCTCGGCGCCCATCTTCGGGCAGCTCTTCCGCGACAACCCGAGCGCGGTCCCCATCGCGTTCTACAACACGTGGACGCTCCCCCTCGGGGTCGGGATCGCGTTCCTGGCCGGCATGGGCCAGCTCATGTGGTGGCGCAAGATGACCGTCGAGGACGCCAACCGGGTGCTCCTCCGCCCGGTTGCGCTCACGGTCGCGTCGACGGCGGCGGTCGTGCTCGCGACGCCGTTCGTGCAGCTCACCGTCGAGCCGGCCGCCTCGGGGCCGGTCTTCGTCCAGGCCGGGCTGGGCGACTTCTGGGAGACGCACGGGACGAGCCTGCTGCTGCTGATGCTGCTCTTCTCGTCGTTCTTCATGCTCTACGGCAACCTGGGCGTGATGTGGCGGATCGGGCGGGGCAACCTCAAGATGGTCGGCGGCAGCCTCACCCACGTTGGGTTCGGGGTGATGCTGCTCGGCATCTTCGCCTCGTCGGTGTTCAACGACTCGATCTCGGACGGCTCGGGCACCGACATCCAGGGCAACCGCGACAACGTGGTCGTGCCGCTCGGCCAGACGGTCGCCTCGGACGGCTACCGGTTCACCTACACCGGCCAGGAGGTGAGCCCCGAGGGCAAGCCGGTCTACGTGATGGACGTCGTCGACCGTCGCGGCACGCAGTTCCAGACGCGCAACGTGGTCTACAAGGACACGCGCGACCAGTGGATCCAGCAGTCGGACGTGCGCGAGGGCGTCGTGCGCGACTTCTACGTGGCCGTCTTCCCGAGCGCCATGAGCGACAACGGCGCCGAGGGCCAGACCGAGCTCACGCTCGCCCGCGGCGACTCGGTGAAGCTGGCCACGCCGGCCCTCGACCACGCCTACACGCTCCGCTTCGCCGACTACGAGCTGGAGGTCGACACCGAGGCGGCCGGGCTCGTCCGCGACTCGGTCGACCTCGCCGTGGCGGCCCGCCTCGAGGTGACCAACCACGCGACCGGCGAGACGCGGACGCTGCTGCCGGTCTACGTCATCACCCAGAGCCGGACCCAGCAGTTCGTCCAGAACCGCGCGACCGACTGGGGCCTCGGCGTCGCCTTCGCAGGCATGGTCGTCGACGAGGGCGCGATCCGCCTCACGCTCGACGGCGCGACCGTGGCCAAGGACGACTGGGTCGTGGTCCAGGCCTACGAGAAGCCGTTCATCTCGCTCCTGTGGCTCGGGACGGGCATCCTCGGGCTCGGCTTCGGGGTGTCGTTCTGGCGCCGCCTCGGGGAGGCGCAGCGGTAGCGCGGGCGCTGAGCGATCACGGGCACCGGGCAACGCCGGACGCGGCGGCCCGGCCCTCTGGGGCGCCCGCCGGCAGCCCAAAGCCGGCGGCCCGCAGCCTCGCTACGCAACCCCGCACCGAGGCGGTCGTACGTCGCTCCTGTCTGCACACCCCTCTGACACACACCATGAACCGCCTTCTCCTCGGCCTGGCCCTCCTCGCAGGGCCGGCCGTCGCCCAAGACGCCGTCACGCTCACGCCGGGCCACCCCGATCTCACGGCGCCTCCGACCCCGCCCGAGAGCGAGACGATCGAGGTGCGCATGCTCGAGCCCCAGCAGCAGTCGATGGGCACCGTCCTCAACACCGCCCGCCTCGACGGCGACGTGCTCACGCTCGTCAGCCGCATGGAGGTCCAGATGGCCGGCCCGACCGTCGTCGACTCGACGCGCCTCGCGTGGCCGTCGCTGGTCCCGCTCTCGCACGACAGCCAGCAGGCCAACACCTCGAGCACCGTGACCTACGGCGACGGCCGCGTCGAGGGCAGCTTCGACGGTGGGCGCGGCGCGCTGCCGTTCGACTTCGACCTCGAGAGCGCGGTCTTCCCGACGAGCGCGATCCCGCTCCTGGCCCTCTCGATCCCCTACGACATCGGCTACACGGCCACCGTCCCCACGTTCTCGGCCCAGAGCCGGTTCAACGACGCGACGCTCACCGTGACGGGTGAGGAGGAGGTCGAGGTCGACGGCGAGACGGTCCAGGCCGTCGTCGTCGAGCAGAGGGGCGGCGGCGGCATGACCGGCCGGTTCGCCCAGCGCCACTACATCGACCCCGAGGCGCGCGAGCTGCTCTACACGATGGTCGACGCGCCGAACAACATGGTCATCCGCTTCGAGTCGCTCACGCCGGAGCAGGTCGCGGCCCGCGAGGCGGAGATGGCCGCGGAGGCCGAAGCTGCTGAGGCGGCCGCGGCCGCCGCGGATCCGATCCGGCCGGGCTCCGCGTCTCTCGCCCTCGACGCGCTCGCGAGCTACGAGGACAACTTCGCCCTCCGCCTCCTCCAGCCCCAGCAGATGGACGCCGGCACCGAGGTGCGCACGGTGACCGTCGACGAGGGCGCCGGCACGGTCACGATCGAGACGGTGACCGACATCACGCTCGCCGGCCAGCGGCAGGAGAGCCGGGCCGTCCTGGCCTACCCGTCCCTGGCACCGATCTCGGTGTACCAGACCGACGGCACGGACGAGACCGAGCTGTCCTTCGCCGACGGCCGTGTGACCGGCATGAACGAAGGCGAGGCGGTCGACACCACCCTCGACGAGCCGGTGTTCACCAACGGGAGCCTGCCGCTCGTCGTCCGGCTCCTCCCGTTGGCCGAGGGCTACGATGCCGCCTTCCACGGGTTCTCGTCCAGCCAGGGCACGGTCGTCACGCTGCTCGCCGTGACGGGCCAGGAGACCCTCGGCGACCGGACGGCCTGGGTCGTCACCGCCGACCGCGACGACAACCCCACGCTCACGTTCAAGATCGACGCCGAGACGCGGGATCTGATCTCGTACGGCCTCTCGCCGCAGCCGGGCGTCGAGCTCGAGTTCGGACCGGCCGAGTAGCTTCCCCCGACCTGCCTCCACCTCGGGGCCGGCTCAGACAGCCGGCCCCGTTTCATTACGAGAAGCGGTTCGGGTTCACGTTTCCGGGCTCCGAGCGGCTGCGATCCCGCCCATGCGTCGTCGGCCTCCATCGTCGTAGCTCACGCTACGCCTGCTTCGGCCTCCTGGCCTGGGCACGATCTCGCTCGCTCTCGCCCATCGAAACCGAAACCCGAACCGCTTCTTAGCCTCCCCGCCCTCATGCGCTTCCTCCTCCTCACGGCCCTCCTCGGGGCCGCCCCGGCCTTTGCCCAGGCCGACACCCTCGCCGTCGTCCCGGGCGACGGCACGCTCGTGACCGACTGGATCACGCCGGGCACCCGCTCCTACACCCTCCGCCTCGTCCAGCCGATGCAGCAGGACGTCGGCACGTCGACCGAGACCATCGTCCTCGACGGCGGCGAGGTCATCCGGACGACCGTCCTCTCGGTGCCGATGCAGGGCATGGAGCAGCGCGACTCGCTCCGCGCCGAGGCGGCCACCCTGATGCCTCTGCTGAACCGCTCGGGCGGCGGCGCCGCCGAGGTGTCGCTCGAGTTCATGGCCGAGGGCGTCGTCGGCACGTCGACGCCCCGAGGCGGCGAGACCGAGACGATCATGGAGATGACCGACGCGCCGGTCTTCGACGGGAGCTGGATCGGCGACATCGCCCAGAGCCTGCCGTTCGCCGAGGGCCTCGTCGCCAAGGCGCCCGTCTTCACGGCGCAGGGCGGCTTCATCGATGCGGTGATGACCGTGACCGGCCAGGAGACCGTCGGCGACCGGACCGGCTGGACGGTCGAGATCGACCTCGGGCCGCAAACGCTCACGCAGGTCGTCGACGCCGAGACCCGCGAGATGCTTGTGCTCCGGCTGTCGCCGCAGCCGGGCGTCGTCATCGAGATGACGCCGACAGACTAAGCGGCCGCCTGAATCGTCTCCTCCGCCCCTGGCGGCCCGCCTCGATGCGGTGCCGCCGGGGGCTTCGTGTTAGACTCTGCACCGCCCGCCCACACCTTCTCTCCCATGCGTCTTTCCACGCTCTCTGCGGTCCTCCTCCTCGGGGCCGCGCCCGCCCTCGCTCAGGACGCCGTCCGCCTCGCGCCCGGCCACCCCGACCTCTCGCCCGTCGCGATCGAAAGCAGCCTCATGGCCGTCTACAGCGGCGGGACCGACGGGCGCCTCCTCGGCACGATCACGACCACCGCCACGCCCAACGACGACGGCACCGTCACCGTTGTGACCGACGCGGCCGCCCCCGAGGCGGGCTTCGTCTCGCAGGACTCGGCCCGCTACGGCGCGTCCCTCGCACCGATCTTCCTCAATCAGGAGGGACCCGGCGGGCAGGGCACCGTAGCCGTCGACGGCATGAACGTGAGCGGCACCTATGCGCGAGGCAGCATGGAGCCGCTTCCGTTCGACATCGATCTGGAAGAGGCGCCCTTCGACCCGGTCTCGATTCCGCTCGTGGCCCGCTCGCTTCCGCTCCGCGCGGGCTACGAGGCGGTCGTTCCGACGTTCTCGCCGCTCCAGCGGGTCCGCGAGACGACGCTGACGGTCGTCGGCGAGGAGGAGGTCATGGGCGCTGATGGCGAGGCCGCGATGGCGTGGGCCATCGAGGAAGACGGCCCCGGCCGGGACCGCCGGTTCTTCGTCGACGGCGCCACGCGCGAGATCGTCCAGATCACCATCTCGCCCAACCCCGAGACGGTCATCACGCTCGTCCCGACCACCGAGGAGGCCCTCGCGGAAGCCGCTGGCCCACCGGCAGACCCGATTCGCCCGGGCGACCCTGCGTTGATGGCCGACCGCCTCGCAGACTACAGCGAGAACTACACGTTCAAGGTGGTCCAGCCGGTGCAGCAGGACATCGGGACGTCGACGCGCGCCCTCACCATCGACCGGGAGGCCGGCACGGTGACGCTCGTCTCGACGACCGAGATCACGATGGCCGGCCAGTCGATCCGCGACTCGTTGGTGGCGGCCTACCCGTCGTTCGAGCCCATCTCGCGGAGGCTCGACCAGAACGGCACGCTCATCGAGATGTCCCACGCCGACGGCGAGGTCCGCCGCACGGTGACGGCCGAGGGCGAGGAGCCCGAGACGGAGGTGACGGTCTTCGACGAGGCCGTCTTCGGGGCCGGCTGGCTCCAGGAGATGATTCGCGTGATGCCGCTCGCCGAGGGCTACCGGATCTCGTTCGAGGGCGTTGGCACGAGCGGCGAGGCCAACCCGGTACTCGTCTCCGTCATCGGCCAGGAAGAGATGGACGGCGGCCCGGCGTGGATCGTCGAGGCCGTCCCCGCCTCGGGGCCGCCGACGACGTACACCATCGACGACGCGACACGTGAGGTCCTCAAGTCGTCGTTCTCACCGCAGGTGGGCGTGATTCTGGAGACGGTCCCCGCCGAGGAGGCCGCGATGGAGGAGTAGCGGGCCCGCCTCGGGGCTCCGCCCCGAACGCCTTCAGAGGTATGCCGCCTGGTCCTCCCGTGAGGGCCGGGCGGCTTCCGTTCTACCGACCGGCACCGTTGGAAACAGGGGCCACACCTGGTATTCTGACTCACGTTCCGAACCAAATCGACATGCTGCGCTACGCCCTGGCCTCTCTCGCTTTCGTTGCCTCAGCCGCAGCCCAAGACGCCACCCTCGTCGCTACGTTCGACCGCACGACGACCTACCACGAGGCCACACAGACACTCCTCGGGCTCAACCTCGACCCGGTGCCGGGGGGCGTTCGGTTCGGGCCTGTGCGCGTTGGGGTAGGGCTCGATGTGCCCCTCAGCGCGGAGGGCATGGACGCCCTGTTCGCTTCCGGCGCGATCTCGGTCGAGGTCGTGCGGTCGGCGGCACAGTTCGCCGCCCTCGCTCCCCGGCTGGCCGAGGCTGGCCTCGAGGAGATCTCGCTTCGCCCACGGTACCACGTCCGCATCACGTACCCCAGCGACACGCCGAGCGGAGCCGCCGCCGAGCGGGCGACGCGAGCACTTGGGGTGGCGCCGTCGACCATCGAGAAGCGAGCGAACGAGGTTCGCGTGCAGGTGCCCCGCCCCGAGGCGGCGACCGTCGCCAGCCGCCTCGGCGACGCGCCCGGCGTCGTAGGCGTCCGCATCGAGTAGGCCCCGAGGCCGTTCGCCGAGGCGGTCAGAGTGGATTGCACCGGGGTGCGGTACACCCGTCTCGCCGAAATGCGTCACAGCGATCAGGAAAATGGCAGGCCTGACCTACTGAACCACTGCTCCACCGACTCCAGAGCCCCCTTCGGGTTGGTACGAGGTACCGGGTACGTGGTGCGGCTCTCCCCTGCGCCTCGCGTCTTGTATCTCGTACCGAGTACCCTGTACCCACCGGATCGGCGCTCTAGCGGTACTCCGGGTTCTCGTAGTCGAACCGGCAGCCGGCCTCCCAGGCCGAGCGCTGGTTGCCGTGGGCCGGCACGCCGCCAGCATCGGCCAGCATCCGCGCGAGGTGGAGCAGGTTCCACGCCATGAACGTCGTGTTCCGCTGCGTGAAGTCGTTGTCGAGCCCCACCGGCGCGCCGTCCACCACGTCGCCGTAGCTGGGGCCGGGGCCGGCCTCCCCGATCCACCCGGCGTCGGCCTGCGGCGGGATGGTGTAGCCGAGGTGCTGGAGGCTGTAGAGCACCCCCATGCCGACGTGCTTGACGCCGTCCTCGTTGCCGGTCACGATGCACCCGCCGACACGCCCGTAGAAGGCGTACTGGCCCGCCTCGTTGAGCTGCGACGACATGCCGTAGAGGCGCTCG
>JBCCQJ010000204.1:0-8418 GCA_039024395.1 Bacteroidota bacterium | reverse complement strand
GGTTTTTATGGTGACTTCTTTGTGGGGTAGCTGGGGTTGGGTATGGGGGGTTGGGGAGGTCGATCCAAACGGCAGCGCTCGATAAGCTACGGGGCCGGGTCGGCTATCATAGGCTTCGGGTGGCCACTCTGGTTCCAGTGGGCGCCCAACCCCCAATCCCCTCTATCCCAACCCCCATTCTGTGAAGTTCGTCGACTACGTCACCGTCACCGTCCGCAGCGGGAAGGGCGGTGCGGGCAGCGCCCACTTTCGGCGCGAGAAGTACGAGCCCCGAGGCGGGCCGGACGGCGGCGACGGGGGCGCGGGCGGCTCGGTCGTCCTCGAAGGCGACCCCCAGCTCTACACGCTGCTCGACCTCCGCTACAACCGCCACCACTTCGCCGCCTCGGGGGAGCCGGGCGGCGGCTCGGGCAAGAGCGGCAAGTCGGGCGACGACATCGTGCTGCGCGTGCCGCTGGGCACCGTCGCGCGCGACTCGGGCACCGAGGCGGTGCTGGGGGAGATCGTGGACGAGGGGCAGCGGCTCGTGCTGGTGCAGGGCGGCCGCGGCGGGCTCGGCAACACGCACTTCAAGTCGGCCACCAACCAGGCGCCGCGCTACGCGCAGCCGGGCGAGCCGGGCGAGGAGCGCGAGGTGACGCTCGAGCTGAAGCTGCTGGCCGACGTCGGCCTCGTCGGCTTCCCGAACGCCGGCAAGAGCACGCTCGTCAGCTCGCTCAGCGCCGCCAAGCCGAAAGTGGCCGACTATCCGTTCACGACCCTCGAGCCCAACCTGGGGATGGTCTACCTCGGCGACTGGCGCTCGTTCGTCGTCGCCGACATCCCCGGGCTCATCGAGGGCGCGAGCGAGGGGCGTGGGCTCGGCATCCAGTTCCTCAAGCACGTCGAGCGCAACGCGGTCCTCCTGTTCTGCGTCGCCGCCGACGCCGAGGATCCTGGCGCTCGCTACCGGACGCTGCTCGACGAGCTCGAGGCGTTCAGCCCGCACCTGCTCGCCAAGCCCCGCCTCGTGGCGCTGACCAAGATGGACCTCGTCGGGCCGGACCTCGCCGACGCCTGGGTGGCCGAGGCCAAGGCTGGCTTCCCGGACGACGTCGACGTGCTGCCCGTATCGGCCGTCGCCCGCAAAGGGCTCGACCGGCTGAAAGAAGCGCTCTGGTCACACGTCGAGGTCGAGCGCGAGACCGCGTAGCGCGAACTGCAAGCGGGTACAGGGCACCCGGTACGGGGTACACGAGCGCCGAGGGTTTTCAGATCGCACCAAGTACCCTGTACCGCCTACCGACCCGAAGGGGGTTCGCACGACACGCCAGCCGTCACCGCCTCGGGGTAGGTTCGGGCCATGACGCTGTTCGACTCCCCCGTCGCGCCGCCCCCCGAGGCGGAACGCCGCGCCCTCGTTGCCCTCTCCCTCGTCAAAGGCGTGGGACCCGGCCGCGTGCGGTCGCTGCTGGCCGCGCTCGGGAGTGCCGAGGCAGTGATGGCGGCACCGGCCCACCGCCTCGCCCGCGCCGACGGCGTCGGTCGCAAGACCGCCGAGGCGATCTCTGCGTGGGACGACGCCCCCGAGGTGGACCGCCAGTTCGAGCAGGCCGCGCGCGTCGGCGCCCGCCTCGTGGCGTTCGGCGACGACGCGTACCCGGCGCTGCTCCGCCACATCTACGACCCGCCGCCGTTCCTGTGGGTCCGGGGCCGCCTCGGGGCGGAGGACGCTGGGGCGGTCGCCATCGTGGGCACGCGCAAGGCGAGCGACTACGGGCTCCGCGTCACCGAGGCGTTCGGGCGAGGCCTCGCCGAGCGCGGCGTGACGGTCGTGAGCGGCCTCGCCTACGGCGTCGACATCGCCGCCCACCGCGCGGCCCTCGCCGCAGGCGGGCGCACCGTCGCCGTCCTGGGCTCGGGCGTCGACCGGATCTACCCGTCGCGCCACGCGTCGGCCGTCCGCGAGATCCTCGAGCGCGACCTGGGTGCGGTCGTCTCCGAGTTCCCCCTCGGCACGAAGCCCGACGCGCCCAACTTCCCGCGCCGCAACCGGATCGTGGCCGGGCTCGCTGTCGCGACGGTCGTCGCCGAGGCACGTCCGTCGGGCGGCGCGCTGCTCACGGCCGCGATGGCGCTCGAGCAGAACCGCGACGTGTTCGCCGTGCCCGTGCCGGTGTTCTCCGAGGCGGACGGCACGAACCGACTCATCCAGAAGGGCTACGCCGCCCTTGCCGCCTCGGTGGACGACGTGCTCGCGTCGGTCGCCCCGCAGGTCGCCGGCCCCGAGGCGGTCCCGCCGCCCGCAGCCGACACCGAGGGCCTGAGCGCGGCCGAGAAACGCCTGCTCGACGCGCTGACGTCCGAGCCGCAGCCGCTCGACGCCGTGTGCGCCGCCTCGGGGACCGACGCGCCGACGGCGCTCGTGTACCTCCTCCAGCTCGAGTTCCGGGGGCTCGTGCGGCAGCTCAGCGGCAAGCAGTTCTACCGCACGTGAGAGGCGCCTGAGGAACGGGCGGTCGGACGGGCGGGTTGACGACGTGACCCCCGCGCGCCATGTCTGTCGTCCGCATCGTCCTGGTCGTCCTCGCGGTGCTGTTCGTCGTCGCGACGGTCCTGCCGCTGTTCCGAGCGCCGTACTGGTGGGTGCGGATGTTCGACTTTCCGCGCGCCCAGATCGCGGTCGCGGCCCTCGTGACGCTCACGCTGTTCGGGATCGTGAACGTGGGCGTCCCCGAGGCGGCCCGGTGGGAGTGGATGCTGTTCGGCGCCCTGGTCGTGTCGGTCGCCTATCAGGGCTTCCGGATGATTCGGTACACGCCACTCTACGCCGCGCAGACGGTCGCGGCCGACCCGGCGCTGGCCGACGAGCGCCGCCGCCTCCGCCTCGTGGTCTCGAATGTGCGGATGGACAACCGCGACGGCGACCGCTGGATGGCCGTCGTGCCGGCCGAGGACCCCGACGTGATCGCCGCCGTCGAGACGGATTCCTTGTGGGCGGACCGCCTCGGAGAGGGGCTCGCCGAGGACTATCCGCACCGCATCACGATCCCGCAGGACGACACCTACGGGATGTGCGTCTTCTCGCGGCTGCCGATCGTCGACCACGAGGTGCGCCACCTGGTCGAGGAGGAGGTCCCCAGCTTGTTTCTGGTCCTGCGCCTCCGGTCCGGCGAGGAGGTCCGCCTCGTGGTGCTCCACCCGCGCCCGCCGCGGCCGGACATCCAGCAGGACTCGCACCTCCGCGACGCCGAGCTGGTGCGGGCCGCCCGCGAGGTTGCCACGTTCGACGCGCCGACGGTCGTGGCCGGCGACCTCAACGACGTCGCCTGGAGCACCACGACCACCCTGTTTCAGAAAATCTCCGGCCTCCTCGACCCCCGCATCGGCCGCGGCCTCTACGCGACGTTCCACGCCGACCACGGGTGGCTGCGCTACCCGCTCGACCACGTCTTCCACTCCGACCACCTCGCGCTTGTCGAGCTGCGCCGCCTCGGGCACGTGGGCTCCGACCACTTCCCGATGCTCGTCGAGTTCGAGATCGCCCCGTCCGTCCAGCCGCTGCAAGACGCTCCGCAGGCCGACGCCGAAGACGTCGAGCAGGGCGAGGAGAGGGTCGAGGACGCCGAACAGTTCAAAGCCCGCGAGACCCCCGAGGAGAAGCAGGAGCGCATCGAGGAGGACGTGTAGGGAAGGGAAAAGGGGGAGTGGAAAATTGAGAGTGGAGAGTTGATAGACGCTGGCGTTCGCCCCGGGGCGGTCGCGCTTGCCGGAACGACGGCACGGAGGCATGCAGGCACGGAGGCATGCAGGCACGGAGGCATGCAGGCACGCAGGTAGGGCAGCCCGGGGGGAACGACGGCATGCCAGTCCGTCTTGAAACCCCTCGCCATGCCGAGGCAGCTTGCGCTCCTGCGCTCCTGCGCTCCTGCGCTCCTGCGCTCCTGCGCTCCTGCGCTCCTGCGCTCCCCGCGGTTGCTGCCGATGCGCCTTGCGCCGCCGCCGAGGCGGGAAGACCTTCCTCCGCACCTCCGCACCTCCGCACCTCTGCACCCCGTGTCCCTCGCCGCCTACCGCTCGCAGTTCGACCTCGACCCCGAGGTGGCCTACCTCGACCACGCCGCGACGGGGATGCTCAGCCGGGCGGCCCACGCCGCAGCGGCCGACTTCCTCGCCGGGCGCGCGGGACGCGTCGAGGGCCGCACGCCGAACAACTACCCGGCGGACCTCGAGCGGGTCGAGCGCGCCCGAGGACGCTTCGCCCGTCTCGTGGGCGCCGACGTGCGCAACGTGTGCCACGTGCCGAACACGTCGTACGGCCTCAACCTGCTGGCGCAGGGGCTCGACTGGCAGCCCGGCGACCGCGTTGTCGTCCCAGCCTGCGAGTTCCCGTCCAACCTGCTGCCGTGGCGCGCGCTCGACCACCTCGGGGTGGAGGTCGACCTCGTGCCGCACCGCGAGGGCACGTTCTCGGTCGCCGACATCGAGGCGGCGCTGCGCCCCGAGACCCGCCTCGTGGCCGTCTCCTGGGTCCAGTTTCTCTCCGGCTTCCGCTGCGACCTCGCCGGCATCGCCGCGCTGTGCCGCGACCGCGGCGTACTCCTCGCCGTCGACGCGATCCAGGGCGTCGGCGCACTCCGGCTCGACATCGAGGCGGTGAAGCCCGACCTCGTCGCGTTCGGCCTCCACAAGTGGATGTGCGCGATGCAGGGCGCCGGCTACGCCGTCGTCGCTGACTCGCTGCTGCACCGCCTCCGCCCGACGCGTGGCTGGCTCAACGGGCCGGTCGACTGGGACGACTTCGAGGGCACGACCGACGCCCTCCACGACGACGCGACGCGGTTCTACGTCGGCACCTTCCCCACGGCCGCGCTCTACGCCGCCGACGCGGCCGCGGGCCTGCTCCTCGACGCCGGCCCCGACGCCATCGAGGCGTCCGTGCTCGACCATGCCGCCCGCCTCGGGGAGGCGCTCGACCGCCTCGGGGCGGGGCGCTACGGGTCGCGCGACCCGGCCCACGCCTCGGGGATCGTGACCGTCCGCGTACCCGACCCTGAGGCGATGCACGCCCACCTCGCCGCGCACGGTGTCGTCTGCTCGATGCGGAGCCGCCTCCTCCGGTTCGCGCCCCACGCGCACACGCGCGACGCCGACCTCGACCGCGCCGTCGAGGCGGTCCGCGCGTTCGACCGCACGACGGTGCCGGTCGGATGAGTACCGAGCCGGACAAGATCGAGGAGACGATCGTGCTCGACGTGCCGCCGGGCCAGGCGCCGATCCGCCTCGACGTGTACCTGACCGAGAAGACGGCCAACGCGACGCGGTCGAAGGTCCAGAAGACGATCAAGGCGGGACGCGTCGAGGTGAATGGAAAGGCGGTGACGCGCGTCTCGACGCCCGTGCAGCCCGGCGACCACATCGAATGCCGCGTGATGCGCCCGCCGCCTATCGAGGTGGTCCCCGAGGCGATCCCGCTCGACATCGTCTACGAAGACGACGCGCTGATCGTGGTTGACAAGCCGGCCGGGATGGTGGTCCACCCGGCGTACGGCCACCGGTCGGGGACGCTTGTGAACGCACTCCTCCACCACGTCGGCGGGGCGGCGCTGCGCGCCGAGGACGTCGACGAGGCGGACGACGACGACGTGGGCCTCTCGGTCGCCACGGCCGGGCCGCAGTGGGACGGCGACCCGACGATCCGGCCGGGCCTCGTCCACCGCCTCGACAAGGACACGACGGGCCTGATGGTGGTCGCCAAGAACGACGTGGTGGCCGCCCACCTCGGGGAGCAGTTCGCGTCGCGCACGATCCGGCGCCGCTACCTCGCGCTCCTCTGGGGCGAGCCCGACCCCGAGGCGGGGCGCGTCGAGTCGTGGCTCGGCCGCAGCCCGCGCGACCGCCGCGTGATCGCGGTCCGGCCGGACGGGGAGGGGAAGTGGGCGGCGACGACCTACGAGACGGTCGAGCGGTTCGGGTACACGTCGCTCGTCCGGTTCCGCCTCGAGACGGGGCGGACGCACCAGATCCGGGTCCACGCCCAGCACCTCGGGCACCCCGTCTTCGGCGACCCGACGTACGGCGGCGACCGGGTTGTCTACGGGCCGGCCGAGGGGAAGCGCCGGCAGTTCATGGCCAACCTGTTCAAGCGGCTCGGGCCGCGGCAGGCGCTCCACGCACACACCCTCGGGTTCGCGCACCCCGTCACCGAGGCGGCGATGGACTTCGAGGCGCCGCTGCCCGGCGACATGGCCCACGTCGTCGAGCGGTTACGGAGCGTTGAGGGTAGCGCCGACTGAACCTCAACTGGGTTGGCCTCTCCGCGCGGTAATCTCGTTGTAGACGCCCTTCGCCTCGGGGCCGAGCTTCCACGAGAGCCCGCCGATCCGCTTCGCCCGCAGCATCACCATCGTCCGGTCGCTCGACAGCGCGACATCGTCAATCTCGTCGTAGCGAACGGGAATCGCGTTGTACCGGTCGGGCAGCGGCTCGAACTGGTAGTGGATCACATGTCGGTCCGTCAGCACGAGCACCTCCGCATCGACCACACGCCGCTGGAACTGGCTCGCATTCACCTTCTTGCGGCGGACGATGTGCTTCTGGACGATCCCTTCGTTGGCGGGAAAGCCTTGCCCGTCGATCTCCGCCGCCGAGGCGACGTTCTTCACCGTGTACGCCTCCACCCGGTCCACCCACTCCCGGGATGCGGAGGTCTTTCGACGCTCCGTCTTTGCTTGAGCGGCCACGGCGTCCAGGCCCTCCGTCGAGGCGGTGTCGTGAGGATCGGGGCCGTAGCGGTTGAGCCCTCGGGTTCCGGGCCGAAGCAGCAGGTAGACTTGGAGCAGGGCGTTAACGCCGGGGACGAAATTGAGCCAGACGAGAGCGCCGGTGTGCCCGATGTCGTGCATCCGCTTGACCTGGGGGAAGGATGCCAGCACCAGGACCCCAACCCAAACAAGCGCGTTGACCGCTCGGGCGTCGGGGGGCCAGAAAAAGAGGAGGGGAAGCAGTGCGGCGACCATCGAGACCGCAAAGCCGGTCCTCGACATGCGACCCCGATAGGAGAACAAGCGAGGGATCTCCTCGAAGGACTCTCCGAGATCTGGAGGCTCAGAGGGCGCCTCAGGGAGGAATGGGGCGGGGCGAGACGCCGGCGAGGCGACCGTCACCCTGGGCTCCGACGTAGAGGTGGGTGCTGCGAGGGGAGGAGCGAACAGCCCAGGCACAGCGCGGGCGGGCGTCCATTCCTGCAGGTCACCGCCCCAAATGAGATCGTCCGGGCTGATTTCGCCCACACGGACACGTCGTAGCAGCTCCGCGTTGTCGATGGGACCAACGCTGTGTTCGCCGTTGTTGTAGTGCCAGGTGTCCATGACGTTCGGCGTAAGAACAAGGACGCTGGGAACACTGCACGATACGAAACGGGCTGGAATCGTGTCGTGCGATCCCGAGCAGCGCATCGTCGGCACCTGTCCGGGCCGGATCCCCGCCTCGGGGTCCGGGGTAGCTTCCCCGACCTCCGCGCCGCCCATGCCCTTCGACCTCTCCCTCGCCGACCTCCTCGACCAGAGCGTCGGCGTGTGCCTCGACGTGGCCGACAAGGGCGAGGCTATCGGCCGCCTCGTGGCCCTCGTGGCCGGTGCCGAGGCCGTCGTGGACGCCGACCGCCTCGGGGAGGACGTCCGCGCCCGCGAGGCCCAGATGTCGACCGGCGTGGGCGGAGGGCTCGGCCTCCCGCACGCCCGGACCGACGCCGTTACGGCCACGGTCGCCGCCTTCGCCACGCTCGACCCGCCCGTCGCGTTCGACGCCCTCGACGGCGAGCCCGTCCGCCTCGCGTTCCTTCTCGCTGGCCCCGAGGCGGACCGCGCGCGCCACCTCCGGCTCCTCAGCCGCGTCTCGCGCGTGATGAGCGACCCGGCCCTCCGGCAGCGCCTCTACGACGCCGCGACCCCGGCCGAGGTGCTCGCCGCGATCCGTGACGCCGAGGCGGCCTTGGTCTAGCGCGAACCTCCAGTTGGTACAGGGTACTCGGTACGAGGTACAAGACGCGAGGCGCCAAGAGAGCCGTACCAAGTACACCCGGTACTTCGTACCCACCCGAAGTACCTCGTACCCACCCGAAGGGCGCTCCAGCGCGGCGGTTCGAGGCGTCATCCGGACCGCGAAGCGTCGGCGCAGCCAACGAATGCGAAGGATCTCAACGCCCGACCGCTCCGCGCGCAGGTGTGTCGCTGCGAGCTTGACCGCCTCGTTGAGATCCTTCGCCGCGCTCAGGATGACGGAGTAGAGTGGGGATCGCGCTGGCCCCCCCCCGCATGCCCCATACCGCAGGCCCCGTCCCCCAGGGCCCCTACCCCAAGCCCGTCCAGAACCAACCCGGCACCGTGGACGGTCTCCCTGAGGCCCACCACCCAAACGGCGCCGCCAAACCCCCGGCGC
>JBCCQJ010000203.1:0-8424 GCA_039024395.1 Bacteroidota bacterium | reverse complement strand
TCGGCGCGTCGGTTGAGGCGGTCATCGTCGAAGGTGCCTGCGAAGGAAAGCATGGTGGGTGTGGGCACGTGTGAGCCTCTATCCTACCGCGCCCGACAGCTTGTGTATACACCGTAGCCCCCCAGCGGGGGGAGGTCGGGAGGGGGGCGGCGAATCGACCGCCTCGGTGCCCATCGGCCTCCGTCCCCGAGGCGGCCCGGATCCTGATGGGCCTCGACCCCGAGGCGGTGCTGGACGAGTTCTGAAGCGCTAAGCGTCTCCCTGGCCGAGATCCGCGAGGTAGGCGACCGCCGCGCTGAGGGTCCCGCCGATTCCAGCCATCATGGCGAGGACGACGCCATACCACCACCACGGGATTTTGTCGGCGTGGACCCCCTCGGCGAACAGAACGAGGTAGAGCATCACAACGACCGTCGCCGTCATGAACGCGAGGAACGCGGCGAGGAACCGATGCGAAAACGAGGGCCAGCGCGCGATGCGGACAGCGGCAAAGGACGCGACCACCAGGCCCGCATACGACACCATCACTTCGGGACCGGTGCCTGCGATCATGCTCGACATGACGATCGCAGCCCCACCGAGAATGCCGAGGGAGAGGGCGACGGGGACAGGCCGTTTTGAACTCAGGGTCATGGCAGGACCAAGGGGAAGAGGAAGAGGAGTCTATGAACCTGAGGCGTGATTTCCTAGCCGGTCTGCCGTGCCGTTTCTTCGGCGCCCTCTCCGCGGCGGCCCTCGTCGAACCGGGCCCGAGGCCGCGCGTCCTAGCTCGCACACGCCTCCGCCCCCGATGCCCGACACGCCCGCCGTCGCCGACCTCCGCGAGTCCTACGAGCGCGGCGCGCTCGATGCCGCCGACCTCCCCGCCGACCCGTTCGACCTCTTCGCCGCCTGGTTCGCCGACGCGCAGGCTGCCTCGACGCGCGAGCCCAACGCGATGACGCTCGCGACCGCCTCGGAGGGCGGCGTGCCGTCGGCGCGGATCGTGCTGCTGAAGGGCATCGACCACGGGTTCTGCTTCTACACCAACCACGAGAGCCGCAAGGGCCGCGAGCTGGACGCCAACCCGCACGCCGCGCTCGTGTGGTGGTGGCCCGAGCTGGAGCGCCAGGTGCGCGTCGAGGGCCGCGTCGAGCGCGTCGAGGCCGAGACCGCCGACACCTACTACGCCAGCCGTCCGCGCGGCAGCCGCCTCGGGGCCTGGGCGAGCCCGCAGAGCGCCGTCATCGAGGGGCGCGAGGTGCTGGAGACCCGCCTCGCCGACGCCGAGGCAGCGCACCCCGACGAGGTGCCGAGGCCCGGCTTCTGGGGCGGCTACCGGGTCGTCCCCGAGGCGGTCGAGTTCTGGCAGGGCCGCCCGAGCCGGCTCCACGACCGCCACGTGTACCGGCGCGCGGGCGAGGGCTGGACGACCGAGCGCCTCGCGCCGTAGCCCCGCCTCGGGGCACCCCTGAAGGGACGGGCTTGCACCTCTACGGTGATCGTCGTAGAATGGTCCTACGATCATCGTAGATCCCATGAGGCGACGCACCCTCAACCCCCTCGGCGAGACGGAGATGGAAGTGCTCCAGCACGTCTGGACGCTCGGCACCGCCACCGTCGGCGACGTCCACGCCCGGATCCTGGAGACGCGTGAGGTCGCCTACACGACCGTGATGACGGTGATGAAGAAGCTGGCCTCGAAGGGCTACCTCGCCTACGAGCGCGCGGGCAACGCGTACGTCTACTCGGCCGCGAAGCCGCCCGACGAGGTGCGGGCCACCATCCTGCGCGGCCTGCTCGACAAGGTGTTCGAGGGCTCGCGCGCGGCGCTCGTGCAGACGCTCGTCCGCCAGGAGCCGCTCACCGAGGCGGAGGCCCAGCGTCTTCGCGAGATCGTCGACTCGATCCAGCCAGGCACGGACGACAGTCCCGAGGCGGGCGACCCCGAGGCGGAGAGCCCCGACGTGGCATGATCCCGCTCCTCGAATCGCTCGGCGAGGCGTCGGTCTCGGCGTTCTGGATCCCGGTCGCGGTGTGGTCCGCTGCGGCGCTCGCCACCGAGGCAGGCGTGCGGCGGTGGGGCGGCCGCGCGCCGGCGACGGCGTACCGCCTCGCCCAGGCCGTGCTCTTTGCCCTCCCGCTGGGCCTCGCCCTGTCGCTCCTCGTCAGCCCCGAGTGGCTGGCGTCGTTCAAGCCCGAGGTCGTCCTGACGGTCACCCCCGCCTCGGGGACGGACGTGCCGGTCGCGCTGCCGCCCCTCGAGACGATCGGGACCCCGATGGTGACCTTCGAACTCGCAATCGGCGTGCTGACGCTCGTCGTCGCGGCATCGGGCCTGATCGGGCTGGGACGAATCGCCCTCCAGGCGCATCGACTGCACCGCCTCCGCCGCGCCCTCCCCGAGGTGAATGCCGAGGCGGCGCAGGCGGAGGCCACGGCCGTGGCCGCCCAGGTCGGGCTGCGCGCCGTGCCGGACGTGCGGGTGACCCCGGCCGAGGTCGTGCCGATGACGCTCGGTGTGTGGCGCCCGCTCGTGGTCCTGCCCGACCGCCTCGAGGCCGCCGATCGCCGGTTGGCCCTCGCCCACGAGTTCCAGCACATTCGCCAGGCGGATCCCCTCGCGCACGGGGCCGAGGCTGTGACAGAGGCCGTGTTCGCCTTCCATCCGCTCGTCGCGCGCCTCGTGCGCCGGTGCGACCTCTACCGCGAGATGACGTGCGACGCCGCCGTCCTCGCCGGCCCCGAGGTGGATCGCCGCGCCTACGCCGCTCTCATCTCGTCGTTCGCCACATCGGTGCGCCCGTCGTGGTCTCCGGTCGCTGTTGGCATGGCGGCCCGCATTCCTCATGTTCATCAACGCCTCCTCGCCATGACGCACTTCGTTCCGTCCCACGTGTCGCGCCTCGCTGGCCCGGTCGCGCTTGCCGTCCTCGCCTCAGGGATCCTGCTGATGACCGTCGGCCGCGCCGCCGCACAGCCGGCCCGGGTGATGATCGTCGAGACGCCGCGCGACAGTCACCTCGTGGTCGAACGCGCCGCACCGGTCGGCACCGTCGTCGAGAGTGATGAGGTCCGCGAGCACGACGGCGTCGACGGACTCATTCGGGTGACGACGCGCGCGGCCTCGGGTCGTCTTGCGACAGAGGGAGCCGCGCAACCTATGGACTCGGTCTCTGCTCCGGGAGGCGCCATCTTCTGGACCCGGACCACCGAGGTGGACGGTCCAGACACCGACTCGGTCGCCGTGAGCGTCTACCACCGCGAAGGCCAGGGCGGCGTGACGGTGCGGCACATGCCCGAAACCGGAGGGACCGTCGTCGCCCGGAGCGCCGATTGCGAGTCCGCTTCTGAGGCGCCCTGCGCGGCTGGCGAGGTGCGTGTGGTCGAAGCAGCCCCGCTGGTCTTCGTCGACGGCGTCCGCGTAGTGAGCCTCGATGTCGCTCCGGATGACATCGCCTCGGTGGAGGTCATCAAGGGCGAGAATGCGCTCGTGTACGGCGCGACGGAAGGGCAGGGCGTCGTCCGGATCACGACCCAGGGCGCCGCGCGCCGTGCTGCGCCCGCCGAGGCGGCAGCCGAACCCGCCTCGGGGTTCTCGATCCTGACTGCCCGCCCCAACCCAGCCGTTGACGAGGTCGAGATCGGGATCGCCCTCCCCGAGGCGGAGAGCGTCCGCGTCGAGGTGTACGACCTGACGGGCCGGCTCGTCCTCCTGAGGGTGAATCCGCTGCCGGCGGGCACCTCCTCGGTGCGCTTCGACGTGTCCGACCTGCCGGCGGGCGCCTACGTCGTCCGCGCGACGGCTACGGTCGGCGGCCGGCAGCAGACGGCGACCTCCCGCTTCACCGTCCGGCGGTAACGCCGCTCAGAGCCACAGGCCGCCTCGGAGTCGTACATCCCCGAGGCGGCCTGTGCCCCCTGCCGCCCTTCAAATCGACCGGCGGGGTGCCTGACACAGACCACCCCGCCGGAGCGTGCGGTCCCCGAGCGGCCCCACCACGAGCCCGCCTCGGGGACGCGCACTACGCGCCGGCTACGGCCGGCTGGTCGCGTCGCGCCGAGCCGCCGAGGGCGGCGCTCTCGGGGCGCGCGAGGACGGCCTCCCAGTCGAGGCGGCCCGTCGCCTGCATCACCACGAACAGCGTCGCCACCGACAGCAGCGTCACCGCGAGCCCGGTGAAGCCCTCCAGGAAGAACGTCGCCGCGAACGCCACGAGGTAGACCATCTGCGCGCCGCCCACCTCGACGAGCGCGAACCGCAGCCCGGCCACGAGGCGGACGTACGACACCACCAGCGCCACGCTCACCACCGAGGCGACCGCCATCGCCGTCGCGATGCTCACGTGGTCGACCAGGTAGGCCAAGAGCAGGTGGAACGCGAAGCACGCTGCGCCGAGGAAGAAGTAGTGCATCGGGTGGAGGCGCACGCCGCGCAGCAGCGACAGCACGAAGACGGCGAAGAAGAACAGGAACAGGCTCACCGGCGCGAAGAACGTGACGCGGCTCACCCACGGGCCGGGGTTGAGCTTCTGCGGCATCTCGACGCCGAACCCGGCCGACGACACCAGCGTGCCGTGGTCCCACGTGAGCGTCCAGCCGCCGTCGGTGCGCTCCTTGTCGGTCGGCGAGAGGGTGCCCTCGGGGAAGTCGATGTCGCCGAAGTCGGTCGTCGCCACGAGGCGGACGTCGCGGGCGGTGTGGACGCCGCCTCGGTGCACGGTCCGCTCGCCGTACTCGTCGACCATGACGTCGGCATGTGCGCTGCCGCTGCCGAAGGCGTAGCGCCACGTCGAGACGCCCTGCGAGCCGTAGCGGACCCGCACGTCGGCCTCGGCGCCGGCCGCGATCTCGACGACGTGGACGATCCGCCCGCCGTCGGCGTTGACGGTCACCGTCTCGCCGTCGACATCGAGGGCGAGGTCCGAGAACACCGCCGAGCCATCCGGCAGGGGGAAGACGACCTCGTAGCGGCCGTCCTCCTCGGTGTCGTTGGCGATCCGGTAGGTGCCGTCGAAGGCGGCCGTGTAGGTCGGGTACCACATCAGGCCCTTCTTGCGATGGTCCAGGCTGAGGTCGGCTTTGAGGTCGCTTCCGGCGACGGGGACGGAGGCGCGCGTCGTCTCGGTGACCGTCTCGACGACCGACCGGACGCCGCCCTCGCCGTCGGCCTCCTGCCGGGTCACGTTGCGGGTCCGCTCCCCGAGGCGGGCGACGGTTGGGGCGCGCTGGGTCTGCGGCCCGCCCCACAGCTCGCCGACAGCGCTGCCGTAGGAGGCGCCCGACGTCTGGGTGCGATGGACGACGGTGCCGCCGAGGAAGGCCCAGGCGACGGAGCAACAGCCGAAGATGAAGGCGACGGCGAACAAGCGTTTGATCATGGGGCTGAGGGTCAGGTGCGAGGCGAAGGCGGGGGACGCGAGCCGCCACAGGAAGCGGCCGACGAAGAAGGCGCCCGCAGCGATGCCGCTGAGGACGAGGAGGAAGACGGTGACGAGGGCGGCCATGAGCGTCAGGCGGCGACGAGCCCGCCGAAGCGGCGCTCGCGGGCGTGGAAGGCGTCGAGCGCGTCGGCCAGCGTCTCGCCGGTCACGTCGGGCCAGAGGGCGTCGAGGAAGAGCAGCTCGGCGTAGGCGCTCTCCCACAGCAGGAAGTCGCTCAGCCGCTGCTCGCCGCCGGTGCGGACGAGCAGGTCGACCGGCGGCGCCGGCGACCCGTCGGGGTGCAGAGCGCTGGCGAGGGCGCGCTCGAACCGGAGGGCGGCGTCCGCATCGGCCGCCTCGGGGAGGGCGGCCCCGAGGCGGGCCGCGGCCTCGCGGATGGCCCACCGCGCCGAGTAGTCGACGGCCACGCGGAGCAGCAGACGCTCGCCGTGGCGCGTCTCCCACTCGGCGCGGGCGACGGCCGAGCGGATGGCGCCGGGCAGCCGGTCGCGGCGGCCGATGAGCTGGAGCCGCACGCCGGCCCGCTTCAGGCGCGGCGCCTCGGCGCGGAGATAGCCGCCGAGGAGCGCCAGGATGCCCGCGACCTCGGCCGTCGGGCGCTTCCAGTTGTCGGCCGAGAAGGCGTAGACGGTCAGCGTGCCCACCCCGAGGCGGGGCGCCGCCTCGACGACGCGCCGCAGCGCCTCGGCGCCGGCGCGGTGGCCGGCGGTCCGGCCGAGGCCGCGACGCGTGGCCCAGCGGCCGTTGCCGTCCATCACGCAGGCGACGTGGAGGTCGTTCAGAGATCTTTGTGATTCAAAGTTTGAGAGCATCGGTTCGGGCGAGCGGGGGGGAAGAGGCGCCCCGCCGGGGCGTCTGCATGGGGTGGGCCTCGGCGTCCCCGAGGCGGGCGTGGTCTACGAGACGTCGCGGGTGGCCTGGATGACGGCCTCCATCGCGTCGAGGTAGTCGGTGAGCGCCTGCCGGCCCGCCTCGGTGAGGGCGAACTCGGTGAGGGGCGTCCGGTCGGCGAACGACTTCTTGACGGCCACGTAGCCGGCGTCCTCCAGCTTCCGCGAGTGGACCGACAGGTTGCCGTCGGTGAGGCCGAGGGCCGTCTTGAGGTCGGTGAACGAGGTCGTGCCGCCGGCCGCGAGCGCGCTCAGGATCCCGAGGCGGACGCGCTGGTGCACGACCGGGTCGAGGGCCGGGATCGGCGGGGCGGGGGCGGACCGCACGGCGCGGCGTTTGATCTTGCGGGGCATGTCAGCCGCCGTGGCGGGTTGCGATGAGGGCGCCGAAGACGATGTGGAGGCCGCCGAAACTGGCCGCCATGAAGGCGTCGCCGTACGCGGCGGGTGCGAGGAGTGCGAGGACGCCCGCGAGCATGAACAGGCTGCCCATCATCGGCACGAGGCGGATCGAGAAGGCGCCCGCGCCGGCCACGCCGGCCCCGTAGAGGAGCATCCAGAGGCCGGGCAGGAGCTGGCGGCTGGCGGTGAGCAGCGGCACGCGCCGGGCGAAGTACTCCTTCGAGGCGCCCACCTCGTAGCCGTAGATGGCGAGCGTGAGCACGAGCCCGGCGATGAGCGCCGGCAGCAGCGCGAGGACGAACTTCCGCCCGGCGCCGCTCGTGAGCGCGTCGCCGCCGCGGCGGGCCTTGGCGAGCGTCGTCCAGAGGCCAGCGACGACGGCGACGGCCGCAGCGGCGGTCCAGACCATCAGCCACTCCCAGACGGTCGCCTGCTGGGCGGCGAAGTACGCGGCGACGAGGGCGGTCATGCCCATCATCACGCCGCCCCAGCCGGGGACGGCGGTGAAGGTGCCGGTCCGCGCCATCGTCTCGCGGATGAACCGGAGGCTGGAGGCGGCGGCCGCGTCGGGCGCGACGGCCGGCTCGTGGCGGCGGAGGGCGGGGCGGTCCTGGGGCATGGGGCGTGTCTTTGCGATCCAAAGTAGGACGTCCACTTTGCGTTGTCAAGTCGGCCGGTTCAGGCCCCGAGGCGGGAACGCAATCGCACCGCCTCGGGGGACATCCTTGCCCCGAGGCGGCGTGCAGCCCTACCGGGACGCCGTCTCCAGGAGCGCTTCGAGCCGGGCGAGCCGGGCCTCCAGGGCCTCGACGCGACCCGCCTCGGTGCGGAGCGCGTCCAGCTCGCGCTGCTGCGCGTTGAGCCGGTCGGCTTGCGATTCCATCTCGTCGGCCTGCCGGGCCACGACCGCCCGCAGCGCCGCCGCCTCGTCGACGCCCACCAGCGCCACCGCCCGACCCGCCTCGGGGAGCGCGACCACCCGGCCCGCGACGGGGCCGTCCGCCTCGGGGCGGTAGGCACCCGGCGCGACGGCACGGGCGGTGCCGTCGTCCAGCCCGCTCGCCACCAGCAGGTCGCCCACCGAGGCGGTCCCCGTGAGCCGCACCTCGGCTTGCCCGACGAACGCTACCAGCGCTCCACCCTCGGTCGCGCCCGCGTTGCCCGCCACGGCCGCGTTCGACGAGGCGATCATGACCTGCTCTGCCCCCGAGGCGGCCAGCGACACGCGCCCGCCTCGGAGCCCGACGAGGTCGCCGGGCCGCACCGAGGCGGTGGTTGTGGCCAGCGGCAGGTACTCGGCGTAGTCGGCGCCGGACGTGTTGAAGACCACGCCTCCGGCGCCGTTGCCCTCGATCTGGCCGACCAGCGTCGCCCCGCCGTCGGCGAAGAAGCCGACGTAGTTGACCGCCGTGCCGGGCGTGACGGTGCCGACCGAGAGGGCGAGCACGTCGGGGCTGGAGCCGGTCGACGCGTTGCGGAGGTGGGCGACGTGGCTGGCGGGGAAGTTGCCGTTGCCGCTGATCGTGCGGGCGACGTCAAACTGAGTGGTGGGGTCGTTGGTGCCGATGCCGCCGCCGCCGGCGGCGCGGACGAGGAACTGGCCCGGCCCGGTCGAGACGAGCGAGTCGGAGAACGACTGGGAGTTGTCGGACCAGACGAAGGCGCCGTCGTGGGCGGCGCGGGCGTAGAAGCCGGCGGCGAAACTGTAG
>JBCCQJ010000202.1:0-8438 GCA_039024395.1 Bacteroidota bacterium | reverse complement strand
CGAGCGCCTCTACGGCATGTCGTCGCAGCTCAACGAGGCGGGCCAGTACGCCTTCTACGGGCGTGTCGGCGGGTGCATCGTGACCGGCAACGAGGACGGCGTCAAGCACGTCGGCATGGGGGTGCTCTACAGCCTCCAGCATCTCGGCTACACCATCCCGCCACAGGCCGACGCCGGGTGGATCGGGGAGGCCGGCCCCGGCCCCAGCTACGGCGACGTGGTGGACGGCGCGCCGGTGGGCATCGACAACGACTTCACGCAGCGGAACACGACGTTCATGGCGTGGAACCTGCTCCACCTCGCGCGGATGCTGGCCGACGCCGGCGGCGTGCCGGCCCACGGCAACCAGCGCTCGGCCTGGGAGGCCGGCTGCCGGTTCGACTACGAGAACCCGGAGTACCGCTAGCAGCGCCAACTCGGCGCGGACGCCCCCGCCTACGGATCCGAGAGCCACGCTCGCTTCTGGCTACCGCCCGATCTCTAGGCTGCCGTCGAGCCGCTGCTCCCCGAGCCACCCGGCGGCGAACGACCGCGCAGGCCCGACCGCGAGGTCTTGGCCGCCAGCGGCGATGCAGGATCGACGTTCTCGGATCGGCCCTACAGGTGGTAGCGGCTTACGGGCGGTCCGTCGCGGCCCGCGCCAGGCTCGCCCCCAGGCCCCGGGGCGCGGGGACCTCGACGACGAACCGGGCGCCGCCGAGTCGCTCAGACCGGCCCATCTCGAACGCCCCGCCGACCTGGGCCGCGAGGTCCGACGCGAGCTGGAGCCCGAGCGAGCCCGCCGGCGGACCGGTCAACCCTTCCGGAAGCCCGACCCCGTCGTCCTCGACGACGAGCCGGAGGCGGCCGACCTCGCGCGAGAGCGCGAGCCGAACCCTTCCCGCTCCGCCCGCCGGGAATGCGTGCTCGAACGCGTTGGCGACGAGCTCGGCCGCCGCCAGCCCGAGCGGGACGGCCGTGTCAGCGTCGAGCACGACAGGAGCCAGGTCCGTCTCCAGCTCGGCCTCGGACCATCCGTACGTCCCGGCGAGGAGCCCGGCGAGGTCCCCGAGGTAGGCCGCCGCGTCGACCGTCCGGAGGTCGTCGTCGTAGAGCCGCCGGTGGACGAGGGCCATGGCCTCGACGCGAGCCCGCATCTGGCGGAGCGCGGCCTGCGCCGCGCCGTCGCCGACGCCGTCGGCCTGGAGATTGACGAGCGAGGCGACGACCTGGAGGTTGTTCTTCACCCGGTGGTGGACCTCGCGGAGCAGGACCTCCCGCTCGCCCAGGAGCCGCTCTGTCCGGTCGAGCGCCGCCTCGACCTCGGCTCGCTGGCGGTCGACCTCGGCGGCCCGTTCGGTGAGGAGGCCGTTGGCGCGGCGCTGGAGCCGAGCGGTCCGCCACAGCGCGGCCACGAGCGCCCCGAGGAGGACGAGCGCGACGGCGCTGCCGACGAGCCACGCTCGCTGGCGGTCCGTCTGGAGTTCGGCAATTTCGGCCCGCTGCCCCGCGGCCTCCGCCTCTCGGCGGCGGCGGTCCACCTCGTAGCGGACCTCGGCGTCGGCCAGCGCGTCGGCGCGCTCTCGACTCTGGAGCACGTTGCGCAGGCCGGCGAGCCGGACGCGTTCCTCGTAGGCGGCGCGGTGGTCGCCTGTGGCCGCGAGCGCCGCCGCCAGCGCCCCGCGGGCCTCAGCTCCCAACCCGAGAGACCCCATCCCTTCCGCCGCTCGGACGGCCTCCTCGGCGTGCCCGACGGCGGCGGACAAGCGCCCCGCGAGCCGCTCGGCCTCAGAGAGGACGACGAGAAACTCCGGAACGTCGTCCCGAAGCTCGCCCTCGCGGACCCGCACGAGCCCGCTCTCGAGCGCGTCGGCCGCCTCGCTGGGCCGACCGGCTGCCACGAGCGACTGGCCCAGCCCGAGCAGAGCCTGCGCTTCCGGCATCCGCTGCCCCGCTGCCCGCGCCTGGCGGACGACCCGCCTGTACGCCTCCGCCGCCCCCTCGGGGTCACCGCCAAGGAGGAGGGCTGCGGCCTCGGCACCCATCATGCGGAGCTCGGTCGCCGTGTCCCCGAGCGCGCCGTACTCCTCTCGCGCGCGCCGGGCGTAGTCACGCGCGAGGCCGGCCTCTCCTCGCTCCAGGTAGAGCTCGTGGAGTTCGAGGAGCGCCGAGGCCGCCGTCCGGCGCCGACCGTCCGCCTCGGCGAGCCGGAGGGCTCGGAGGTACTCCTCGGCCGCCCCGCCGGCGTCGCCGACGTCGCGGAGGACGACCCCCCGGGCGACCGCGTTGTCGGCGGCCAGCCGCCGCGACCGCTCTGGCGACGACCGGGCTACTCGTTGGGCGAGCTCGCCGACCCGCTCGTGGAGGACAAGCGCCCGGGCCGGCTCGCCGGCCATCTGGTGCAGCACGGCGAGGTGGTACAGGGCCTCCCCCTCGCGGAACGGGTCGCCCGACCGTTCGGCGGCGGCGACGGCCTGGCGCGCGAAGGCGAATGCCTGTTCGAGGTCCGTGTAGCGGTGCAGTTCTGAGAGCTGGACGAGCACCGCCGCCCGGTCTGCATCGGTCCGAGCGACCTGGATGGCCCGCTCGAGGCTGTCGACCACGGCGGCGTCCTGTGCCGGCGCGGCGGGGACCGAGACCAGCACGGCGAGCACGGCGACGGCGAGGCGGCGCATGGCTATTGGATCTTCCGGTACGCCAGCGGACTCACGCCCGTCTCGCGCTTGAACAGCGTCGCGAAGTGCCCCTGGCTCCCGTACCCCACGGCCGCGGCGACGTCCGAGACCCGCCAGTCCGTGTGCCGCAGGAGCCGCTTGGCCTCCTCGACCCGCTGGAGCACGACGTACCGGTACGGCGACGTGCCCACGCTCTCCTTGAAGCAGTGGGCGAAGTGGTACGGGCTCAGGCCGGCGACCCCGGCGAGGTCGGCGAGCGCCAGCGGCCGGTCGAAGTTCTTCGCCACGTGGTCCTTGACGCGGCGCAGGACGGACGGGGTCAGCCCCCCGGCGTGCCCGGCGACCTCCGCCATCGCAGCCAGGTCGATCCGGCGCTGCTCGTCGGCGTAGTTCGCGAGGGCGGCCTCGACGGCGGCGAACACGTCGGCGCGCGTGTAGGGCTTGACGAGGTACCCGTTCGGCCGGGTCTGCCGCGCGAGCTCGACCGTGGTCCGGTCGGCGTGGCTCGTCGTGAACACGAATGGGACCGCGTGCTCCTCGCGGAGCGCCCGAGCCAGCCAGATCCCGTCGCGCTCGCCCCGGAGCACGATGTCGACCAGGACGAGGTCCGGCGCGTGCTCCTCGACGAGCGCGAGCGCGCCGTCGGCGGTCGGGGCCACGCCGGGCACGCGGTAGCCACTCGCCTCTAGCGACCGCTGAAGGTCCCGGGCAACGATCATCTCGTCCTCGGCCACGACGACGCTCCGAGGCTGTGTGCCAAGGACCGGAGCGTCGGGAGCGGGCACGGCCGTCATGGATCGGTAGGGATACGCGGACCGAACATAGGCTCCGGCTCTCCACGGCGAGCGGCACCGATCGGATGGCCCGAACGCGGAGCGTGATTCCGACCGCCTCGGGGTACCAGACCGTCAGGCGCGCAGCTGTGACGCGCGCCTGGTGCTGGGCCGGGACGGCGGACCGACACCCACCCTCACCAAGTCGGCGACGAACGTGACCGGATCGGGCTGGACAAACGTTCGCGTCCCCCCGTGGAGCCCGCGGACGAGGACGGTGGGGACCGTGAAGCTGCACCCCGCCTCGTACGATGCGTGCTCTTCGAGGACAGAGTAGTCGTACGGGATGCCAGCGTCGGAGAGCGCCGCGCGCAGGCGGTCGGTCGTGACGCAGCCCTCGTGGCCGAGGACGGTAAGGGTGATGCTCGTCGGTGCGGGGCTCGTCATCGGGGCGTCGTGTGGGGAACCACCACCCAACCCTCGCCGCGGCCGGGCCGCGTGCCGACTCTTGCTCCGGTCTCCGGGGTCTTTCGGTCCCATCGAACACGTCGCAAGCCGTTTCCAGCACGCCCCCGCCTCGGGGCTAGACGCCGGCCCGCGCGAAGGCCGCCGCCACGATCTCCTGCGCCTCGGCCTGGATGCGCTCGCAGGGGACATCCGAGAAGACGGGATTCCCCGAGGCGGGATGCCAGACCGGCTCCCCGGACCCCCACGAAGGCACCGGTCCGGACCTCCGCCTCGGTGCCTGCGAGAACGAGTAGAGAGCCTGGGCCGCCTCGGGGCCAGGGAGTCTCCCCCTGCTTTCCAGGACTGGCCTCGGGGCGGCGACGGCTTCCGAGGCGCTGGTTCCCGAACGGCAGACGTTAGCGTGGGAGCCGACCCGGCCGTGGCCTCTGGCGCGTTCGGGAAACGGCCGTCAACTGGAATCCAGACAGCACACGTTCGGTAGCCACACCCGATGCGTACCGTACCAGAGCTACCCAGTTGCCCATCTCTCTCGTATGCAATGCCGCGTAACCGTCTTGACGACAGTCCTGCTGGGCGCGGTGGTCTTGGCCGGGTGTGCGACGGGCGGGCAAGCACCGCTCGTGCATCACGAGGTCGTCGGGACGGGGCCCGCCGTTGTCGTACTCCATGGTGGGCCGGGGGTCGCTCACGATTACCTCCGGCCAGAGTGGGACCGGCTCGCTGCGGCGGGGTATCGCGTCATTTACTATGACCAGCGCGGGTGCGGTCGGTCGCCCGGTGCGCCCCAGTTTCGGTGGAAGCGGGACGTGGAAGACCTCGATCGACTCCTCGGTCGGGTCTCGCCCGACGGCCCCGTCGTCCTCGCGGGATCGTCGTGGGGTCCACACCTCGCCCTCCTTTTCGCCCGAGAGCGCCCCGACCGAGTCCGCGCCCTCGTTCTCAGCGGGACGCCTCCGTGGCCGGATTGGGCCGCCCACCTCGAGACCTCGGACGAGCTCTCCCGCGTCTTGGTCGAGTCGGGGGCTAGGACGCCTGCCCAGATCGCCCGGACCGACTCGCTCAACTCGGGCCTCCGCCCCAGCGCCTTGCCGCCACCGGACTCGGTCGCGCTCGTCGCTGCCGGCCTACCGCCGGTCCTCGCTGGCCGGATCGCCGCGCACCCAACAGGGAACGGATCGTGCCCGGACGTCTGGCTGAGCAAGATGGCCGAAGCCCACACGCTCCCTCCCATGGACAGCCTGGCCGCCGTCCGTGCGCCGACTCTCCTCGTCGAGGGGACTCGGTTCGTTCCCCGGGCCCCGGACGGTTCCCGTTCGGTGGCCGCCGTGATCCCCAACGCCCGCGTCGTCTCAGTCAACGCCGGGCACGACCCGTGGCTCGAGGCGCCGGACGAGTTCTTCCGTGTAGTCACCGACTTCCTGAATGGACTGGGCTCGGCGGGTACGGCGAATCAATCGGCGCCACCGGGAGCCGCCGGGGAGAGGTAGGCTGGGGCCGACACCTCCTCGACGCAAAGGATACCGCCGTACTCGCTCCGCGGCACGATCCGAACCGGCGTCTGCCCCCAGTCCATCGCTGTCGTCAATCGACCGGCCCAGTCTCCCTCGGAGAGGTCGACGAACACGTCACTCAGCCCCGCCTCGATGATTGTGGCCTCCAGCGAATAGTCGCCCGGCGTCATGACCGCGTGCACCGTCCGATCGTTGGCGGCCATCTCACCGCCCCCGGCGTAGAACCCGACGGCGTAGTACGCCTCCGCATACCGGTCCTTGACATGCTCGCCCATCCACTGCCATCCGTCGTTGGACGGCCCGTGCGAGAGGTGGAGGTTGTGCGCCCATGCGATCACCTTCGCCTCGGGGTAGGCCTCGTCGACGAGGTAGGCAAGGTTCTCTGCCATCTGGAGGTCTCGAACGGCCATCGACTCTTTTCGGAGGGTCCCTGCCTCCGCAGAGTCGCCCCTCCGGAGAGCAGCGCGCCCTCGGTCGCCTACGACGGTCTGCTCGACGTGTGCGTGAAGCGAGCGCGCGACTTGAACGGCAAGTCCCAGAGACGTCCCTCCGAGCGGAAGCCCCTCAGAGCCAGCCACGGCTTCCGCCTGGTCCGCCAACGATTCGTACCCTCGAACAAGGTCTGCTCCTGGTCCCTCGACGTACTCGATGAACGCGCCGGGGGTGACCGAAAGAGAAGGCGGCGGGGCGTCCGCCAGGATGGCCTCCAGACGGGCCGCCTCAGCGCCGAGCCCGACGGCATCGAACTCCCGGACCAAGAACGCGGTCCGCGTCGTGTCTCGGCGTGCGTGTTGGTTGTCGAAGCCGACGAGCCGGAGCGGACGGTCGGTCGATCTCGTCTCGGCGACGTACTTGAAGAGCTCCAAGACCTCCTCGGTCTCCCACACGGAGTACGCGCAGTCGCGAAGGGCCACCTCGGCCGCTGAGGCGTCGAGGGCGGCGTTGGCCCGGTGGCAGTCGAAGAGCGGGGCCTCGAACGCCAGCACGTCGTACCCCAGGTGCTCATGGAGGTACCGGACCAGCCGGGCCTTCGACCGGTTGAACTCGGCGACCCCATGACTACTCTCGCCCAAACCGACGATGCGGCGCGGGCCGAGCACGGACTCCAGTACCTGCAGGTCGGCGAAGGAGTCCCCGACGCGAGCGGTATCGAGGGGAACCGCGCGGGCCGCTAGCCACTCCACATCCGCTGGGTTGGTCGCAGGTCGCGACAGGTCGATCAGCCCGCCTCCGAGGTTTCCCAGCGACGAGCCGCCAGACGCCGACTCGGGGTCGGGACCGGATGCCGTCTCAAGGACGAGGTCGTCGAACCACGCCGTGCCGTCTCCGGGCTTGAGCGCCCCGAACGCGACGCCACGCGCGTCGATCGGGACGTCGGCCTCGACGACGTACCGCCGCCATGGCGTCGTCCCCCTCGGTCCCCGGTCGCCCATGTTGTCGAGGGAGACCATCCCGGTGGGGCCGTCTACGCGCACCCACAGCCCGGCGAACTCCTCCTCGACGCCCTCGGTCCTGATGTACCCGGAGAGCCGGACGCGCCGCCCACGGACCATGCTCCCATCGACCCACTGCGTCGCCACGCCCACGACGGGGCCGTCCGATGCAGCTGACGTAGGGGACTTGCGCATTCGGAGCGACCGGCGGCCGGACCACGCGACCGTGTCGACGACGACCTCGTGTCCACCTCCCCCGCCGCCCCACGACGAGGGCCACCCGCCGACAGGGGTGCGCTCGAACCCCGGGTCCGCAAGCCACGGTGTACGGGTCCAGTGCGGTTGGCCGAGAGCCAGGGTGTCCGTTTGGATGAGCGCAAGATCATCGACGACGAGCCGGCCAGGACCGATCAAGAGAGCCCCGTACGCGATCGTCCCCGCGTCGGGCGGTACGTCGACCTCGACGACGTACCGGACCCAGGGGTCGGTCCCCGAGGCGGCCCGCCCCTCGAGGTTATCGAGAGCCAGGACCCGGCCGTCCTCGCCGTTGACCCGGATCCAGAGCCGAGCCCCATCGGCCCCGACGTCCTCTGTGAGAAGCCACCCTTCGAGACGGACCCGGGTGTGCCTGAACACTTCGGCCGGGAGGGTCCGCATGACAACGCCAATGTCGGATGCCCGTCCTGAGGCCGCGTCTGCGCTCCCCTTGATCTCGAGCGCCTGTCCATGCCGACCTCCGTCGACGACAAGAACGCCGTGCTCCGCGGAGGACTCTGCACCCTCCCAGGCCTGAGGGGGCGGACCGAGGCGCAATCCGTCGAACGTGTGGCGCGACCCGGCGCTCGGAGCTTGCGCGGACGCAGGTAGAGACGACCCGGTCGCGAGGAGCGACGCTGTGGCGAGGAGGAGGACGCAGCCGTGGACCTTGCCAGAGTGCATGACGAGTTTCTAGGCCTAGAGATCCGTAGAGTCCCAACGCCAACGCCATTCGTTTGGTACGATGGCATCTTCAGAGCGGCCGCGCCTGATACGCGCTGTTGCTGAAACTGTCGGTCTCGTTAGACACACCGCAGACTGTGTCCAGACCCCCCCCGCCTCGGGGCTAGACGCCCGCCTGCGCGAAGGCCGCCGCCACGATCTCCTGCGCCTCGGCCTGGATGTGCGACAGGTGGTCCTCTCCGCGGAAGCTCTCCGCGTAGATCTTGTAGATGTCCTCCGTGCCCGAGGGCCGCGCGGCGAACCACCCGTTCTCCGTCTCCACCTTCAGCCCGCCGATGGCCGCGCCGTTCGCGGGCGCCTCGGTGAGCGTCGCCGTGACCGGGTCGCCGGCCAGCGTGTCCGCCCGGACCGCCTCCGGCGAGAGCGCCTTGAGGACCGCCTTCTGCGCGCGCGAGGCCGGCGCGTCGAGGCGGGCGTAGACGGGGCTCCCGAACCGCTCCTCGAGGGCGCGGTAGCGCTCGCCGGGGTCCGCCTCGGTGACGGCCGCGATCTCGGCCGCGAGGAGGGCGAGCAGGATGCCGTCCTTGTCGGTCGTCCACACCGTGCCGTCTTTGCGCAGGAACGAGGCGCCGGCGCTCTCCTCGCCCCCGAACCCGAGGG
>JBCCQJ010000201.1:0-8449 GCA_039024395.1 Bacteroidota bacterium | reverse complement strand
GAACTTTTCTCTCCTAGCCACACCGACGTACACAACACCAAAATGTCGGTTTCATCAATCTGTTTCTGCAGCTGGGGCCAATCCAGCGGCGTGCCCCTACGACCACCGCCCCGATCCGGCCATGCGCCGGCCCCGAGGCGGATGCACCTTGCCGTTCGCCGACGCACTGCCCACTGACGCACCGCTCCCGGCGGTCTCCACCGGATCGGTCTTGCGTGCCCCCCGAGGCGGCGGCACCTTCGCCCACAGCCCACAGCCCACAGCCCACAGCCCACAGCCCACAGCCCACAGCCGTAGTCCGATTGCACCGGGGGCGCGGCCCCGAGGCGGTCTAGCTTGCGGGTGCACCGCTGCCGACTCCGTGCGCGCTTTCCTGCTTCTGCTCCTCTTCGCTGCGATGCCCGCCTCGGGGCAGGAGGCGTCCGGCTTCGTCGAGGCCGGCGGGCGGCTGGTCCACTTCGAGGTCGTGCGCGACAGCTTCGCCGTGTTCGGGCAAGGCGTCGAGGGGCGGCCGCGCGTGACGATCCCCTACGCCGCGTTCGTCGACGCGCTCGAGCGCTCGGCCCGCGCCGGCGCCCTCGCGCCCGACTCGCTCGCCGGCCCCGAGGCGGTCCCGTTCGCGCTCGCCGTCGACGACCGGGCCGTCGTGCGGCTGGCGACGGCGGTGCCGGTCGGGACGCTCGCGCTGGGCCTCCTCGGGGCCGGGCTGATCGCGCTTGTGGGCGGGGCTGTCGTGTGGGAGCGCCGGGCGCGCAAGGCGCGGCGGCTGCGCGCCGAGTTCCGCCGCCGCCTCGCCGCCGCCCGCGAGGCCGAGCGCGCGCACGTGGCGCGCGAGCTGCACGACGGGCCGGTGCAGGACCTCTGCGCCGTCCAGATGACGCTCGGCGAGCCGGGCGCCGAGGCGGCCCGCGAGGCCGTCACCGGCGTCGTGGGCGAGCTGCGGGCGCTCTGCGACGAGCTGCGCCCCTCGGCCCTCGACGCCTTCGGGCTGACGGCCGCCCTGGCGTCGCTCGCCGACCGCGCCGCCGCGGGGCCGCACGCGACCGACGTCCGCTTCCGGATGGACCCTGTCGTGCGGCCGGTCGCCGACGGATCGCCGCTGAGCGACGAGAAGCGCCTCGCGCTCTACCGGATTGCCCAGGAGGCCCTCAACAACGCGCTCCAGCACGCCGGCGCCTCGCGCATCGACGTCGCGCTCGCGTTCGACGACCGGACCCTCACGCTCACCGTCGACGACGACGGCGCCGGCCCCCCCGAGGCGGACGCCCTCGAGCTTGCCGCGCGCGGCCACTACGGCCTGCTCGGGATGCAGGAGCGCGCCGACCTGCTCCGCGCCGACCTCGCCGTCGCGCGCGGCCCGCTCGGCGGCACCCGCGTCGCCCTCGCCCTCCCCATTCCTGCCCACCGCCTCGACGCCCTCGCTGCCGATGTCTGATCCTGTCCGCCTCGTCGTCGCCGACGACCACCCTGTGTTCCGCAACGGCATCCGCGAGGCGCTCGAGAAGGGCGGTCAGGTGGAGGTCGTGGGCGAGGCCGCCGACGGCGGCGAAGCGCTCAAGCTGGTCCGCCGCCTCCGCCCCGACGTGCTGCTCCTCGACATGAACATGCCCGAGACGCCCGGCCCCGAGGTGGCGGCCGCGCTCCAGGGCGATCCCGAGGCGCCGCGCATCCTGGCCTTGAGCGCGTACAACGACTCGGCCTACATCCACGGGCTGCTCGACGCCGGCGCGGCGGGCTACATCACCAAGGACCAGCACCCGACGGCCGTCCGCGAGGCGGTCCTGGCGGTGCACCGCGGCGAGGGCCGCTGGTTCGTGCCGATCCCGAAGAAGCCCGAGACGCTCTCGCCGCTGACCGGCCGCGAGCACGAGGTGCTGGTGCTGATGGCGCGCGGGCTCGACAACGCGGCGATCGGCGAGCGGCTGCGGATCGCCGAGAACACGGTCCGCAACCACCTCGCGGCGGTGTACTCGAAGCTGGGCGTAGGCTCGGCGCGCGAGGCCGTCGCGTGGGCGTGGGAGCACGGGATTGTCAAGACGCAGTGAGCGGCCTCGGGGCTGCGAGCGGCGCCTCGACGTGAGGTAGTGCAAACGGATCAGAGGCCGGCCCCCGAGGCGGGTCATGTTATCCGCTCCCCCACCGCTCCGCCGTTGCGCGCTCTTCTTCTCCTCGCCTTGTCTGCCTCGGTGACGGTCTCTGCGCAGCCGGCCGACGCCCGGTCTGGGCGGGTCTCGTCGCTCAGCGTCGGTCCGCTCGGGGTCTCCGCCGTGCCCGATGGCGGCGGGCTCATCCTGTCGGGGCTCCGCTACACGCGGTCGGTCGGCGACGGCCCCGTGGTGCTCCAGGCCGGCCTGACCGACAACCTCGCCTTCAGCGTCTTCGGGAGTGCGAGCCCGCTGACGGAGGTCCACGTCGCGGCAGGCGTCGCGACCTCGGCCGGTCCGGTCCTGTTCACGGCCCTCGCGGGGCCCTCGGTGGGATGGGCGCGGCGGTCCTCGTCACGGGATCCGCGCTATGCCGACGGCCGGGCGCGCACCGTCCCAGGCGCCGTTGTCAGCGCGCGGGCCGTGCTCGTGGTCTTCCCCGCCGTCGGGGTCGGCGTCGAGACGTTCGCCCACGCCAACGCCGAGGTGCCGGCGGCCGGTGCCGGACTGACGATGGCGTTCGGCCGGCTGCCCGGCGCGCTCGTCCCGAACCCGCCGCCGCGCCCGCGCCCGGCCCGCCTCGGGGCCTGGTGAGGCACGTCGGTCCGCCTCGGGAGGTGGCCACCGAGCCGATGAGGCGCGCTTGAATCTGGAGCGGCACGCGCTAGGCAGGTTTACCTGGCGTGGCCGTCTGACGAAACCCCCGCGAACGGGGCCCGTGCCCCGAACCCCACACCCGGGCCAGCGTAGCTTCATCGGACTCTTTCTTGCCTCAATGCCTGGCACTCCTGTCAACAAGGCCACATCCGACGAGCGCACCCTCAACTTCTGGGAGCGGCTCTACCTGCCGGAGATCTTCAAGGGCCTCGGCTACTCGGCCTCCAAGATGTCGCTCGACGCCTACACGTTCGAGTACCCCGAGGAGCAGTGGTACCCGCCCGACTCGTACCGCGGCCGGCCGGTGCTCGTCGAGGAGCAGGGCCGCCCGCGCTGCGTCGCCTGCGGGCTCTGCGCCCGGTCGTGCCCGCCGCTCGCCATCTCGATGCAGGCCCACGAGGTGACCGACGACATCAAGGAGCGCGAGCCGGAGTGGTTCGAGATCAACATGCTGCGGTGCATCTACTGCGGCTTCTGCGAGGAGGTCTGCCCCGAGGAGGCCATCGTGATGTCGAAGGAGTACGACCTCACGTTCCACACCCGCGACGAGGCCCACTTCGGGCTCGACAAGCTGGTGGTGCCCAAGGAGCGGCTCAAGGACCGGCTCGACTTCCTCGAGCGCCGCCGCAACGGCCAGCCCGAGGGCGACTGGCAGCACCGCCGCGACAACAACATCCACACGCTCCGCGACCGGCTCGACTACCTCGCCGGCGTCGAGACCGCCGTCGCCGACGCCGCCGAGCACGAGCCGGCCTAAGAGGGCAAGAGGGAAGGGGCTCTCTCCCTCTTCCCGCTTGCCTCTTCCCCCTTCCCCTCATGCTTGACGCCTACGCCGAGCCGCCGCGCGACGCGGCCACGCTTGCCGCCCGCCGCGAGGCGCTCCTCGACCAGCTCGGGTGGCTCGAGGACGAGGCCGCCGCGCTGGCGCCGCTCCTGGCCGGCCTGCCCGCGTGGGCCCTCGACCAGGCCCCGCTGCCGACCGACCTCTCGGCCAAGGAGACGTTCGCCGCCCTCGCCGCGCTCGACCGCGAGGTCTACCCCGCATGGGTCGCCCGCCTCGGGGCCGAGGACGCCCCCGAGGTGGTCACGCCGGACCCGCTGCCCGGCACCGACGGCGCCAACGAGCGCGACCTCGACGCCCTCCTCGGGGACCTCCGCGCCGCCCGCGCCGCGCTCTGCGAGACGGTCGGGGCGGTCCCCGAGGCGGCCTGGGCGCGCGCCGTCACCGTCGACGGCGAGGCGACCGACCTCTACGGCCTCGTGCTCCTCATCGTCCGCCGCGACGCCGACCACCTGAAGGAGCTGGCGTACCGGCTCCACGAGGCGGACCTCCGGACGCCCGAGGCGTAGCCCGGCCACGTGCGGGCGCTCGTCGGCACCGTCGTCCTGGCCGTGCTCGCCGGCATCGCCCTCGTGTGGATGCTCGGCTCCGTCCTCGTCGCGCCCGCGCCACGCGACGTGGGACCGCCCCCGCCCGGCGCCGAGGCGGCGGCGATCCCGTCCGCCTCGGGGACGCTCGCGGCGTGGGTGCAGCCGGCCGACTCGGCGAGAGGCGTGGTCGTGCTGATGCACGGCGTCCGCGCCGACCGGCGGAGCCAGGTCGAGCGGATGCGGCTGTTCCACGAGGCGGGCTACGCGGTGGTGGCGTTCGACTTCCAGGCGCACGGCGAGAGCCCGGGCGAGGCGATCACGTTCGGGTGGCGCGAGCGGGAGGACGCCGTTGCGGCCGTGGCGTTCGCGCGGGACCGGTTCCCCGGCCTCCCCGTCGCCGTCGTGGGTCAGTCGATGGGCGGTGCTGCTGCGATCCTGGCCCGTGACCGCCTCGGGGCCGACGCGCTCGTCGTCGAGGCCGTCTACGCGAGCGTCGAGCGGGCGACGCGGAACCGGCTGGGGATGCGGCTCGGCCGCTTCGGCGAGGCCCTCACGCCGCTCCTCACCGCGCAGCTCCGCCCCCGCCTCGGAGTCGGGACGGACGACCTCCGCCCCGAGGCGGCCATCGCGGGCGTCGAGGCGCCGGTCCTCGTGCTCGGCGGCAGCGAGGACGCCCACGCGCAGCCCGACGAGACGCAGGCGCTCCACGCCGCCGCGCCCGAGCCGAAGGACCTCTGGATCGTCGAGGGCACGGCGCACCAGGACCTCCACCGGTTCGCCCCCGAGGCGTACCGCGCGCGCGTCTTCGCCTTCCTCGGCCGGCACCTGCGCCGGCCGTAAGACCCCTCCGCCTGAGGGCGTCTGAGGTTGTCCTGAGGAGCCCGAGACGTCCACGGCCGGTGCTCTACCTTGCCTCTGGTGCCGCACCCCGAGGCGGCGCTCCTCTCTCCCGATCTCCCCTCCGCATGGCCAAGGGCCGCGCCAAGACCGGCGCCTCGTTCGACGACCTCGCGACCGCCTTCCGCCACGGGCGCTTCGCGCCGCTGTACTTCTTCTACGGCGAGGAGGGGTGGTTCATGGACGAGCTGCAGCGGCTGGCCGTCGAGCACGCCGTGGCGCCCCACGAGCGCGACTTCAACCTCGACGTCGTCTTCGGCCCTGAGGCGGCGGCGGCGGCCGTGCTCGCCCAGTGCGCGCAGTTCCCGATGATGGCCGAGCGCCGCCTCGTGGTCGTGCGCGGGTTCGAGAAGCTGGCCGAGAACGGCCTGTTCAAGGGCTACGCCGAGGCGCCGAACCCGCACGCGGTCGTGGTGCTGCTCTGCAACGCCAAGCCCAACACGTCGGCCCACCCGTACCGGGCGCTCAAGCAGCACGCGACCTGGGCCGAGTTCCAGCCGCTCCGCGACCGCCACCTCCCGGGCTGGGTCGAGGCCCGTTTCCGCGAGCGCCGCGTCGACACCGAGGCGGGTGCGGCGCAGATGCTCGCCGAGATGTCCGGGTCGGACCTCCGCTCGCTCTCGTCCGAGGTCGACAAGCTGGTGACCTACGTCGGCGCGCGCGGCCGCGTCACGCGCGACGACGTGCTGCGGGCGGCCGGCCACAGCGCCGAGCAGAACCCGTTCGAGCTGCAGAACGCGATCGCCGCGGGCGACACGCCGCGCGCCCTCCGCATCGCCGACGCGCTCCTGGCCCAGGCCGGCAACCGGCGCGGCGAGGCGCTCAAGATCGTCGGCCTGCTGTCGGCCTACGTGACGAAGCTCTGGAAGCTGACAGGCTGTCTGTCTGCGGGCATCCCCGAGTCGCAGATCGCCGGACAGATCGGCGTGCCGCCGTTCTACGTCCGCGACTACGTGCAGGCCGCGCGCCGCCTCGGGGCCGACGCCATCCGGCGGGCCTTCGAGGCCCTCCTGGCCGCCGACATCGAGCTCAAAGGCGGCTCGCACCGGGACGAGCGCCTCGTTCTCACCCTCGCGCTGCGCCGCATGGCGGCTCCGGCGCGCTAGCCCCCGCCTCGGGGAAAACACGAATGGACGTCTGATTCTCGTTTCAACAAGTGTCCGGGCACACTCCTTGCGCTTTGTGCCCGCGCTGACAATCCGTCTGTTCCCACCTCTCTCGACCCCACCCTCATGCCCACGCTGAAGAAGCAGACGTTCGCCAAGGCCGCAGCGCGCACGGTGACGCCCGCCTCGAAGAACCACGTCGTTCTCTCGCAGATGAACGACGAGGACCTGATGTCGCAGTTCCAGATGGGGACCGTCGAGGCCTTCGACATCCTCGTCAGTCGCTACCACGACCCGCTGACGAACTACATCTACCGGTTCCTCGGCGACCTCAAGGAGTGCGAGGACCTGCTCCAGGAGACGTTCCTGCGGGTCTACCGCAACCGGCACAGCTACCGGCGCATTGCCAAGTTCTCGACCTGGCTCTACACGATCGCCGGTAACCTCGCGCGCAGCGAGTACCGCAAGCGCAAGCGCCGCCGTCTCTACAGCCTCCAGTCGGTCAACCGCGACGACGAGGAATACGAGGTCGAGATCCCCGACGAGACCTTCCTCCCGGACAAGCACGCCGAGGGCACCATCCAGGACAAGTACATCCAGGAGGCGCTCGGGCAGATCCCCGAGGAGTTCCGCGAGGTCGTCGTCCTGCGCGACGTGCAGCAGCTTGCCTACGAGGAGATCGCCGACATCACGGGCCTCCCGATGGGCACGGTCAAGAGCCGCATCAACCGCGGTCGCACCAAGCTCCAGGGCATCCTGAAGGAGGTCTACGTCCCCGAGGAAGCGTAGGCATCCCACCCCGATCCCACCACGCCGGCGGGCGCCTCCTCGGAGGTGCCCGCTTTTTTTGTCCGCCTCGGGGGCCTCGCCCGGCGCCCAGGGCGGCCCCGAGGCGGTCCTCGCCGTCTCTCCACGCGGCCCGTCTTGCCCTCGCGCCCCGAGGCGGGCTATGTTCGTGGCCCCGCCGGGAGGCCGGCGGCACGGGCCTTTAGCTCAGGGGTTTAGAGCGCTCGCCTCACACGCGAGAGGTCGATGGTTCAAATCCATCAAGGCCCACGAGCTTCCGGCGCTGAAGCAGCCCGTGAGCCGCACGGCGCGAGGCGCGGGAGGACCGAGCGGAGGGTGCGCAGGAGGGGAGCCAGACCTCCAGAATCCATCGATCCCTCCCCCCCGAATCCGTGGGAGGCGGTGAGCGGCGCCTACCCCGCGACGCGGCGGAAGCGGATCGAGAGGCTCTCGTCGGCGATCCGCAGCGTGTCGTCGTCGAGGAGCGTGTAGCCGACGGGCTGGCGGCCGTCGAGGATCTGCCCGTTCTCGGTCGTGATCTCCGCGCGCTCGGTCTCGCTGCGGATGGTGCCGTCGACGTCGACCCCGGTCATCTTCGCCGCGAGGCTGCCGTCGGCGGTGATCGAGAGCGTCATCGAGACCACCTTGAGGCTGTCCGTCGGGGCCTGCTCGATCGCATCGAGCGCCCACGTGCCGACGAGGCCCGGGTCGACCGGTGCGTCCTGGGCGAGCGCCGGCGCGGCGACGAGGAGCAGAAGCAGAGAGAGGACGCGCATCGAGAGGGAAGCCGTGAACGGGCACGATACGGCGCGGGCACGCCGGTAGCTTGGGGTCCAGCCTTCTCATTCATGTCTGACGACCGCCTCCACCCCGACAGCCTGGCCGTCCACGCAGGGCGCGACGACCTCCGCCGCCTCGGGGTCCACGCCCTCCCGATCGACCTCTCGACGACGTACCCGTTCGAGCGCCTCGACGCCGCCGTGGACAGCCTCGACGCCATGATGGCCGGCGGCGGCCCCGAGGCGGCCGGCGGCCCGATCTACAGTCGCCTCCACAGCCCCACCGTCGCCCGCTTCGAGGCCGGGCTGGCCGCCCTCGAAGGCACCGAGGCGGCCGTCGCGTTCGGGTCGGGGATGGCCGCGATCACGGCCGCGGTCCTCGCGGCGACGCGCGAGGGCCAGAGGCACGTCGTCGGCGTGCGGCCGATCTACGGCACCACCGACCGGCTTCTCTCGTCTGGTCTCCTTGGCACCGAGGTGACGTGGACCGACGCGGCGGGCGTGGCCGATGCGCTCCGCCCCGACACGGGCCTCGTGTGCATCGAGACGCCCGTCAACCCGACGCTCGACCTGGTCGACGTCGCGGCGGTCGCCCGAGCGGCCGGCGACGTGCCCGTGATGGTCGACTCGACGTTCGGGACGCCCGTCCTCCAGCGGCCCGCCCGCCTCGGGGCCGCGCTCGTGATGCACAGCGCGACCAAGTTCATCG
>JBCCQJ010000200.1:0-8460 GCA_039024395.1 Bacteroidota bacterium | reverse complement strand
CTCGCCGAGACGGGCTGGCGCAATCCGCGGAAGGTTTTCCGAGAGTCTCCTCCCCCCAGCGGGCAGGACTGTTAAGTGCTAACACAAATCCCCAAGATTCAGTCATTCCCGCGTAGGCGGGAATCCATACGGCGTCGATTCTGGGTTCCCTCGCATGGATCCCCGCGTTCGCGGGGATGACTCTCCAGGTGGCAAAGAGCCAGAGGAAGAGAACGTAACGGCCCTGCCCCAGCGGGGGGAGGCTGGGAGGGGGGCGATGAATCGACCGCCTCGGTGCCCATCGACCTCCAATTCCCGAGGCAGTGCTGAGTGGGCTCGCCCTCCCCCGCACGCACGGCCGTGCGTGCGCCCCCTCCCGCTGGGAGGGGGAGATCTCAAGAGGGGCGCTCCGCTCGTCTCCGAGGCAGTCACCTCGGTTCGGTCCACCACCCCTGTCCCCTCCTGTCCAGGAGGGGGACTGCGCATCGACCGCCTCGGGGTCTTCCGATCACCGAGGCGGTACAGCGACCGACGCGACTCGGCTCCCAGGCGGCGCTCGATTCGGGCACGCCACCGGCGTGCCCCTACGGCCAGCGCCCTGATCGATCTGAGTGCCAGCCCCGAGGCGGTGCTGGGAGAGGAGGACGTGGCAAACCGCCTGCCCTCAACCCACCCGGCGGTCGCCCTAGCGCACGCGGAGGCGCTGCCCGAGGCGGATGCTGGTGCTCCGCAGCCCGTTCAGCTCGCGGATCGCCTCGACCGTCGTGTCGTAGCGCCGGGCGAGCGAGAACAGCGTGTCGCCGCGGCGGACGCGGTGGTAGGTCGGCCCCGCCTCGGGGCGCGGGGCCGTCGCGCCGGCCGCCTCGGGAGGGACGCGGTCGACGACGGTCACGACGGGCCCTTCGATGGGGCCGTCGCCGACGGCCGCCCCGTCGAGGGAGCGCACACCCGGCACGTCGCGGACGACCTCCCCGAGGAGGCGCCGCTGGACCGGCGTCAGGTCGCCCGCCACGTCGACCGCGCCGCGGCGGGCGGTCACGTCGACGTCGTAGGCACGCGTCCGCACGTCGGCGACGAGCGCGAGGCGGACGGCCGTCGCGAGGCGGAGGTCGGCGAGGTTGGAGGCGACCTGGGCGCTCGCGGCCGGGGCCGCGATCAGAGCGACGAGGGCGAGGGCACGCATGAGCGTCGACGCGGAGGCGTCGGGGGGAGACGCCGCAAGCTACGGCGCCGCCCCGGGGGCCCCGAGGCGGCGCGGTCAGTCCGCCTCGGCCAGGGCGTCCTCGGCCGGGGCGGCGTGGTACTCGGTCTCGGTGCGCACCTCGTCGATCACGTCCTGCTCGGCCAGCCAGCGCTCGGCGTCGATGGCCGCCATGCAGCCCGTTCCGGCCGCCGTCACGGCCTGCCGGTAGACGTGGTCCTGCGCGTCGCCGCAGGCGAAGACGCCCTCGACGTTGGTGTGCGTCGAGTCGGGCTGGGTCTGGATGTAGCCCGCGTCGTCCATGTCGAGCCAGCCGCGGAAGATGTCGGTGTTCGGCTTGTGGCCGATGGCGACGAAGAAGCCCGTCACGGGCAGCTCACGCGTCTCGCCGGTCTCGGTGTCTTCGAGGCGGAGGCCCGTCAGGGCGTCCTCGCCGAGCACGTCGGTGACGACGGTGTTCCAGTGGACGGTCACCTTGGGGTTCGAGAGCACGCGGTCCTGCATGATCTTCGAGGCCCGGAACGCGTCGCGCCGGTGGATGACGTGCACCTCCGACCCGAAGCGGGTCAGGAAGAGGGCCTCCTCCATCGCCGTGTCGCCGCCGCCGACGATGGCGATGGCCTCGTCGCGGAAGAAGGCGCCGTCGCAGGTGGCACAGGCGCTCACGCCGCGGCCGAGCAGGCGCTTCTCGTTCTCGAGCCCGAGGTACTTGGCGCTCGCGCCGGTCGAGATGAGGACCGCCTCGGCGAGGAGCGGCGTCTGCTCGTCGACTACGAGGCGGTGCGGGCCGGCCCCGTCGGGGCCGCGCGAGAGGTCGACGTGGGTGACGGTCCCCCAGCGCAGCTCGGCGCCGAAGCGCGTCGCCTGGCGTTCGAGGTCCTGCATCATGTCCGGCCCCATGACGCCGTCGGGGTAGCCGGGGAAGTTCTCGACGTCGGTCGTCGTCGTGAGCTGGCCGCCGGGCGCCGGCCCTTGGATCACGAGCGGCGCGAGGTTGGCGCGGGCCGCGTAGAGGGCGGCCGTGAAGCCGGCCGGGCCGGTCCCGATGATGACGGCGGCGCGGCGCTCGGCCGTGTTCCAGTCGAGGCCGTCGGGGAGCGGGGCGGGAGTGGAAGACATACAGGTGCTGGATGCGAGCGGGGGCGCCACCGACCGGCAGCGCCCCCGCGGAATCGGTCGTCGGATGCTAGGCGGCCTGCGCCGCGAGCGTGTCGAGCTTCTCGGCGAGGACGCGCTTGGGCACGACGCCGACCATCTGGTCGACGGGCCGGCCGTCCTTGAAGAACAGAAGCGACGGGATCGAGCGGATCCCGTACTTCATCGCCGTCTGCGGGTTGTTGTCGACGTCGAGCTTGACCACCTTCGCCTTGCCTTCGTACTCCGAGGCAAGCTCTTCGATGGTCGGGGCGATCGTGCGGCACGGCCCGCACCACGTGGCCCAGAAATCGACCAGAACGGGCTGATCGCTGTCGAGAACCTCGGAGTCGAAGTTGGCGTCGGTGCCGGTGAGGAGGGCGGACATAGGGACGGAACGGTTGGAATCGGGTTGGGGAAGGAGTACGACGGGAGTCCAGGGGGGTTCTCGCCGGGAAGGTCAGACGGCGCAGAGACGCGACCTCTTACGACGGCGAAGCTACCTCTGGCAGGCAGGGGCTGCCCTTCAGGTCCCCGAGGCGGGGCCGATACACGGGAGGCCGCCATGTCTCCACTCGTCCCTCCGACTCGTCCTCTCCTGCTTGCCTGCGCGTTCGCGACAGCATGCCTGGGAACCGCCTCGGCGCACAGCACCGCCTCGGCGCAGAGCATGGGGCCAGCCTCGTCCGCCGTCGCCCCTGATGGGGAACGCTCTGTGGAGTCCATCGGCTCGCTTCGGCATCCCATCGGCGAGACTCGCGCCTCGGACCGCCTCGGGGGCGTGGTGCCGATGGCCGGCCCGATGACGGCCGGGACCGGAGACCTCCGCGCGGCGGCCCGGCGGGCAGGCCTCTCGCCCGCGGCGTCCCGCAGCGTCGCGCTGCCCGTCGCCGCCCTTCTCCTCGGCGCCCTCGCATGGGCGGTCCGCACGCGCCACCCGTCCGGGCCTCCCCACCGGTCCGAGACGCCCTCCAGGGCGCTCTTCGAGGCGGCTCTGGATCCGGTGCTGGTCCTCGACGGCCGCCGCAGCGGGCGGATCACCGAGGCGAACCGTGCCGCCCAGGCCGCTCTCGGGCTCGCCCCAGACGGCGTTGGCCCCGACGGCGACCGGCCGCGCCTCGGCGACCTCGCGGTCGACCCGCAGGCCGCCGACGCCCACCTGCTGGCCGCGCGGCAGACGGGCCATGCCTCGGACGTTCTCGAGCTTCGGCACCCCGACGGCGCGGTCGTTCCCTACGCGTTCGCCTCGGCGCTCCGCGGCGACGGCGACGCGACGGCCGTGGTCTCCATCGCCCGGGACGCCACCGCGCGGCGGCGCGACGGGCACCGCCTCGTCGACGGCCTCGAAGGGCAGACCCGGGTCCGGGGCGAAAAGGGCTCCGGCACGCTCGTCGAAGTCACCCTGCCGGCGCCTCCGGCCCCGCAGGCATCCTCGGCGGACTCCCCCCACCCACGGACGCCGGGCGTCGCGATCCCGGCCTGACATGTCCCGCCTCGGAGCCCTCTTCCTTCTCGTCCTCGCCAGCGGCACCGCCTCGGCGCAGACCCCCGAGCCCATCGCCGAGGTGGTGCGCGACGCCGACGGCGACCGCGTCCCCGACCGCGTGGGCGCGGTCGTCACCGTGGCCGGCCGAACGCCCGCCGACGCCGGGGCCTTTGGCGCCAAGCCCGCAGCGGCGCCGCTCTACGTCCAGGACGCGACGGCGGGCCTCCCCGTCAACGCGCCCGACGTGCGCGTGGCCGCCGGCGACAGCGTCGTCGCGACGGGCCGCCTCTCGTTCTACGCCGGCGCCGCATTCCTCGACTCGGCGCGGGTCGAGGTCGTGCCGGCGCCGCGTCGGATTCCGGAGCCGGTCCGCTACCCCGTGGCGACGCCCGAGGCGGTCGAGGGCCGCCTCGTGGTGGTCGAGGGCCGCGTGGTCGGGCGCAGCCAGGTGGGCGCCGGCGAGGCGCTGATGCTGTCGCTCGACGACCTCTCGCTCGTCGTCGCGTTCGGGTTCGAGGGCCGCGCCGAGCCGATCTCGCTCGACGCCTACGCGCCCGGCGACCGCCTCCGGGTCGTCGGCGTGGCGGGCCAGTACGACCGTGCCGAGCCCTTCGTCGACTCGTACCAGATCTACCCGCGCGCGAGCAGCGACATCACGCGGGCGGGCGTCCCCGAGGCGGCGTACCGATGGGCTGCGCTGGCGGCACTCGTTCTGCTCACAGTCGTCGTCGTCGTGGCGCTGTGGCTCCGCGCCCAGGTGCGGCGGCGCGTGGCGGCACTGCGCGCCTCGGAGGAGCGCTACAAGACGCTCGTCGACCGGGCCTCGGAGGGCATCTTCGTCCACGACCTCGACGGCAGGAACGTCGAGATGAACCGGGCCGCGCGCCGCCTGCTGGGGCTCGCCGAGGGCGACGCGATCGACTCGATGGTCGCCATCGTCGCCCCCGAGTCGGTCCCGTTCGCCCACGAGCACGCCGAGGCGCTCGCCCGCGACCGACACTCGCAGGCCGACCTCGCCGTCGCGCGGCCCGACGGCAGCCGGGGCCTGCTGGGCTTCGAGTCGCAGGTGGTCGACCTCGAGGGCGGGCCGCGGGTGCTGTCGCTCGCCCGCGACATCGAGGCGCAGCGGACCTACGAGCAGGGGCTGATCGAGGCCCGCGAGCAGGCCATCGAGATGGCCCGCATCAAGAGCGCCTTCCTGGCGTCGATGAGCCACGAGATCCGGACGCCGCTGACGGCCGTGATCGGCTTCGCCGAGCTGCTGCTCGACGAGGTCGACGACGAGAGCCGCGGCCTCGTCGAGGCCATCGGGGCCGGCGGCCAGCGCCTGCTCACCACCCTCAACTCGGTGCTCGACCTGGCCCGCCTCGACGCCGAGCGCGAGGTGCTCCGACCCCAGCAGGTCGACGCCGTGGCCCACATCGAGCGGACGATGTCGCTGCTGCGTCCGCTCGCTGAAGAGCGCGGGCTCTCGCTCACCGTAACCGCCTCGCCGCAGGTCGTGCCGGCCGTCCTCGACGCTGGCGCCCTCGACCGGGTCCTGACCAACCTCGTCGGCAACGCGGTCAAGTTCACCGATCGCGGCGGCGTGACGGTCGAGATCGACGGCGACCCGAGCGACCTGGTGATCCGCGTCCTCGACACCGGCATCGGCATCGGCGAGGCGTTCCTGCCGGAGCTGTTCACCGAGTTCCGGCAGGCCTCCGAGGGCGACGGGCGCAGCCACGAGGGCACCGGCCTCGGGCTCGCGATCACGAAGCGGCTGGTCGAGCTGATGGGCGGCTCGATCTCGGTCGAGAGCACCTGGGGCGTAGGCACCGCCTTCACGGTCGTGCTCCCGCGCGGGCTGGAGGCCGCCTCGGGGGACGGCGCCCTCCCCGAGGCGGACCTGGCGGCGGCGTAGGGAGCGGGAGGGGTGGAGAGAATGGGGGGAGTGGAGGGAATGGGAGGAATGGGGGGCGTCCGTTCGTGAGCACGCCGCCTCGGGGGTTGCAGCGCCGCCAGGCGGGTACGCGAGGGCGCAGAGACGCCTCCTCGCTCTGAGGCCGACGCCATCCCTCCCTTCCTCCGCGCGCGAAGCGCGCTCTTCCCTCCACTCCTCCCATTCCCCCCATTCCGTCGAGCGGGAAAAAGGGGTGGGAAGAGACCGCGGTCAGAGACGGCCGCCTGCGACCGAACGAGCACGGCTCTACGCCGCCGCGACGGCCTCGCCCATCGCCTCGGGGAGGGCCGTCTCGTAGGGCCGCGCGAGGTCCTCGACGGGCACGTCGATCACCGCCTCGAGGCCGACGGCGATCCGCAGCGAGCCGTCGGTGACAGTCCCGATGGGCGTCGCCTGCGCGCCGTGCTGGGCGACGAGCGCGGTCACCGCCTCGGCGTCGCCCGGCGCCACGCTGAGGACGACGCGGCTCTGCGCCTCCCCGAACAGGACCGCGTCGAGGCGGGCGTCGGCCTCGGGGAGCGCGACCTCGGCTCCGAGGCGGGCGAAGACGCCGCACTCGGCGAGGCCGACCGCGAGGCCGCCGTCGGACACGTCGTGCGCCGAGCGCACGTGGCCGGCGCGGATCGCGGCGAGGACGGCCGCCTGCACGGCCGCCTCCTCGTCGAGGTCGAGGTGCGGGGCGTCCCCCGAGGTGGTGCCGTGGAGGCTGGCCAGGTACTCGCTCGCCTCGATACCGCCGGTGTGCCACCAGGCCGCGGGGCTCACGAGCAGGAGCACGTCGCCGGGCGCCTGGAAGGCCGCCGTCGTGGTGTGCGCCTCGACGTCCGCCACGAGGCCCACCATGCCGATGGTCGGCGTGGGGAAGACGGCGCGGGTGCCGCCGGCGCCGTCGGGGCTCTCGTTGTAGAAGCTCACGTTGCCGCCCGTGACCGGCGTGCCGAGCGCGCGGCAGGCGTCGCCCATACCGCCGACCGCCTCGGTGAACTGCCAGTAGACCTCCGGCTTGTAGGGGTTGCCGAAGTTGAGGCAGTTGGTGACCGCCAGCGGCTCGCCGCCGGCGCAGACCACGTTGCGCGCCGCCTCGGCGACGGCGATGCGCCCGCCGCGGCGCGGGTTGAGGTAGACGTAGCGGCCGTTGCAGTCGGTCTTCATCGCCAGCCCGCGCTCGGCGCCGCCCGCGCCGGTGCCCTTGAGGCGGACGACCGCGGCGTCGGTCGGCCCCGGCCCGGCGACGGTGTTGGTGCGGACGTGCGTGTCGTACTGCTCGAACACCCACCGCTTGGACGCGATGTTGGGCGCGCCCATGAGCGCGACGAGCGCCTCCGAGGCGGAGCCGGCGCCTGCCCCCGCGGAGGCGGGGGTCACGTCGGGCACCGAGGCGGGGTCGAACGCCTGCGTGCGGTCGAGGTAGGTCGGGCGCGACGTCTCGCGGTGGTAGACCGGCGCGCCGCCACCGAGGACCAGGCTCTCGGCCGGGACGTCGACGACGAGGTCGCCGTGCCAGAACACGCGCAGCCGCTCGGTGTCGGTGACGACGCCGATCTGGACCGCGTGGAGGTCCCACTTCTCGAAGACCGCCTCGATCTCGTGCTCGCGGCCCTTCTCGACGACGACCAGCATCCGCTCCTGGCTCTCGGAGAGCAGGATCTCGTAGGGCGTCATGCCGGTCTCGCGCTGGGGCGTCCGCTCGAGCTGGAGGTCCATCCCCACGCCGCCCTTCTCGCTCATCTCCGACGACGAGCACGTGATGCCGGCCGCGCCCATGTCCTGCATCCCCACGAGGGCGCCCGTCTGGATCGCCTCGAGGCTGGCCTCCAGGAGCAGCTTCTCGGTGAACGGGTCGCCCACCTGCACGCTCGGGCGCTTGGCCTCGGACTCCTCCGAGATCTCCTCCGAGGCGAACGTGGCCCCGTGGATGCCGTCGCGGCCAGTCGACGAGCCGACGATGAACACCGGGTTGCCCACGCCCTCCGCCGTCGCGCTGACCGTCTCGCCCACCTTCACGACGCCCACGCTCATGGCGTTGACGAGCGGGTTCCCTTCGTAGGCCGGGTCGAAGACGACCTCGCCGGCGACCGTCGGCACGCCGAACGAGTTGCCGTAGCCGCCGATGCCACGCACCACGCCGTCGAAGAGGAACCGCACGCGCGGGTTGTCGAGGCTCCCGAACCGGAGGCTGTTGAGGCTCGCGATCGGCCGGGCACCCATCGTGAAGATGTCCCGCTGGATGCCGCCCACGCCCGTCGCCGCGCCCTGGTACGGCTCGACGGCCGACGGGTGGTTGTGGCTCTCGATCTTGAAGGCCACCGCCAGCCCGTCGCCGATGTCGACCAGCCCGGCGTTCTCCTCGCCCGCGCCGGCCAGGATCGCCTCGCCCTCGCGGGGGAGCGTCTTCAGGAGCGCGATCGAGTTCTTGTACGAGCAGTGCTCGCTCCACATCACCGAGTAGACGCCCAGCTCGGTGTAGGTGGGCGGGCGGCCGAGGATCTCGTTGACGCGCGCGAACTCGTCGTCGGTGAGGCCGTGGTCGCGGGCGAGGTCGAGCGTGACCTCGGGGTCGGCGGGGAAGGAGACGGGCGGCATCGAGGCGGGCAGAGGGAGACCGGAAGGTACCGGCCCGCGCGCCCGCCTCGGGGCGGAATCGGGCCGCCTCGGGAACGCGAGGCGACCGCCGACGGCCGACCGCAGACCGCCGCCTCGGAGTCGGCCCCGAGGCGG
>JBCCQJ010000199.1:0-8466 GCA_039024395.1 Bacteroidota bacterium | reverse complement strand
CATCGGGAGCACGTCCTTCGCCACCAGCTTGAGGTCGCCGCGCGAGGTCTCGGCCTTGCCCTTGACCATCATCACGGTGTCCACCTCGAGGAGGTGCCCGCAGCGCTCGAGCGTCTGCGCGAACAGGACCACCTCGGCCTGGCCCGTCGTGTCCTCGAGCGTCACGAACGCGATCGGCCGGCCGCTCTTGGTCGTCCGCCGCGTCACCTCGGTGATGATGCCGATCGCCGTCTGGTCGGACTCGTGCATGACGCCCTCGGCGTCCCCGAGGCGGACCGTCGCGAAGGCCTGCGTCTCGGCGGCGAAGTCGTCGAGCGGGTGGCCCGAGACGTAGAAGCCCATCAGGTCGCGCTCGTGGCGGAGCGTCTCGCCCTTCGTCCACGGCTCGACGTGGGGCAGCGCGGGCACGAACGACGAGCCGGTCTCCTCGGCGGCGCCGAACATCGAGAACTGGCCGGCGGCCTTGTCGGCCTGGTGCTTCTGGGCGTAGGCCCACGCCACCTCGACGGCCTCGACCATCTGCCGGCGGTGGCCCTCGAAGTCGTCCATCGCGCCGGCCGCCGCGAGCGCCTCGAGCGTCTTCTTGCCGACCGTGCGCAGGTCGAGGTCCTTGGCGAGCGAGAAGATGTCGTCGAAGGCGCCGCCCGCCTCGGTGCGGGCCGCGATGAGCGCCTCGATGGCGCCGTGCCCGACGCCCTTGATGGCGGCCAGCCCGAACCGCACGCGCCCGTGCTCGACCGTGAAGTGGTCGTCGGAGCGGTTGACGCACGGCGGCAGGATCTCGATGCCGGCCACCCGCGTGGCGTCGAGGGCGATGGCGAGCTTGCTGCTGTCGGCCATTTCCGTCGTGAGGACGGCGGCCATGAACTCGGCGGGGTAGTGTGCTTTAAGATACGCTGTTTGGTAGGCAACAACGCTGTATGCAGCGCTGTGTGATTTGTTGAATCCGTAACCCGCGAACTTGGCCATCATGTCGAAGACCTCTGTCGCCTTGGCTTCGGATACGCCCTTGTCCTTGGCTCCGGCAACGAAGCGCTCCTGCTCCTTGGCCATCTTCGCGGCGTCCTTTTTTCCCATCGCGCGGCGCAAAAGGTCGGCGCCACCGAGCGAGAACCCGCCCATCACCTGCGCCATCTGCATCACCTGCTCCTGGTAGACTGGGATGCCGTAGGTCGGCGCCAGGATGCCCTCCAGCATCGGGTGCGGGTACTCGACCGCCTCGCGGCCGTGCTTGCGGTCGATGTAGGTCGGGATGAGGTCCATCGGCCCGGGCCGGTAGAGCGCGTTCATCGCGATCAGGTCGTCGAGCGTGTTCGGCTTCAGCTTGCGCATCCACTCGCGCATGCCCGACGACTCGAACTGGAAGATGGCGACCGTGTCGCCGCGCTGGAAGAGCTTGTACGTCTCGGGGTCGTCGAGCGGGATCGCGTCGAGGTCGACCGTGACGCCGTGGTTCTCCTCGATGAGCGCGAGCGCATCATCGAGGATGGTGAGCGTCTTGAGCCCCAGGAAGTCCATCTTGAGGAGCCCGAACTCCTCGACCCACTTCCCGTCGTACTGCGTCACGACCGCGTCGCCGGCGCCGCCCTTGCCCTTCTGGATCGCGACCGGCACGTACTGGCTCACGTCGCCCGGTGCGATGATGACGCCGGCGGCGTGGACGCCCGTGTGCCGCGCCGAGCCTTCGAGCACCGTCGCGTAGTGCATCAGCTTCCGGATCTGCGGATCCGGCGACGTGTACAGATCCGCGAACTCCTGGACCTCGTCCTTGGCTTTGTCGAGCGTCACCTTGACGCCGTCCGGGATGAGCTTCGCGATGCGGTCCGCCTCGGGGAGCGGCACGCCGAGCACGCGCGAGACGTCGCGGATGACCGATTTCGAGCCCATCGTGCCGAAGGTCACGATCTGGCAGACCGACTCGCGGCCGTACTTTTCGACCACGTAGTCGATCACCTTGGCGCGCCCGCGGTCGTCGAAGTCGATGTCGATGTCGGGCATCGAGACGCGCTCGGGGTTGAGGAAGCGCTCGAAGAGGAGGTCGTAGTGGAGCGGGTCGATGTTGGTGATCCCGAGGCAGTAGGCGACCGCGCTCCCCGCCGCCGAGCCGCGCCCCGGGCCGACGCTCACGCCCATGTCGCGGGCGGCCGTCGTGAAGTCCTGCACGATCAGGAAGTAGCCGGCGTAGCCCATCGTCTGGATCACGCCCAGCTCGAGGTCGAGCCGCTCGCGGACCGCCTCGGTGATCTCGGGGTAGCGGCTCCGGGCGCCGTCGTAGGTGAGCGCGCGGAGGTAGGCGTCGGCGTCGGCGTGCTCGGGCGGGATGGGGAAGTGCGGCATCAAGAGCTCGCCCATCGGGATCTCCAGCCGGCACTTGTCGGCGACCTCGCGCGTCGCGTCGAGCGCGGCGTCGAGCACCGAGGCGGAGGCGATCACGCCCTCGCCGATGCTGGAGGCGAACGCGCTCCGCATCTCGTCGGCCGACTTGAGGAAGAACTGGTCGTTCTCGAACCGCATCCGGTTCGGGTCGTGGAGGTCCTTGCCCGTCTGCAGGCACAGGAGCACGTCCTGCGCCTCGGCGTCGGCCTGGGCGACGTAGTGGACGTCGTTGGTCGCCACGACGGTGACGCCGTAGTCCTCGGCCCAGCGCATCAGGACGGCGTTGCACTGCCGCTGCTCCGGGATCGCGTGGTCCTGGATCTCGATGTAGTAGTCGTCGCCGAAGATGTCGAGGTAGTCCTCGAACACCTTCCGCGCCTCCTCCTCGCCCTTCTTCAGGATCGCCTGGAGCACCTCGCCCTGCAGGCAGCAGGTCGTCGCAACGAGGCCTGCGCTGTGCCGTCGCAGCGTCTCGCGGTCGATCCGGGGCTTGTAGTAGTAGCCGTCGGTGTACGACTGCGACGAGAGGGCGATCAGGTTGCGGTAGCCCTCGAGGTTCTTGGCGAGCAGGACCTGGTGGTAGCGCGTCCGGTCGCTCGTGTCGTCCATCCCCGAGGGCGTCACGTAGAACTCGCACCCGATGATGGGCTGGAGGCCCGCCCGCTGCGACTTCGTGTAGAGCTCGGGGACGCCGTACAGATTCCCGTGGTCGGTGATCGCAACCGCCGGGTGGTCCAGTTCGGCCGCCCGGCCGATCAGCTTGTCGATGCGCGCGGCGCCGTCGAGGAGGGAGTACTGCGTGTGACAGTGGAGGTGGCAGAACTCGGGCATCCGGGACGGTCGGGTGGGGGAGACGACCCCCGGAAGATCACCGGCCCGCCCCGAGGCGGGCAAGACCTGTGGACAACTCCCCACCTCGGGGGCGACGGTCCACCGCCTGGACAGACACAAAAAAGCGCGGCCCCGAGGTGGAGCCGCGCCCGGTGGGACTGGAGGCGAGGATCAGTCGCCGTCCGGGAGCAGGACGGTCCCGATCTTGTGAACGATCCCGTTCGAGGCCTCGATGTCGGTGTCGACGATCGTGGCGTTGGCCTCGGTGTCGGGGTCCTCGGTGTCGAGGCCCAGGCCCGAGCCGCCCGCGGTGGCGACCACGGTCAGCGTCTCGCCGTTGAGCGTCGTGATCTGGTCGCCGGGGTCGAGGTCGCCGGCCTCGAGCGTCCGGCCCACGACGACGTGCAGGCGGAGGATGTCGGCCAGGTCGTCGCGGGCCAGAAGGTCATCGGCCGTGGCGTCGAGGTCCTCGAGGAGGCTCTGGAACGCGGCATCCGTGGGGGCGAAGACGGTGAACGGCCCGTCGCTGCCGAGGTCGTCGTCGAGGCCCGCCTCGATGACGGCGGCTTCGAGCGTGGAGAGCTGGGTGTCGGCGACAACGGCAGCGGTGATGGTGACGAGGTCGTCGTCGGTCGAGTCGCAGGCGGCCAGCGGCAGCGCGAGCGCGAGAAGGGCGATGGAGAGTCGGTTCATGGGGGGACCGCGTTACAGCGCGGGGTGGTGGGAGCGCTCCACACGCGGGTCCCGGCGTTTTATTTCCGGAGGCCGATGAAAACGGCGATCGCTCCCCGCACACTTCACCGTGAACACGGGACTGGCGGAATCCAAGAAGCGCGGCATCCCGCCTCGGGGATGCCGCGCTTGGAAAGGGTGAACCGTTCGGCGGTCTGCCCTGGCCGATTACTCGGACGCGACGAAGACGCCGTCGACCTTGTGCACGACGCCGTTCGAGGCGGTGAGGTCGGCGGCCTCGACGAAGGCGTCGGCCTGACCGTCGCCGTCGGCGTCGAAGCCGACGCGCTCGCCATCGATCACAACGCGCAGCGTGGCGCCTGCCTCCGTGGTGATCTGCTGGCCGTTCGAGAGGTCGGCCGCCATCAGCACCTGGTCGCGGATGACGTGGACGTTGAGGACCTGCCGGATGTCCGGGCGGCCGAGGATGTCGTCCACTCCGAGGCCGTCCTCGGCCGAGGTGGCCACGAACGCGTCGTTGGTCGCGGCGAGGACGGTGAACGTCTGGTCGTCGTACGCGAGATCGCGGAGGATGCCGACCGCCGACGTGGCGTAGCGGAACGTGACGAGATCGTCGTCGCCGAGGACCACTGCGGCGGCCGTGGTGTTGCTGGCCGTGTCGGCCGAGTCGCAGCCGACGGCGGTAACGCTGAGCAGGAGCGCGAGAGCAGGGACGGAGAACTTCATGGGTCTGGGAAAGCCAGGTGCAGGGAGAGCGTGGTGGGCCGGGACCTCCGGCCTGGGCACGTTCTCTATCGGTTCCGAGACGCCTCTCCTTTAACCGGCCCCTCCGGTTTTCGGCAACCCGGCACCCGTTGGTGGGGTTGACCGCTTGCAACCCGCCACCGAGCCGTGCTTCTGCTCCACCTCGACGCCTACCACCTTGGCGACCCGCTCTTCGTCACCGGCCTCGCCCGCGACCTCCAGGTCCGTGGCGCCGGCGCCATCCTCGTCCACGGATCCGCCGAGCGGGGCGAGCGAGCGATCGAGTCGCTCGGCCACGAGGCGGTCGCCGTCGATGGGGCCTGGCAGCCCCCGGACCCCGAGGCGGCAGCAGCCGTCGAAAAGGCGGCCCGCGACGTCAACCGCGAGATCGCACACGAGCTGAACGAGGCCGGCATCGCCTCGGTGCGCGTGATCGGGGCGGATCGGGGTCTGCTGCGCCGCAATGAGGGCCGCCTCGAGGTGGGGCGGGCCGGTTGGATCGCAACGCTAGCCGGGCAGGGCGTGGTGGTCGTGGTGGCTGCGTTTGTCGAGGACGGAGAGCCGGCCCTCCGCGAGGTCTCTCCCCTCGAGGCCACCGCGCGGCTTGCCGGAGCCCTGGAGGTCCCGATGTCGCTGCTCGCCTCGAAGCGGGTCGACACGGGCCCCGAGACGCCGGCGGACGACGTGATCGCCGCCTTGCCCGATCCCGAAGCGGCGGGCCAGCAGCTGGCTGCAGGCGTGGAAGTGGTTGTTCTGCAACGGTCCGACCTGCGCGCCAACGGTGCCGGGAGGGCCTTGCGCCGAGAGAGGGCGGCGCACTGAATCCGCGATTCTGGCCGATTTGGAGGGGCGCCGTCTTGACTCCATAAATGCCTCGGGAGTATGTTGAAAGCCCTCGTGGGTGCCGAAAGCCCACATTTGGTGCTCGTCACCGCTCTTACCAACCCATCTCCCTCGTCCCCAACATGGCCGACTACTTCAACAAGCTTCAGGATCACGTCAACCAGATGGAAGACGACTTCAACAAGTTCTACGAGAAGGGCAACAAGGCTGCCGGCACGCGCATCCGCAAGGGCATGCAGGAGCTGAAGAAGCTCGCCCAGGACATCCGCATCGACGTCCAGGAAAAGAAGAACGCCTAGCGCGCTCCGCTCCCGGTTCCCGAGGCCGTGCCAGTGGTTGGCGCGGCCTCGCTTCGTTTTCCGCCCCGCCATGACTCGTCTCGTTCCGCTGGCCCTCCTCGTCGCCGCCGCCTCGGTGAGCGCCCAGGAGGCCGACACGCTCACCGCCGCCGACGGCTGGCGCTCGTCGCTCGTCGCCTCGGTGGCGGGCAACCAGGCGTCGTTCTCCAACTGGCAGGAGGGGGGCATCGACGCCCTGGCGGTCACGGCCTCGGCCGAGGGCGCCTTTGACCGCGTCGTCGGGCGCTTCCTGACGACGCAGCGGGCGCGGCTGGCGATTGGCGTCCTCCGGCAGGACACGCTCGACGTGCGGAAGGCCCTCGACGTGGCGCGCTACGCCGTCAGCGCGGAGCTGGCGACCGACGACCCGTTCCGCCCCACGGCCTCGTTCTCGGCCCGCTCGCAGTTCGCGCCCGGCTTCGACTTCGCGCCCACCGAGGCGGACTACCCGACGCTCACCATCGTGCCTGGCGAGCCGCTCAAGGTGTCCGATGCGTTCTCGCCGCTCATCCTGTCGCAGTCGGCCGGCCTGGCGTACCGGCCTGGCACCGGGTTCGTCGCGCGCACCGGCCTCGCGCTGAAAGAAACCGTCGTCTCGATCGAGCGTCTGCGCCCGGTCTTCGGCAACGCGCTCGACCAGCCGGTCCGCGTCGAGGCGGGCGTCGACGCCGAGCTGGCGCTCGAGCGCGAGGTGATGAACAACGTGCTGCTCCGGTCCCAGCTCTCGGCGTTCCAGGCGTTCGGCCAGATCGGCAACGAGGCGCCGGACATTCTGTTCGAGAACACGCTCGTGTTGAAGGTGAACGACCTCCTCAACGTGACCCTCGACGGCGCAGCGCTCTTCGACGCCGACATCAGCACCGACCTCCAGCTCCGGCAGTCGCTCGCCGTCGGGGTGGCGGTGGCGCTCCTGTAGGCCGTGGGCGGGCGGCGACGCGGGCGAGACCGCCTCGGGGCCGACGCCCTGGCCTACGTCCTGGTCTCCGTCGCCCTGTGGCCGATTCCCGTCTTCGGCGTGCTCCACGCCGAGTCGTCGGCCGTCGTCGCGGGCACGGGGTTCTTTGTTGCCGGCCTGGCGGGCGTCCGCGCGTTCGGTCGGGGGACGCCCCTCCCCGAGGCGGTGCGGCGGCACCTGGCCCTGCTGGGAATTCCCCTCGCGCTGCTGACCCTCAGCCTGCTCTGGCGGCCCAACTGCGGGTACCTGCAGGGGCTGGGGCTGTACCTGCTGCTCGCGCCGCCGAGCGTCCTCCTCGGGGCCGGCCTGGCGTACGCCCTGACGGGGGCCGGCCTCCGACGCGCGGGGGTCTGGGTGGTCGGGATCGGCCTGGTGTGGGCGCTCGGCGGCGTGCTGGTCGACCTGCTCCTCCACCCGCAGCTCTTCACCTACAGCCACATTTTCGGCGGCGTGCTGGGGCCGATCTACGACGCCGAACTGGCGGTCCGCCCCGGCCTGTTCGCGGCCAAGGCGCAAACGTTGCTCTGGGCGGTCGTCCTCGTCGCGTTCGGCCGGTGGCGCCGAGGCGGGGGGGGCGCGGCGACCCGCCTCGGGGCGGTCGCGGTCCTGCTTCTCGGGGCGAGCTACGGGTTCGCCGTCCCGCTCGGCATCCAGCAGAGCGCGTCGGCGCTCCAGCGGACCCTAAGCCAGCGCGTCGACCTCGGGCCGGTCGTGCTCCACCTCGCCCCCGAGGCGACGCCCTCCGAGGTGGCCCGCCTCGGGGACGAGGCGCTGTTCCGCCTGGAGCAGATCACCGACCGCCTCGGGGTTGTGCCTGCCGAGCCGGTCGACGTGTACCTCTACCCCGACCACGACACGAAGGCTCGCCTGATCGGCTCGCGCTACACGTCGGTGACGCCGGTCTGGCTGCCCACGCCGCAGGTCCACATGCTGACGAGCGAGGTGCCGCGGTCGCTGGCCCACGAGCTGGTGCACGTCGTGGCGCGCGAGTTCGGGCTGCCGGTGATCCGCGCCTCGCCCGCGATCGGGCTGGTCGAGGGGCTGGCCGTGGCGCTGGAGCCCCCGGACGGCCTGCCGCCGCCGTCTGCGCTCGTCCGCGCGGGCACCACGCTGTCCGGCGACGCCGGCGGCCTCGCGGACGACCCGGCCCGCGTCGTGGCGGATGTGATGGGGCCGTTCGGCTTCTGGTCGTCGCGCGCCGGCGTGGCCTACACGGCCAGCGGAGCGTTCACGGCCTGGCTCCTCGACCGCTACCGCCCCGAGGCGGTCCGGCAGGCCTACGCCTCGGGCGACTTCGAGGCGGCCTTCGGCGCGCCGCTCGCGACCCTGGCCGCCGCGTGGTGGCGCGATCTCGAGGCGGAGCCTCTCGACCCCGAGGCGGTCGACGTGGCCGCGTGGCTCTTCCGCCGGCCGTCGCTGTTCGAGGTCCGCTGCCCGCACTTCACGCCGCTGCCGGTGCGCCTCACGCGCGAGGGGTACGACGCGCTCGACCAGGACCGGCCCGATTATGCGCGGGCCCTGTTCGACGAGGCGATCCGCCTCGACGCGGTCTCGCTGGCGGCTCTCGACGGGCGGCAGGCTGCCCGCGCCCGCCTCGGCCTCGAGCCCGACCCCGAGGCGGTGCCCCAGGCCCGTGCCCTCGTCGACACGCTCGCCGCGCCGGGGTCGCTGCGCCACCTCGGGGAT
>JBCCQJ010000198.1:0-8489 GCA_039024395.1 Bacteroidota bacterium | reverse complement strand
TCGCCCCCCTCCCAACCTCCCCCCGCTGGGGGGAGGAGATGGTTTCTGACACGTGGGCGGCCGGCCCCGAGGCGGCGCGCCCCGTCCTGCCCACCACCCCGCCTGCCGGCACTCCTCCTGGCTAGGAGGGGAACTGATCTCGACACGCTCAGCCATGACCTTCCTCGACGACCTCACCTGGCGCGACGCCGTCTACGACCACACGCCCGCCCTCGCGGAGCACCTCGCCGAGGCGGCCCCGGTGTCGGCCTACTGCGGCTTCGACCCCACGGCCGACAGCCTCCACGTGGGGTCGCTGCTGCCGGTGATGACGCTGGCGCGACTCCAGCGCGCCGGGCACCGGCCGGTCGCGCTTGTGGGCGGCGGCACCGGCCTGATCGGGGATCCGAGCGGCAAGCGCGCCGAGCGGACGCTCCAGACGCGCGAGCAGGTCGAGGCCAACGTGGCCGGCCTCCGCGCGCAGCTCGAGCGCTTCCTCGACTTCGACGGCGCGAACGCGGCCGTGATGTCGAACAACGCCGAGTGGCTGACGAGCATCCCGCTCACCGACTTCCTGCGCGACGTCGGCAAGCACTTCACGATCGGCTACATGACGGCTAAGGAGTCGGTCCGCAGCCGCGTCGAGAGCGAGGTGGGCCTCTCGTTCACCGAGTTCAGCTACATGCTGCTCCAGGCCTACGACTTCCTGGTCCTCAACGACCGCCTCGGGGTGACGCTCCAGATCGGCGGCAGCGACCAGTGGGGTAACATCACCGCCGGCACCGACCTGCTGCGCAAGACGCGCGGCGCGAAGGGCCACGGCCTCGTGATGCCCCTCGTGACCACCGCCTCGGGGACGAAGTTCGGCAAGACGGAGGCGGGGACCGTCTGGCTCGACGCCGCGCGGACGTCGCCCTACAAGTTCTACCAGTTCTGGATGGGCACCGACGACCGCGACGTGGTGCGCTACCTGAAGTTCTTCACCTGGCTCGGCAAGGACGAGGTCGAGGCGCTCGCCGCCGAGGCGGAGCAGAACCCCGGCCGCCGCGAGGCCCAGCGCACGCTCGCGCGCGAGGTGACGACGCTCGTCCACGGCGCCGACGCCACCGAGGCGGCCGAGCGCGCCAGCCAGGCCCTCTTCGGCGGCGACCTCCGCGCGCTCGACGCGGCGACGCTGGCCGAGGTGTTCGAGGAGGCCCCGTCGTCGGAGCACCCCGCCTCGGGGTTTGCAGGCGAGGGCATGCCGGTGGTCGACCTGTTCGCCGATGCCGCGCTGACCGCCTCGAAGGGCGAGGCCAAGCGGCTCGCGCGCTCGGGCGGCCTGAGCGTCAACGGCGAGAAGGTGGCCGAGGACGCCCGCGTGACTGCGGCCGACGCCATCGACGGGGCCGTGCTGGTGCTCCGCAAGGGCAAGAAGTCCTACGCCCTCGTCCGCCTCGTCTGAGGGGGCGAGTGTTTCGAGTGAGCCCGTGAGCGAGTGGGTTCTCGTAGAGGCGCCTCCGCGGAGGGCGACGCGTTCGATTACTCGCGCACTTGAACACTCGCTCACTCGAACACTCCGGGGGAACGGCGCGCGCCCCGAGGCGGTCCTGCCCGTCCGTATCTTCCGCCCGCCTTTCGGACGCCGCCTTTCTGGTTCCCCCCTCATGGAGTACACGCAGGTCGACATCATCGGGCTCTCGACGAGTCCGTCCTCGGGGGGCGCCTACGCGCTCGTCCTCGGCGAGGTCAACGGCAACCGCCGCCTCCCGATCATCATTGGCGCGTTCGAGGCCCAGGCCATCGCGCTCGAGCTGGAGAAGATCCAGCCCCCGCGGCCGATGACGCACGACCTGCTGCGGGCGCTCTTCGACGCGCTCGGCGCCGAGGTCACCGATATCGTGATCGACGACCTCCGCGAGGGCACCTTCTTCGCCAAGGTCCGCTACGTCTACGACGACGAGGAGGCGATGCTCGACGCCCGGCCGTCGGACGCCGTCGCCCTGGCCGTCCGCACCGACGCGCCCATCTTCGTCGCCGCCACGGTGCTCGACGAGGCCGGCATCCCGGCCGACGACGGCGAGGGCGACGACGAGGAGGGCGAGCCGATCGCCGAGCGCGAGTCGAACGACCCGGTCGCCAAGGCCATGTCGCGCCTCGAACGGATGGAGTCGCAGCTCCAGAAGGCGATCGACGACGAGGACTACGAGATGGCCGCCAAGCTCCGCGACGAGATCGCGCGGATGAAGGACGGCAACTAGACCGAATTTCGGGATGGTACGGGGTACTCGGTACGAGGTACGAGAAGCGCTTCGCCCAAAGAGCACCGTACCTCGTACCCGGTACCTCGTACCTGTCCGAAAAGGACTCAAGGCCATGCGCCCCGCACTCCTCGCTCTTCTTGTCGCCGCGGCGCCAGCATTCGCGCAGGATGCCACCACCCCAGGCGCGCCTGGCGCCGAGGCGGTCGTGGACGTTTACATCGAGGCATTCGCGACCCGGGACTACACTGCGGCCGTCCGTGAGCTGGACCCCGCCGAGGTGGCTGAGTTTGCCGATCTCCTCGAGGAGCTCGCCTTGCTCGCGCCCGAGAATGCGCTGGACACGAAGGGCGAGCCGGCCAAGGTCGTCGCCGGCTTCTTGGAGCAGATGATGGACATGGCCGGCCCGGCGGGCGGGATTCTCGGCGAGGCGATGGAGTCGCTCGACGCCGAGATCCTCGGAACGGTGCTCGAAGGCGACTCACTGGCCCACGTCGTCGCACGGTCGTCGTTCGCGATGATGGGCGGCAGCGTGGCCCGCGTCGAAGCGACGACGGCCCGCTGGACGGGCACGCGGTGGGTGGTCACCTTCGGCGGGCAGATCGCGACGTTGCGCGAGGGGCTCCAAATGGGTCTCAGGATGCGGGAGGGTGGGGAGGGGCTGCCCGATCCGGAATGACGCCGCCGGCCGCCGTCGGGACCTCGACGCTCCCGCACGCGGCGCTCGGCGCCTCGGCGCTGTTCCAGGCGTACGTCGCGTCCGACCCCGAGGCGGCCGGCTTCTACCGCCACGCCCCGTTCGAGGCGCCCGCCCGCGCCGAGGCGGCCCGCCTCGCGGCCGCGCACGCCGCCCACCGCGACGCCGTCGCCGACGTGCTGGCCGAGCAGAACCGTGCCTGGGACGCCGACGACGACACGCTCGACCTCGTCGAGACTCTGCGCGACCCCGAGGCGGTGGCCGTCGTCACGGGCCAGCAGCTCGGCCTCTTCGCCGGGCCGCTCTACACCGTCTACAAGGCGCTCACGGCCGTCCGCCTCGCCGACCGCCTCGGGGCCGAGACCGGCCGGCCCGTCGTGCCGGTGTTCTGGCTGGCCGACGAGGACCACGACTTCGCCGAGATCCGCCGCGCCGTGTTCTCGAACGGCCCCGACGTCCGCGCCGCCGCCTACGACGACGGCCTCGACCCCGTGGCGAACCGCGGGATGGTGGGACGGATGGTGCTCGACGACGAGGCGGTCCGGCGCGCCCTCACTGAACTGGACGCCGGGCTTCCCCGCGGGGCGTTCCACGCCGAGGCGGCCGGCATGGCGCGCGAGGCGTACCAGGCGGGGCGGACGATGCGAGATGCGTTTGCGCTTCTGATCCGCCAGCTCGCGCCGGGCCTCGTGCTGATGTCGGCCGACGACGCCCGCCTGAAGCGGCTCGCCGCCCCACTGTTCCGCCGTGAGATCGCAGACTGGACCGACACGTTCGACCGCCTCGGGGCGCGGAGCGCGGCGCTGGAGGCGGCCGGGTTCCACGCGCAGGTGCAGCCGTCGCCGCTCAACCTGTTCTGGGTCGCCGACGACGGCCGCCGCCTCGCGCTCGATCCCACTGAGGCGGGAATCGCCGTGCGCGGCACCGACACCCTGTTCACCGAGGCGGAGCTGCTCGACCGCCTCGGGGCGGAGCCCGAGCGGTTCAGCCCGAACGTCGTGCTGCGGCCGCTGATGCAGGACACGCTGCTGCCGACGGCGGCCTACGTCGCCGGCCCCGGCGAGGCGGCCTACTTCGCACAGCTCGGGCCGGTCTACGAAGCGTTTGGCGTGCCGATGCCGGTCATCGAGCCGCGCCTGAGCCTGACCGTCGTCGAGCCCGGCGTGGCGAAGGTGCTCGACCGCTACGCCCTCGGCGTGCCGGACCTCCGGGGCGACCTCGCCCCGCTGTGGAAGCGCCTCGCGCTGGCCGCCTCGGCGCACGACCTCGGCGGTGCGTTCGCCGAGGCGCGCCGGCACCTCGCCGAGGCGGCGGCCCGCCTCGACGGCGTGGTCCCCGAGGTGGATGCGACGCTGGCGCAGGCCCTCGGCGCGACGCGCGCGCGGATGGACAACGCCCTCGACCGCCTCGAGAAGAAAACGGTCCGCGCCGAGAAGCGAAACCACGACGTGGTGCGCGCACGGCTGGAGCGGGCGGCGGCCGCGCTGTGGCCGGGCGGGGCGCTCCAAGAGCGCGCGCTCTCTCCGCTTCAGCTCGTCGCCCAGCATGGTCCCGAGGCCATTGCGTCGCTCGTCCACGCCGTCGACCTCGATGCGTCGGTCCACCATGTCGTTCAGCCATGAGCGGCGCGCTCTTCTCGCCCCTCGTCGAGCGCGCCATCGAGGTGGCCGCCGAATGGCACGACGCGACCTACCGCAAGGGCCGGTGGACCGATCCCTGCACCGAGGCGGCGGACGGGACGCAGGCACGCGTGCCGACGATGGCGCACGTCACGACGGTGGCCCTGACGGTCCAGCGCGCCGGGTGGGGCGATGAGGCCGTCGCGGCGGCGTTCCTCCACGACGCCCTCGAAGACGGCGACCGCGACGGGAACGTCCTCGACCGCGACCGCCTCGCGGCGATCGTCGGCGAGACGGTGGTGCGCATTGTCGAGGCGGTCAGCGAGCCCAAGCGGGGGCCGGACGGGCGGCCGCTGCGGTGGCGCGCCCGCAAGGAGACCTACCTCGACCGCCTCGGGGCGGGCCCCTCCGAGGCGGCGGCCGTCTCGCTCGCCGACAAGCTCCACAACGCCTACGCGATGGCGTCGAGCCTCGAGGCGGGCGTCGACATCTTCACCGCGGCGCCTGGGCGGCGCGCCCTCTCGGCGGGGCCGGACGACCAGCTCTGGTTCTTCGACGCCGTCCTCGCCGCGACGGGGACACACGTCGATGCGCGGCTGGTTCCGATGCGCGCCCGCCTCGTCGTTGAGGTGGATCGGCTACGGGCCGTCACGGCCACGAGGGGGTAGAGGGAATCCCGCTATGCTCCCAGAGGGAACGCATGGTTTCAGGTATGTACCTCGAAATCAGCCACGTTGAAAGAATCTGTCTGGGGCCGAGGCAGTTCCCGCTGTGCGCCTCGCCCGGACACTCCGGCCCGACGCTCTCTGGTTGGGCCAACGTCCGGATCGTATCCGAACGCGACCCATGAGCGAGCGCCTGGGCATGACCGACGGGGCGCGATGAGCGGCGGGGGTGGCTTCGGCTCCTCCCGCCGCTTCTTCGTGGGGGAGCCCTTCGGTCACCGCGTGGCCGCGGCGTGGTCGACCATCAGGCACCGGTCGGCGATGTAGGGGAGGCCCGCCTCGGCGGCGATCTGCTCCGCCTCGGGGTGGTGGACCCCGATCTGGGTCCAGACGAGGGGCGTGCGGCCGGTGCGCGCGGCGCGGGCGGCGGCGTCGCGCACGACGTCGGGCGTGAACTCGGGCCGCCGGAACACATCGATGATGTCGATTGCGACGTCGTCCGGGATCGAGGCGAGGTCGGGATACGCCCGCTCGCCAAGGATCTCGTCGTGGTACGGGTTGATGGGCACGATCCGGAGCCCGACGTTCTGGAGATAGCGCGCGATGCGGTGGCTCGTCTGGAAGCCGCGCGGCGAGCAGCCGACGACGGCGACGGTCTGGACGGTGCGGAGGGCGGCGTCGAGGTCTGGCGAGGGCATCGGGGGCGAACTCATAGGGGGGGCGTGGGCGTAGGAGGGCGACGCTGGCGTAACGCTCGGATGCCTCCTGTGGATTCTCGCTCCCGTCCTCCTGCCTCCGCGGCCCCGCCGGCCGAGCTGGCCGCTCCCGCCCCCGGGGCGGACCTCGCGCTCGCCCCCGAGGCGGAGCCGGGGGCACTCGCGCGCCTGGGCCGCCTGCTCCCGGGCGTCGAGGCGCTCGTGCGCTTCGCGTACCGGACGGCCGCCGTGAGCGCTGGCGCGGCCCTCGTCATCGTCTTCGCCCTCGCCGAGGCGGTGGGCGGCCTGCCGGTGTGGCTGCTGCTCCTGGGCGCCGTCCTGCTGCTGCCCGCCTCGGGGACCGCCCTGGCGGGCTGGACGCTGTCCGACGTGGCCAGCATTCCAGGCCAGCTCCGCGAGGCGGCGCTCGCGGCGACGGGCCGCAGCGGGGCGCCGGCCAAGGGGAGCCGGGTCGTGCGGCTGCTCAAGGCGCTGTGGGCGGCGCGCGGCGTGGCCCTGCTGTCGAAAGGGGCGTGGATGAAGGCGGTCGGGGCGGTGCGGTTCGTGCGGCTGGCGAGCCTGCCGTTCGCGCTCGGCCTGCTGGGGCTGGTCGCCCTCAACGGGGTCGTGATCCTCGGAGGGCTCGCGGCCCTGGTCGTCCTCCTGGTGTAGGCGCGGGATGCCTCATGAGTCCTCGCCTCGCACATCCGCCTCGGGGCTCGGCCTCACGCTCGCCGGGCTCGTCGTGGCCTGCGCAATCGGGCTGTTCGTCGCGTTGCGTGCCGCCTACGTCCGCGCCGGCGGCATCGCCCCGATGGACCGGGCGGCGATGGACGTCGCGCGCTCGGTCGCGAGCGACGCGCTCACGCCCTGGGTGATCCTGCTGACGGACTCGGGCAGCACGGTCGCGTTTGTGATCCTGGTGACGCTCGTCGCGCTCGTCCTCCTGCGGTCCCGGCGGCGGTGGGAGGCGGTGCAGCTCATCGCCGCCTCGGGGCTGGGCGGGCTCGTCGTGCGGAGCCTCAAAGAGGTGTTCGGGCGCCCGCGGCCGGCCGAGATGCTCATCGAGGCGGGGGGGCTCAGCTTCCCCTCGGGCCACGCGTTCGCCGCGACGGTGTTCTACGGGACGCTGCTGAGCGTCGTGTGGCAGGTCACCGGCCGGACGGTCTGGCGCCTCCTCGCGGCCGTCCTCTGCCCGGTGATGTTCGTGGCGATCGGGCTGAGCCGGGTGTACCTGAGCGTCCACTACCTGACCGACGTGCTGGCCGGGTTCGCTGCGGGGCTGGCGTGGGTGGTGATCGTCTACGTCGTGGTGAGCGGCGTGGAGCACCGGTGGGACCGCCGCACGTAGGCATCCGCGGCTCGGGCAGCGGAGAAGATCCTGGACGTGTGAACGGTGCGGCGGCCTCAAGTCCGATGAGAGGGGCGGCGCAAAGGCTACCTTCGGCGCCACTCCACTGTGCCTTGGCCATGCGCGGACTCACCCTTGCACTTCTTCTCGCAGCGATATCTGTCGACGCTCAAACGACGCATGCAGAGGTCGTACGCTCAGACTCGCTGCTCGAGTCCGCCATTCACAGGGTCGGGTACGACCGCTTTCTGAACCGCACCTACAGCCCAGAGCTGATCGTTCCGTCCGGTACCCCGAACGCTGGGCGAATCGTCAGGGCGTGGGAAGACGTGTATACGCCTCGGTGGTACGCCCAGGAGGTTCGGACGCAAGCGCTGGCAGCGGTCACCACGGACGACCTTCGGGCTCTCCTCCGGTGGCTCGACGAGCCGGTCGTGCGGCGCGCGATCGCGCACGACTTCGATGCGGCTCACGACGAAGACGTAGAGGGATGGACCCGCCTCGCCGAGGCGCGCGCAGCCGGTGGCCTCGACCCTCAGTTTGAAGCGGCTGTCACGCGCATCGTCGAGGTGACCCGCGGCGGCGAGGCTGCGCTGGAGTACGGGATCCGCCGGTATGAGGCCTTCCTCCTCTACGCAGCAGACTCGCAGCCAGGCGCGACGCGCCCGACAAGGAGCGAGATCGAGCAGTTTCGTCGGATGGCCCGGCAGCAAATGCGCGATGTCACCTCGGAAGACGTGTTCGCCATGATCGCCTCTCGCTTCGAGTCGTTCCCGCTCGACGACCTCGTCCGCTACGCGGAGCTGCTGGACAGCCCGGAGGGGCGCACGTACATCGGCTTGGTCTTCGACGCCCCCTATGCAGCCAACCTCGAGGCGGTCCACATCGCGCTGGAGAAGGCCAGGAAGTAACCGAGGCCGGAACGCAGGGGTGAGAGACCTTCACCGAGGCGGCACCGGAGCCCGCCTCGGGGGCGCGTAGCTTGGCCGGCCCGCACGCACGCTTCCGATGGCCGGATACCCCCACGACGAGATCGAGCCCCGCTGGCAAGAGTTCTGGGACGACAACCAGACGTTCCGCCAGCCCGGCCCGGGCGACGACGGCTTCGACGCCGCGAAGCCCGGCTACTACGTCCTCGACATGTTCCCGTACCCCTCGGGCGCGGGCCTCCACGTGGGCCACCCCGAGGGCTACACGGCCACCGACATCGTCGCCCGCACCAAGCGGATGCGCGGCTTCAACG
>JBCCQJ010000197.1:0-8576 GCA_039024395.1 Bacteroidota bacterium | reverse complement strand
GGCTGGCAGACTTGGAGACGGCGTTGGCCGAGCGGTGCGTGTCGTTGACGGATCAGCCGGAGCGGATCCGGAGCCGGACTCTGTTCCACTGGTGGCCCGGCGGCACTAACCATACCCTCATAGAATAACCGGATTTGGTATGACGCACCGCACTCGGCGGTCGCAGCCGGATCCGCCTTGCACCGTCCCCGAGGCGGGGGCACCTTGCCCACTGCCCACTGCCCACTGCCCACAGCCCACAGCCCACAGCCCACAGCCCACAGCCCACAGCCCACAGCCCACAGCCCACAGCCCACAGCCCACAGCCCCTCAACTTTTCTGGTGCCTCCGGGTTACACCTCCCGGCCACGGCGCTCTACCCTGGCGTCGGGGGCGTGACGCAGAGGTGTCACCGCCCCAGCCGTATCGTCGTCCCGATCCCTCTGTTCCACGTGCCTGAGGGACCCCGCACGGTCCTCTCGAAACACACAGCCCGCTCTCCGGAGCCTGCCCTCATGGCGAAGAACTCGAACACCCCGCCCGCCGACGCCAGCGCCAAAGCCAAAGCGCTCGACCTGGCGATGAAGCAGATCGACAAGCAGTTCGGCAAGGGTGCCGTGATGAAGATGGGCGACGCGCCGCCGGTGTCGCTCGACGCCGTCTCGACGGGCTCGCTCACGCTCGACCACGCTCTCGGGATCGGGGGCGTCCCGCGCGGCCGCATCGTCGAGATCTACGGCCCCGAGTCGTCGGGCAAGACGACGCTCGCGACCCAGATCATCGCCGAGGCGCAGAAGCTCGGCGGCCAGTGCGCCTTCATCGACGCCGAGCACGCCTTCGACCCGACCTACGCCGAGAAGCTGGGTGTCGACACGGACGAACTGCTCATGTCGCAGCCCGACACCGGCGAGCAGGCCCTCGAGATCTGCGACATGCTCGTCCGCTCGGGCGCGCTCGACGTGGTCGTGATCGACTCGGTGGCCGCACTCGTGCCCAAGGCCGAGATCGAGGGCGAGATGGGCGCCAGCCACGTCGGCATCCAGGCCCGCCTCATGAGCCAGGCCCTCCGCAAGCTGACCGGCACCATCAAGCGGACCAACACGATCCTCATCTTTATCAACCAGATCCGGATGAAGATCGGCGTCATGTTCGGGTCCCCCGAGACGACCGCCGGCGGCCGCGCGCTCAAGTTCTACTCGTCGGTCCGCATGGACATCCGGCGCATCGGTGCGATCAAGGACGGCCAGGAGGTCGTAGGCAACCGGACACGCGTCAAGGTGGTCAAGAACAAGGTGGCGCCGCCGTTCCGCCAGGCCGAGTTCGACATCATCTACGGCGAGGGCGTCTCGTCGCTCGGCGAGCTGATCGACCTCGGGCTCGAGCACGACATCATCCAGAAGTCGGGCTCGTGGTACAGCTACGGCGACGAGAAGATCGGCCAGGGCCGCGACGCCACCAAGGAGTGGCTGCGGACCAACCAGGATCGCCGCGACGCCGTGCGGCAGTCGATCAAGGAGGCCCTCGGCATGGTGCCTGCCCCCGAGGCGGAGGCCGACGACGAGGCCGAGCCGGTGCTCAACGGCCAGGAGGCCCTCCTCGACGCCTGAGCCAACATCGCCGCCTCGGGGTGCCCCGGGGCGGAGTCGTTTCAGACGCCGCTCGGCTCCAGCCGGGCGGCGTCGTGTATGTTGGGGCTGCATACGCTCTTCCGAGCACCCATGAGGATCACACTCGTCCCGACGAGGAAGCTCGTCGTCCGGAGGCTCGTCGCCCCACCGCGCGCGACGTGACGCTCCGGCGCAGCTCCCCGAGGCGGGGACCCTGCGATGACATTCTTTCGCCCAGCATCGACCTCGGACCGCCGCGCGGCCCCGAGGCGGAACGCCTGGGCATGACCCTCATGCCATGTCTACCCATCGAATCCTCCTCGTCACCGGCGCGTCGGGTGCCGGCAAGACGACCCTCGCCGAGGCCCTCGCCGCCCGCACCCTCGCCGGCGTCGGCGTCCACCACGCGGATCGCGAAGGCGTCCCGTCCGCCTCGGAGATGACCGCCCAGGCCGGCAGTCCCGAGGCGTGGCAGCGCCAGGCGCTCGGCGCCTGGGTCGACCGCCTCGTGGCGAACGCCAGCGGCCACCGCGTGTCGGTTCTCGAGAGCCAGTTCCGGCCCCACGAGGCGCTTCAAGCGCTTGCCCAGCGTGGCGCCGACGGCCGGGTGATTCTGATCGATTGCGCGCACGCCGAGCGGAACGCCCGCCTCGCAGCGCGCGGCCAGCCCGGCCTGGCCACGGCGCAGATGAACCAGTGGGCCGCCTACCTCAAGGGCCAGGCCGACGCGCTCGACCTGACCGTCATCGACACGACCGATCGGTCGGTCGAGGCGTCGGCCGACGCCCTCGACGCGGAGGTCCGCGCCCTACTCGGGGGGTAACCCGCGCGCCGCCTCGGGGCCTCCCCGAGGCGGTCGGCCAGCGGCGCCGTTCGGTCTCGGCCGGGCGGCGTCGCGCGTTCGAGGCGGTAGCTTCGGGCCATGCGCCTCGCCCTGTTCCTGGCCCTCCTCGGAGGCGCCGCCGCCGCCCAGGACCTGCCGGACCTTCCGCCGGACACCGAGCCGTACGAGGTCGCTGTGTTCCGGTCGATCTACGAGATCGAGGCGCCGGCGTTCACCATCCCGATGCACCTCGTCAACGAGTCGGCGTACCCGGCCTACTACGGCGCCGCGCCCGCCCTCTTCGCCGGCGCGGCGGTCGCAGGCGAGGACCTCAACCCGGCCGTCCGGCTGGGCGTCGCCCAGGTGACCACCGTCGGCATCACCGTGCTCCTCAAGCGGGTCATCAACCGGCCGCGGCCGTACGTGGCACTCGACGGCGTGGAGGCCCGAGACGAACGGCACATGGGGGACGACATCTTCGACCCGTACTCGTTTCCCTCCGGGCACACGTCGTCGTCGTTCGCCATCGCGACGTCGCTCAGCCTGAGCTACCCCGAGTGGTACGTGATCGCGCCGTCGGCCGTGTGGGCGTCGGCGATGGGCGTCACCAGGATCTGGCACGGCGTTCACTACCCGACCGACGTGCTCGTGGGCGCGCTCATCGGGACCGCCTCGGGGGTGGCGGTCCACCTCCTGATGCCCGACGTGCTCGGCGACGACGGCGACCCCGAGGTGGAAGCCGCGCGGGCCGCCGCGTCGGCGCCCGTCCGGTTCGTGGTCCCGCTGTGACGCGGCAGCACCACGCCGGCGGCGCGCCCTGGGAGGACCGCTACGGCTACAGCCGCGCCGTCCGCCTCGGGGACGTCGTCGCGGTCTCGGGCACGACGGCGGTGGATGAAGAGGGCGCGACGGTCGGGGCAGATGCGTACACGCAGGCGCGCTACGCGTTCGAGAAGGCCGCACGCGCGCTCCACGCCCTCGGCGCCACCGAGGCGAACGTCGTCCGCACGCGGGTGTACGTCGTCGACATTGCCCGCGACCACGACGCGGTGGGCCGCGCCCACGCGGAGGTGTTCGGGGCCGCCCGCCCGGCGGCGACGATGGTGGAGGTGGCTGCGCTCATCGCGCCGGACCTTCTGGTCGAAGTCGAGGTCGACGCCGTCGTCGGCGGATCGTAGCCCGCCTCGGGGCGTAGGGGAGCGTACGTCCCTGTCCTCCCGATGGCCCTCCTGCACACGGCGACGATCGCCCTCCACGTCCTGTTCGCGGCCGCCTGGTTCGGCCTCGGCCTCGCGCTCCCGTCGCTCGTCCGGGCCGTGCTCGCCGGCGCGCCGCCCGAGACGGGCCGCAAGGCGATCACGGCCATGAACGGCTCGATCGTCCTGTTCTACGTCTTCGCGTTCTCCACCTGGACCATCGGAATGCAGGGCGTCCTGCGCGAGCAGTACAACGCCTGGCCCTACCACACGTCGATCTCGCTCGGGCTGGTGCTCGTGGTCGTGCAGTTTCTCCTGATCTGGCGCGGCTGGAAGGCGCTCGCCGGTCAGAACCCCGAGGTGGGCCGCAAGCGCATCGCGATGGGCACCGGCATCGGCCACGCGGTGTGGCTGACCATCTTCGTGCTGATGTACGTCGGGCGCGGCGTGGTGGCGGTCTAGCGCGGATCTCCGGTTGGTACCGGGTACTCGGTACGAGGTACAGGACGCGAGGCGCCAGGCGGGAGCCGTACCGAGTACCGGGTACCTCGTACCCACCCGAAGGGTGCTCTAGAGCGAAATGCATGGTGGTACGGGTACACGAGCGCCGAGGGCGCCTCGGGCCGTACCTCGTACCCGGTACCGTGTACCGACCCGAAGGGGGTTCTAGCCCTCGGCCGCGCGGCGGAGCCGGTCCATGAGCGCCCGGCCCAGCCCCGCCTCGGGGACAGCCTGCGCGTCGATGCGGGCGAGACCAGCCGCGTCGGCCTCGCGGAAGGCGGCGAAGAGGCGCCTCGCATAGGTCTCGACATCGGGCACCACCTCGGTGTGCCCGTAGCCGGGTGGCGGGACGTCGAGCCCCAGGTAGGCCGCCTCGGGGTGCGGGTCGGGCCGGTCGACGAGGCGGACGCGCGCGGCTGGCGCGTAGTGGCGGTGGCGGAGGCCAGGCGACCGTGCCGGCGCCTCGGCCCCGAGACGCCCGGCCCCGAGGCGGGGCAGGAGAGAGGCGCCCGGGTCGACGGCCTGGATCTCTTCCAGCGACACGGCGCCGGGGCGGAGCACGACGGCGTGCGCGCCGGTCGCATCGACGACCGTCGACTCCAGCCCGACGTCGGTTGGCGAGGCGCAGAGGACGGCGTCGGCGCGCCCGTCGAGATCGGCGAGGGCGGCCTCCCACGTCGTCGGCGACGGCCGCCCGCTCCGGTTTGCCGACGGCGCGACGAGCGGCAGGCCCGCCTCGGCGAGGAGCGCGCGCGCGACCGGGTGCGACGGAATGCGGACGGCGACGGTGTCGAGCCCGGCCGTCACTGCCTCGGGGAGCACGCCGCGCGAGGGGAGCACGAGGCTGATCGGGCCGGGCGTGAAGGCCCCGAGCAGGCGTGCGCCGAGTGGCGTCACCTCGGCCACGTCGGCCACCGAGGCGGCCTCCCTGAGGTGGACGATGAGTGGGTTGTCGGCCGGCCGGCCCTTCGCCCGAAACACAGCCTCGACCGCCTCGAGGCGGCGCGCGTCGGCGCCGAGGCCGTAGACCGTCTCCGTCGGGAAGGCGACCGTTCCGCCTCGCCGGAGCACGGCGGCGGCCGCAGAGACCGAGTCGGTGACGAGCGTGGCGGGCACGAGGAGTGGAGGAGTGGAGGAGTGGAGGAGTGGAGGAGTGGAGGAGTGGAGGAGTGGAGGAGTGGAGGAGGTGCGGCCGGGGAAAAGTTCCGATGAACGTATGCCTGCCAACGCGCACGCGCCGACGTAACCCCATCTTCCCTTCTCCCTTCTCCCATTTCGCCATGCCCCGCAAGGAGCGGCCCGCTGCGACGGCCGGCTACGACACGCACGACATCGACGGCTACGAGGTCCTCGTCGGCCAGTCGGCCAAAGACAACGACCGGTTGACGTTCAAGGTGGCCCACCCGAACGACGTGTGGCTCCACGTCGGCGGGGGCACCCCGGGCAGCCACGTGATCGTGCGCACGCCCGAGGGCGAGGAGGTGCCTCGCGCGGTCGTCAAGAAGGCGGCCGAGCTGGCCGTCAAGCACTCGAAGGCCAAGAACGCCTCGGGGAAGGTCGACGTCCACGTGTGCCGCGCGTGCGACGTCACCAAGCCCCGAGGCGCCAAGCCGGGCTCGGTGCAGCTCCGGCGGTACGACTCGGTGAAGGTCTACGCGCCCTGAGCCGCCGCAGGGCTAGAGACCCCGGTCCCGCAGCCGCTCGCACACGCCCTCGAAGAACGCGAACGAGTCGTAGCGGGTCGAGGGCGTCACGCGCAGCCCGATCTGCCGCGCGTGGTCGGCGTCGAGCACGCCGAGGTCCTCGCCCCAGGCCCCCGAGGCGGTCGGCACGATGCCGTCGTTGAAGCCCTGGAGCCCGTAGAGGATCCGGTTGGGGAGAACGAGGCCGGGGTACATCGCGACGTTGGTGCCCTTGCCGGCGCGGCTCGTGAACGACGCGCACCACGCGCCGTCGATCGTGTCCTCGGGGTCGAAGCGGGCCGCGACCGCCTCGGGGGTCAGCTCGGCGAGGGCGTCCTCGACGCGGGGCGGCGCCGTCTCGTAGGCCGCCCGGCCCATGAAGTCCATCACCCCGACGGCCCCGCGCCGCAGCAGATCCGGCCGCGAGAGCACGTAGCCGGCGAGAGCCGTGCCTCGGTGCGGCGTCGAGACGGTGACGAGGCTCGCGATGCGCTCCGCCCAGCCCGCCTCGGTGGCGAGGTGCCGCGCGTCGAGCCCGGCCGACGAAAAGGCGATCAGGTTGACGCGCTCGGCCTGTGTTTCCTCCAGGATCCGCTCCAGCCGGTCCGCCCACGCCGCCGCGCGCACGTCGATCGTGTCGTACGGGTTGACGTGCGGGGCATAGGCGGTCACGCCGCGCCCGCGGAGGTGCATCGCCTCGGCGTGGAGGACGCCGCTCTGCATGATGTTGGCGAGGGCGCCGAACCCGTGCATCAGCACGACCGGGTGGTGCGTCGGGCGGAGCGGAGGCTGCGGGAACGGCTCCAGCTCGACGACGCGGCGGGCGACCGCTTCGGCGCGACGGGTGAGACGAGAGATCACGGGCAGAGGGAGGGAACTGGCGCGGCCCAACGTACGGCACCCTCTGGGCCGACTCGGTGAGTCGCCTCCCGACGTCTCGATGCCGCGGCGCCAGACGCGAGGTGCCACCGTTGCCCCGAGGCGGTCAGGCTCCGAGGTGGAGGAGCGTCATCGCCAGCCCCGACAGGACGGGCACGCGCAGGTTGTCGTTGACCGGGATCGGCAGCGCCTCGATGGCCGCCCCGACGCCGGCGCCGAGCGCGACCGTCCCCACGCCGACCCCTGAGCCGGGCCACACGACCACGCCGAGGCCGATCAGGAAGGCGAACGCGGCGTACCCGAGGGTGCCCTCGACCGACTTCGGCGAGCCCGGCCAGCGGGTCCGCCCGAAGCGGCGGCCGATCACCGCGGCGGCCCCGTCGCCCACCATCAGCATGGCGAGGGCGGCCGCAGCGATGCCGGGCGCAAACAGCCAGGCGCAGACCGCCGCCGAGGCGAACATCCAGACCGCCCCGTTGAACACGAGCGGGGCGCCCTCGGGCGGCAGCTCCTCGGGCCGCATCATCCACCCGAACGCCTTGTCGACGAGCAGCCGGCGGACCGCCGGCACGCGCTGCCGGGCCACGTCCAGCCCGACGGCGAGAACGGCGAGGACCGTCAGCACGATCGGGGCTGTGGGGCGGGGCAGCACCAGGATCGCCGCCGGCAGCACGAGCGCCAGCAGGTGGATCGCCTTGCGCTGCAGCTCGGCGACGTAGGGGATGACGGGGACGTGGTCGCTCACGTCGCCAAGCTACGCGGGGGACACTGCGCCGCCTCGGGGCGTTGGACCACTCCACTTGCCCCGCCGACCATGCGCGTCCTCTGCTCCCTCGTCCTCGTCGCCGCCCTCGCCGCCTGCCAGCCCGACGCCGAGGCGGACTACGCCGGCGACATGCGCGAGCAGCACGACGGCGAGACGCCCGCCGCCTCGGGGATGACCGACGGCGCCGACACCCTGGCCGTCACGACCGAGCGCGTCGTCTACGCGACCGTCGGTGGGGAGGAGGTCACCGGGGTCCTCGCGCGCCCCGAGGCGGGCGGCGATGATCTCCCCGGCCTCATCGTGATCCAGGAGTGGTGGGGCCTCAACGACAACATCGAGGCGATGGCCCGGCGCTTCGCGGCCGAGGGCTACCAGGCCCTCGCGGTCGACCTCTACGGCGGCGAGGTCGCCGACACGCCCGACGGCGCCATGCAGCTCATGCAGGCCGCGATGGAAGAGGAGGACGCCCTCACCGACAACCTCCGCCAGGCCCACGCCTTCCTTGTCGAGGCGGGCGCGCCGCGCGTGGGCTCGGTCGGCTGGTGCTTCGGCGGCATGTGGTCGCTGCGGACCGCGCTCGCGCTCCCTGCCGACCTCGACGCCGCGGTGATCTACTACGGCCGGCCCGTCACCGAGGCCGACCGCCTCGGGGCGCTCGAGATGCCCGTGATGGCCCACTTCGGCGAGGCCGACGACTCGATTCCGCTCGACACCGTCGAAGCGTTCGAGGCCGCGCTCGCCGAGGCGGACGTCGACCACGAGGTGTTCGTGTACGAGGGCGCGGCGCACGCCTTCTCGAACCCCTCGGGCCAGGCCTACGACCCCGAGGCGGCCGATGCCGCATGGGCACGCTCGACGGCCTTCTTCGCCGAGCACCTCCGGTAGAGCGCTCGGAGGCGTGCGCTTTTGGCCTTTCAGATCACGTGCCCTCTCCCTCGGGGACAGGGACAGGGGGAGGGGTCTTCCGCGTAATGGAAGACCGCCGAGGGGTGACCCAGGGGGTCGGTTGGTGGGCCCCCCCCCCCCGCCCCCCCCCCCGGGGGGGGGGGGGCCCCCGCCCCGTCGGGCCGCCGCCCCCCCCCCGCCGCGCCGGGGGCGGGGCGCGGGGGGGGGCGGCAGGGCGCCCCCCCCCGAGCCACAGGG
>JBCCQJ010000196.1:0-8588 GCA_039024395.1 Bacteroidota bacterium | reverse complement strand
CTCTACGCCTGGACCGACCGGCCGTGGGAGGCGCAGCGCCGCGCCCGCGAGGTGATGGACCGGATGTACGAGGCGACGCCGGACGGCCTGCCGGGCGACGAGGACAACGGCGAGATGTCGGCGTGGTACGTCCTGAGCGCCCTCGGCCTCTACGCCGTCGCGCCGGGCGCGCCCGTCTGGACCCTCGGCAGCCCGCTCTTCGAGCGCGCCACGCTCCACCTGCCCCGAGGCGGAACGTTCGTGGTCGAGGCGCCGGGCAACACGGCCGATACGCCGTACGTCCAGACCGCCCGCCTCGGGGAGGCGCCCCTCGACCGGGCGTGGCTCTCGCACGACGAGGTCGTCGGGGGCGGGACGCTCTCGCTCGTCCTGGGGCCGGAGCCCAACCGCACGCGCGCCGTGGCCCCCGAGGCGGCGCCTCCCTCCCCCTCCACCCTCACGCCCGCGTAAGCATGGAACGATTCGGAGCCATCGAGGCGGGCGGGACCAAGTTCGTGTGCGCCGTCGGGACGGGGCCGGAGGACCTCGCCGACGTCACCTCGTTCCCCACGACGACGCCCGCCGAGACGCTCGACCGCGCCTCGGCCTACCTCGCCGAGCGCGAGGTCGCGTCGGTCGGCATCGGCACGTTCGGGCCGGCCGACGTGGACGTCACCTCGGAGACGTGGGGCCACATCACGACCACGCCGAAGCCGGGGTGGGAGGGCGCCGACGTGGCGGGCGCCGTGGGCCGCGCGCTCGGCGTGCCGGTCGCCTTCGACACCGACGTCAACGCGGCCGCCCTCGGCGAGCACCGCTGGGGCGCCGCGCGCGGCATCGACTCGTTCCTCTACCTGACGGTCGGGACCGGCATCGGCGGCGGCGGCTTCGTCGACGGGCGGCCGGTCCACGGGCGGACGCACCCCGAGATGGGCCACCTGCTCATCCCCCGCGAGCCCGGCGACGACTTCCCGGGCGTCTGCCCCTACCACGGCGACTGCTGGGAGGGCCTCGCCTCGGGGCCGGCCCTCGAGGCGCGGTGGGGGCGCCCCGCGCAGGACCTCCCGCCCGACCACGAGGCGTGGCCGCTCCAGGCGCGCACGCTCGCCCGCGGCCTCGTCAACCTGATCCTGACGCTCTCGCCGCAGCGGATCGTGATGGGCGGCGGGGTGATGAAGCAGGCCCACCTGTTCCCGCTCGTCCGCGAGGCGGTGCGCGAGCAGCTCGCCGGCTACCTGCCGCTCCCCGACGACCTCAGCGACTACATCGTGCCGACCGGGCTGGGCGGCCACGCGGGTGTGCTGGGCGGGATCGCGCTCGCCCGCGAGGCGGTCAGCGGCGACGCCGCCGTCGGGACGGTCCCGACGCCCACCGCCTCGGTGGCGCGGTAGCGCGAGATGACACCGAGGCCGACATCCTCTGGTCACCTCTACGCTACCTTGAGGAGCCGTGGGGGGAGTACCTCTGGAGGGAAGAGCCTACCGGTTCTTGTCCTTGCCCACCTTCTTGTCGCGCGCCTTCGCGGCAGCTTTCTTCGCGAGAGACCTCTTTTTGCGGTAGTTCGAGTGGTACACCGCGGTTCTGCCCCGCACACCTTTTGTGCCGGTGCGACTGGTCGGCGTCGGGCTACTCTGCGCCGCGGGCGTTTCTACCGGGTAGTCACGGAGGAGGCCCTCTAAGCTCAGGTCTTCGTCGATCTCCTCCCACCGGAACGCTAGACCACCTCGGGTAATGCGAACCGCGCCTCTCTGGGCAGCCGTTGCATCACGGAGTCGGGGGAAGTCGTCGAAAGGGACCTCAACCACCTGCCCGGTATTGAGGGAGACTCGGAGCTTTGCGCCCCGGGCTGCTGCGCGGACTGCGGTCGAGGTCATGGGCTCTGTTTCGGCTTGTCGGGGAACCTCTTCTTCCACTCCCCGAGCAAGTGGGCTTGATTCTTCTGAACGATACGGAGTATCCGCCGGAGTTCACGACGGCTGAACCCGTAGTTCGCCTTCTCCTCCTTCTGAACGGGATCGATCCAGAACTCGGCTGAGTCGTCGTCGCGGTCTACGTGGATGTGGGGAGGCTCGGGGCGTTCGCCGGTCTGGTTCTCGTTGGAGTAGAAGTAGAAGCGGTACGGCCCCTCCCTATGAACGGTCGGCATGAGCAGACTAGTCCTCGTTTGCGGGAGACCTCGCCCACGCGCACGTTGGCGCGTGTGTTGAGGTGGCCAAGGAAGCAGAGGGCCGGTCCGCTCGGGTTCTTCTTCTCGTTCTCAAGCGCGCTGATTCAGGCGTGCTCCCTTGGTTGGTCGCAACCCTGCCTGAAAGGCCCTGGTTCCTTTGGGAGCCTGTCGTTCAGGCACCATGCAAGGTCGTCCTGCGCCTGTGGAGCGACTGTAGACGTCCACGGGGCTACTGCGCCCGTCTGCGATCTCGCATCTTCCGACCTCGAGGCAGCCGAATCATGTATCGAGAGCCCTCGACAAGCTGCCTGCACCGACCTGTCGGTTGGGGATGACAGAGGCCGCCTCGGGGCCGCGCTAGGCGTAGGTATCCACCAGGCTGTGGACCCGCAGCCGCCCCCGCACCGCCTCGGGGTCGAGGTCTGACCGGACCGTGATCGTCTGCGGGTCGCCCGGCCGGAGGTGGACGAAGCTGTCCGAGAGCCCCACGTCGGCGCCCTCGACGTCGATCCAGGCCCAGAGCGCCGGGCGCCGCGCCGAGAGCGTGACGCGCGTCTCGCCGTCCGCCTCGGAGACCGTCGCCTCGATCTCGGGGTCGCCGAGGGCGAGGTGCTTGGGCCGCGCGAACAGGACGAGGTTGCGCGCGACCGTCTCGCCGTCCACCTCAAACGCCAGCCACAGGATCAGGCCCCGAGGCGAGTGCGCCTCGACCTCAGCCGCAACATCCAGCGTCCCCGCCTCGGTGTTGGCGCGCGGCGCGGCCTCCACCCCGAGGCGGCCCTCGCGGACGACCGCGCCCTCCAGGTCCGTCAGCGTCCACACGACCCACCCCGAGGCGGTCTCCCCGAGGTCGCTCGTGACGTGGACCGTCACCTCGGGGCCATCCTCGACGCCTGAGACCAGGAGCGGCGCGTAGAACCGCCGCGCGAGGTGGTGCAGCGCCTTCCACCGGCCGAAATAGTCCAGCGACGACCAGCTCGCGACGGGCCAGCAGTCGTTGAGCTGCCAGTAGAGCGTGCCCATCCCGCGCGGCATCGACCGCCGCCAGTGCTGGACGGCGTACTGGATCGCGAGGCCCTGCAGGATCTGGCTCAGGCGGAGCGTCATCCCGAAGTCCGTCGGCAGGCGGAACCACGCGAGCAGGTAGTGCAGGATGAGCGCGTTGCCGGCGCCGCTCCGCTGGTGGACCTCCATGACGTAGCTCGTCACGTTGCGGTCCTCCGCCTCGGTGTAGGTCTCGACGGTCCGCATCTCGGGGAACGACTGGAAGCCGAACTCCGAGCAGAAGCGGTGGTGGGCCGTCCGGTACCACTCGAACGGCTTGCGGCCGTGCCACACGTCCCAGAGGTGCGCGTCGCCGCGGTCGGGGTTGTTGAAGTCGGCGCGGTCGCCGGGCGTGTGCGGGCTGCCGGGCCAGTAGTCGGTGTCCGGGTCGAGGGCGCCCACCACCTCAGGGAGGAGATGATTGAACAGGCGGTCGTAGTCGGCCCAGGCCATCTGCCCGTCGCCCTCCGCGCTGGGGGCGACCCACTCGGGGCCGACGAGGCCCTGCTCGATCTCGTTGTTGCCGCACCACAGCGCGAGGCAGGCGTGGTGGCGGAGCCGCCGCACCGCGTCCTCCGCCTCGAGGCGGACGTTCCCGCGGAAGGCCGCGTCGTCGCCGGGGTACGCCGAGCAGGCGAAGAGGAAGTCCTGCCAGACGCACAGCCCGAGGCGGTCGCAGGCGTCGTAGAACGCGTAGGTCTCGTAGACGCCGCCGCCCCACACGCGGACCATGTTCATGTGCGCTTCGGCCGCGCTCTGCAAGAGGTCGTCCGTCTGCGCTGCCGTCACGCGCGGGATGAGAGCGTCGGCCGGAATCCAGTTGGCGCCCTTGGCGAAGAACGGGACGCCGTTGGCCTCGAACCGGAACGACTCGCCCCATTCGTCCGACTCCCGCACGAGGCGGATCTCGCGGAGGCCGACGCTCCGCTCCCAGACGTCCGTCTCGGTGTCGCCGCCGAAGAGCGTCACGCGGACGGTGTAGAGCGGCTGGTCGCCCATCCCGTTCGGCCACCACAGCTCCGGCTCCTCGATCTCGACGCGGGCGCGGGCCGCGTTCTCCCCGACCTCCGCCTCGGTGCGCGCGACCTCGGCATCCCCGAGGCGGACGACCACCTCGGCGCGCGTCGCCTGCCCCTCGGTCTCGATCTCGACCCCGAGGCGGACGCGCCCGTCGGCGTGCGTCTGCCGCACGTGGACGTCCCCGAGGCGGGCGACGGGCACGGCCTCGAGGTACATCGACCGCCAGATGCCCTGCGTGAGGAGCACCGGCCCCCAGTCCCACCCGAACGTCGCGGGCGACTTGCGGACGTAGCCGCGCCCGGCGGGCTCCAGCGGCCCGTGCCACTCGGGCAGGACGCGCTCGGCCTGGCACGCGGCCATGGGCTCCAGCGGGCTCCGGAAGGCGACCTCGATCTCGTTCTCGCCCTCCCGGAGAATCTGCCCCACGTCCCACCGCCACCGCCGGACCATGTTGTCGACGTCGCCCACGAGCACGCCGTTGACGTGAACCGTCGCGAGCGTGTCGAGGCCGTCGGCGCAGAGGTCGACGGCAGTCGCGTCGAGGAGGTCGGCCGGCACGTCGAACGTGCGGCGGTACGTCCAGTCGCGCTCGCCCACCCACTGCACGTCGCGCTCGTTCGCGCCGACGTAGGGATCCGGGATGCGCCCGGCCGCCAGCAGGTCGAGGTGCACCACGCCCGGCACCGAGGCGGGGATCGCCTCGCCCTGGCCCGCCTCGGTGAGGGTCCAGGCGCCGTCGAGCGAGAGCCGCCTCGGGGTCACGCGCGCACGGGGGCGCCGCACGAGCCCCGCACGATCAGCTCGGTCTGGAGCGTGACCGTCTCGGCCGGCCGGTCCGGCTCGGCGATGCGGGCGAGGAGGAGGTCGGCGGCGCGGCGGCCGATCTCGAAGGTCGGCTGGCGGACGGCCGTCAGCGGCGGCGTCACGAGGCGCGTCCACGGCGGGTCGTCGAACGTCACGAGCGCGAGGTCGCCGGGGATCGAGACGCCCAGCTCGTGCGCGGCCTCCAGCACCCCCATCGTGAGCACGTTGTTGCCCACGAAGAGCGCAGTCGGCGGGTCGTGGTGCAGCAGGTCGAGCGCGAGCTGGTAGCCCGCCTCGGGGCGCGGGTCGCCGCTGCGTACGAGCGCAGGGTCGGCGTCGATGCCGTGGGCGGCGAGGGCGCGGTGGTAGCCGGCGGTCCGCTCGCGGCTGGTCGTCAGGTCGCGCGAGGCGGCGATCATCCCGATGCGCGCGTGGCCGAGGCCGGCGAGGTGCGAGACGGCCTCGAAGGCGCCCTGCGCGTTGTCGACCACGACGGTGTCGAAGACGTCCGCCTGGGGGCGGCGGTCGAAGCAGACGACCGGGAAGGGGAGCGTGTCGGGGTCGGGCGTCGAGCCGTCGCCGAACGGTGGCAGGATGGCGCCGGCGGCCGCCTCCTGGCGCAGCACGTCGAGGTAGAACCGCTCGCGGTCGGCGTCCTCGTTCGTGTTCGAGAGGATGACCGCGTAGCCCTCGGCGTAGGCCCGCTCCTCGACGCCGCGCACGATGCCCGAGTAGAACGGGTTCTCGATGTCGGGGATGATGAGGCCGAAGATCTGGGCGTGGGCGCCCTGCCCGCGCAGCCGCCGCGCCGCCCGGTGCGGCTGGTAGCCGAGGTCGCGGATGGCCGCCTCGATGCGCGTCCGCGTCGCCTCCTGGACCTTGTCGGGGTGGTTGATCGCGCGCGAGACCGTGCTGAACGAGACGCCGGCGTGGCGGGCTACGTCTTTCAGCGTGGTCATCGGGCGGGCGTGTGTGCTCCCAAAAGTACGGAAACGTTTGCATCTGACACGCTGGGCGAGAGACCGCCGCCTCGGGGGGGGACCACGGACGACGGACCACAGACCGCCGTCTGAGCGATCGGCCCCGGCGACACCGCCTCGGGGCCGACCGCCTCGGTGTTATTTGTTCTCCTCCCCCCGGCGGGGAGACGCCGGGAGGGGGGCGACAACTCCGGCACACCGTCCGGCCCCGAGGCGGCGGTCGAGTCGGGCACGCCAGCGGCGTGCCCCTACGACCCTCGCTCCTGTTCGGACGGGCGCCCCCCGAGGCGGTGCCGGGCGGGGGAGATCGACTACCGCGCCGCCGCCTCCATCGCCCCGAGGCGGTCCCAGCACAGCCACAGCGCGCGCGGCACGTGGAAGCACCCCTTGTACGGCCCGCCCTTGAACCGGTGCGTCGCGCGCCCCTCGCGGTCGAGGTAGCCGAACCACGCGCCGTGCTCGGCGTCGGGGAAACGGTCGAACGCGTAGGCGTCGGTCTCGAGGAACGCCGCCCAGTCCGCCTCGGCGCCGGTCAGCGAGGCGTTCAGGAGGTGGGCATAGAGGGCCTCGCAGTGCGGCCACCACAGCTTCATCGACCACTCGAGCTGTGTCGGCGAGTGACCGTCGGCGTCGAGGAAGTAGAACAGCCCGCCGTGCTCGGCATCCCACCCGCGGCGGTACGACGCCCGGACGATCCGCACTGCGAGGTCGCCCAGATCGTCGTCCCCAAGGCGCTGCGCCCAGTGCTGCACGAACCACCCCGCCTCGATGGCGTGGCCGGGATTGAGGAGCCGGCCCTCGGGTCCGTCGAGCAACGACCCGTCCGGCCCGACCGTCTCGCGGACCTCCAGCCCCGCCTCGGTGTCGTGGACGTGCAGGCGGACACGCGCGAGCAGCCGGTCGACCTCGGCGGAGTACCGTGTCCAGTCGTCCCCGCCGATCTCCTCGATCAGGTTAAGGAGAATCATCGGCACCGCCAGCGCGATCGCGGGCGTCTGGCCCGGAAGCTGCGGGCGTCCGATCTCGGTCGGGTCCTCGGCCCAGGCGAAGATCCGCTCCAGCATCGCCTCCGCCTCGGCGATCAGCTCGGGGCGCTCGGCGGCGCGGCCGTGCTCGGCGAGGGCGAGGGCAGTGAAGCACTCCGAGAAGATCTTCCGCTGCCGGTAGATCGGCCGTCCGTCGCGCGCGAGGTGGAAGTACACCATCCCGTCGTCGCGCACGGCGTGCGCGCGCAGGAACTCGACCCCGAGGCGGGCGAGGTCCAGCCATTCCGGCCTCGGCTCGACGGTTCGGTAGAGCCGCGAGAACATCCACGCCTGGCGGCCCATCAGCCAGACGTGCTTCGTCTCGTCGTAGACCGCCCCGTCGCGGTCGAGGTTGTTGAACGTGCCGCCGTGGACCCGGTCGGGCGAGTGGCGCTCCCAGAACGGGAGGACGCGCTCGAACAGCTCGGTCTCGTAGCGCTGGCGGAGGCGCCCCAGCGTGGCCGCGTCGGCGGGCGCGTGGCGGACCTCGATCACCGGGCCGCCTCGGCGATGGCGCGCGCCTCGGAGCCGTCGACGCCCTGCGCCTCCAGGAACTCGACGTAGCGCATGAACAGGTTGCGGGCCGCGGGGTAGATCGAGTGCGGGCTCATGAAGTGGGAGAACTCGAACGTGATGAGCTTGTCGACGCCCGCCGCCGCGGCCGCCTCCATCTTGTAGCGGAGGACGCGGTGGTCGATGGGCGGGAACTTGATGTGGACGTCGCGCCCGAACGACTCGACGTTGCTCCACGACGTGAGGCCGTAGGTCGAGGCCAGCCGGTGGTTCTCGGCGAGGAAGCCCGGGAGGTCGCCCAGCGACACGTTGCCGTCCTGGAAGGCAACCACGTCGACCTTGCCCTCGAGGCGGGCGAACACGTCGGTCCACGACGCCACGTGCTCGCGGAGGGAGATCGCCGCGTCGCCGAACTGCTTGATGCCGCGGATGTAGGGCGAGATGAAGATGGGCTGGTCGCGCAGGGCGCGGAGGTGCGCCGCGAGGTCTTCGTAGACCGTCATCACGCCCTCGTCGTAGGCGTCGATCTCGTGGCTGATGTACCAGCCGCGGAACGCGGCCCGGTCGCCGTAGCGCGCGACCACCTCGTCGGCGACGGCCTTGTTGAGGTCGGCCTCCTCGCGGAAGCGGCCCTCGGTCCAGTAGGTGCCGCTGTCGTAGGTGCCGAAGTAGAAATCCATGCCGCAGCGCTCCGCCTCGGTGAGGAAGAGGTCGACGAGGTCGGTGTAGACCGGGTAGGCGCCCATCTGCTCGGCCAGGACGGCCGACGGGTAGGTGATGCGGCGCCGGTAGCCGCAGCGGATCAGGACGACGGTGTCGATGCCGACGGCCTTCATGGCGTCGAAGTCGCGCGCCCACTCCTCGGGTCCCCAGTTGTGGGCCGAGATGTCGTGCGTGACCTCGTCGAGGAACGTGCCGGTGATCTGGATCATGGCGTCCCCGAGGCGGGGTGCGAAAGGGTTCCGGCGACGTCTCCTCTCCCTTGGGGAGAGCCGATCGGTCGGCGCAGCCAGGGTGGGGGAACCCGCCTCGGGGTTTGTCGTGGCGGTAGATTCG
>JBCCQJ010000195.1:0-8590 GCA_039024395.1 Bacteroidota bacterium | reverse complement strand
GCGAGGGTCCGAACGGGACGGAGAATTTCATTCTGGAGTGACGCGCTTGGAGCGCGCCTCTTGGAGTCGACTTGAGCCGAAACCCCGGCTTTGAGCCGGAATCCAACCTATGGGCTTTCAGCCCATAGTCGTTCAGTCCTTCTCGCGCGGAGCGCGCCCTCCATTCCCTCCACTCCTCCGAGCGACCCGAAGGCGCTCCAGGCGGATCGCAGGCCCCGCGAGGTCGTAGACCGAGCCTTCCCCCCGGCTCTGTGTCCTCGCTCCTCCACGCCCTCCGCTCGCCCGGCACCGTCCTCCTCGATGCCCCGCGCCCCGACGCCGACACCGGCCGCCGGGGCGCGCTGTTGTTCGCGTCTCCGCGCGAGATCCTGCGGACCGACCGCCTCGGGGAGGTGCCGGCGCTCCTCGACCGCCTCGACGCCGCGCTCGGCGTGGGGCACCATGTCGCCGGCGCGCTGAGCTACGAGGCCGGCTACGCCCTCGAGCCCGACCGTTTCGTGGGAGCAGACCCCGATCCGACCCTCCCGGTGGGCTGGTTCGGCGTGTACGATGCCCCCGAGGCGGTCTCGGCCGAGGCCCTCGACGCCGCGCTGGCCGGGCTCCCGATGCCCCGCCTCGGGGAGGTCCAGTTTGCGCTTGACGCGGCGGCCTACGCCGAGCGCATCGACGCCGTCCGGTGCCACATCCGCGAGGGCGACGTCTACCAGATCAACCTGACCGCGCCGTTCCGCTTCCGCCTCGACGGCGACGCGCTGGGGCTGTTCGCGGCACTTCGGGCTCGCCAGGAGGTGGCCTACGGTGCGTTTCTCCGCCTCGGGGAGGCCGCCGTCGCGTCGGTGTCGCCCGAGCTGTTCTTCCGCGTCGACGCCGCCGAGGCCGGCGCCCCCGAGGCGGGCCGCACCATCACCGCTCGGCCGATGAAGGGGACCGCCCCCCGAGGCGGCACCGCCGCCGCCGACCAGCGCCTCGGAGAGGCCCTTCAAGCCAGCCCGAAGGACCGTGCCGAGAACCTGATGATCGTCGACCTGCTGCGCAACGACCTCGCACGCGTCGCCGAGGCGGGGAGCGTGCGCGTGCCGGCGCTGTTCGAGGCCGAGCGCTACGCGACCGTCACCCAGATGACGTCGACCATCCAGGCGGATCTGCTTCCCGACGCGACGCTCGGCGACGCAATGCGGGCGCTCTTCCCGTGCGGGTCGGTGACGGGCGCGCCGAAGCTCCGCGCGATGGAGATCATCCGCGGGCTGGAGGTCGCCCCCCGAGGCGTCTACTGCGGGGCCATCGGCTACGCGGCTCCGGCCGCCTCGGGGCTCGCCGCCTCGGGGTGGACGGGCGCGTTCAATGTGGCCATCCGCACCGCCGTCGTCTCGGGCGGCGAAGGTCGCTACGACGTCGGCAGCGGGATCGTGTGGGACTCCGAGGCGGAGGCCGAGTACGCCGAGTGCCTGCTCAAGGCGCGCGTGCTGACCGACCTCGCCTCGTGAGGCCCCGTCTGCTCGAAACGATGCGCGCCGAGGACGGCCGGGTCGCGCTCCTCGACCGCCACCTCGCCCGCCTCGGGGCGAGCGCCGAGGCGTTCGGCTACCCGGTCCGCCTCGGGGCGGTGCGCCAGCACATCGAGGCGGAGATGGGCGAGGAGACGCAGGGCCTCCGCCTGACCGTCGGGCCGGAGGGCGACGTCGAGGTGACGGCGCGGCCGCTCGGCGACGACCCGTTCCGGACCGCCTGGATCGACCCCGAGCCGTTCCCCGAGGCGGGCTCGGCGGTCTGCACCTACAAGACGACCGACCGCGAGGCCTACCGCGCGCGGTTCGAGCGGGCACGCCGCCTCGGGGCCGACGAGGCGATTCTCGTCAACGACCAGGACGAGGTGACCGAGGGAACGCGCACGAACGTGTGGGCCGAGGTCGACGGCCGTCTGTGGACGCCGCCGCTCGCGTCGGGCGGGCTCGGCGGCGTCTACCGCGCCCACGTCCTCGCGACGCGCCCCGAGGCGGGCGAGCGCGTCCTGACGCCGGACGACCTCCGCGCGGCCGACGCCCTGTTTCTCTCGAACGCCCTCCGCGGGTGGATGCCCGTCGGCCTCGTGGACCCTGGGGTACGGGACTGGGGTACGGGCGAGACCCTCCCCCGACCCTCTCCCTCTACACCTCTATGAACGGCATCCTCGACCTCCTCGCCGACAACATCGGCGGCGCTCAGATGGGCCAGCTCGCGAGCGCCATCGGCGCCGACCAAAGCCAGACGCAGACGGCCGTCGCGGCGGCCCTCCCCGCGATTCTCGCGGCGATGAACCGCAACACCAACACCACGCAGGGCGCGCAGTCGCTCGCGAGCGCGCTCGACCGCGACCACGACGGGTCCCTGCTCGACAACCTCGGGGGCTTCCTCGGCGGACAGGTGAGCGGCAAGGCCGCCGACGGCGGCGGCATCCTCGGGCACATCCTCGGCGGGCAGCGGCCCCAGCTCGAGCAGGGCGTCGCCCAGGCGTCCGGTCTGGACCTGGGACAGGTCGGCAAGCTGCTCCCCATCCTCGCGCCGATCGTGATGGCGGCGCTCGGCCGCCAGAAGCGGCAGGCCGGCCTCGACGAGGCGGGGCTCTCGGGCATCCTCGCCCAAGAGGCCACGCGCGCCCAGCAAGCCGCGCCGGACGGCCTCCTCGGGGCGCTCTCGGGCTTCCTCGACAAGGACGGCGACGGGTCGATCCAGGACGACCTCCTGGCGTCGGCCGGCCGCGCCGCGCTCGGCAAGCTGTTCGGCCGATAGATGGCCGACCGCATCGACACCAAGGCGTTTCGCATCCGCCCCGGCCAGCCCGTCCGCCTCGGGGAGCGGCCCACCGAGGCCGACGGCGGGCTGACGGAGGACGAGGCCGACGCCATCCACGACGCCAACATCGACCGGGCGCGCGACCTCCAGGAGGCGCTCTACGCCGAGCGCGAGCAGTCGGTCCTGTTCGTCTTTCAGGCGATGGACGCCGGCGGCAAGGACTCGACCACCGAGAAGGTGTTCGGGCCGATGAACCCGCAGGGCGTCCGCGTGGCCAGCTTCAAGGCGCCGAGCACGCTCGAGCGGAGCCACGACTTCCTGTGGCGCATCCACGCCAAGGCGCCGCGGAAGGGCATGATCCGCGTCTTCAACCGGTCGCACTACGAGGACGTGCTGATCGTGCGCGTCCACGAGTGGGCCCCGCCCGACGTCATCGAGCGGCGCTACGACCACATCCGGAGCTTCGAGGCAGTCCTCGCCGACGCCGGCACGCGCGTCGTCAAGGTGATGCTCCACATCTCGAAGGACTACCAGCTCGAACGCTTCCGCCGCCGCCTCGAACGCCCGGACAAGCACTGGAAGTTCAACCCCGACGACCTCAAGGAGCGCGCCCTCTGGGACGACTACATGCGGGCCTTCGAGATCGCCCTCGAACGCACGAGCACCGAGGCGGCGCCGTGGTACGTCGTGCCGGCCGAGACGCGGTGGTTCCGCGACGCCCTCGTGAGCCAGATCCTGGTCGACACGCTCGGGTCGATGGACCCGCAGTTCCCCGAGCCCGACTTCGACCCGGCCGACTACCCGCCGGGGTCGATCGAGTAGAGTGACAGGCGAGACGGGTGTCGCCTCCAGTCTGGGACGTGGGCCGTCGGGCGTGGGGATCCGTGCGATGTGGCGTGCCGTGGTCGAGACCTCCGTCCCACGCCCCACGAACGACGCCCCTTCCGTCCGGATCTACGTCGCCTCGGTGGCCGCCCCGAGGCGGCGGGCGAGCGCGAGCGCGCCCTCGACCGGCTCCGCCTCGGAGCGCGAGATCGCCCACCCCGGAAGGTGGCGCTCCAGCGCGGCTTCGAGGGCCGCGGTGTAGACCGCCTCGCCCGCGAGCCCGCCGGTGTAGGCGAGGCGGCGGGCGATGTCGTCGCCGGCGCGGGTGGCAAGCCAGCCGGCCTGTTGCCCGAGCGCGTTCGTCTCGCGCGTCAGGATCGAGCCGGCCACCCAGTCGTCGGTGTCCACGCCCGCCAGCAGCAGCGGCGCGAACGCGGCCACGTTGCGGCGCGCGCCGTAGACCGCCTCGATGACGGCGTCGGCATTCGGAAGGTCGAAGTCCTGGGCGGCAATCTCGGCGAGCGCCGTCGGCGGGCCGCCGTCGTACGCGGCGAGCACGGCGCGGAGGGCGGCGCGGCCGAGCGCGGTCCCGCTCCCGTCGTCGCCGAGGCGGGCGCCCCAGCCGCCGGCGCGCAGCGTCTCGCCCGCCTCGGTGCGGGCGTAGACGAGCGACCCGGTGCCGACGAGCAGCAGCGCCCCCGAGGTGTCGCCCCAGGCCGCCGCACGGGCGATCTCGGCGTCGTGCGTCACGGCCACCTCGGCGCCGCCGAGGCGGGAGCGAAGCGCAGCCGCGAGGCTCTGCCGCGTCTCCGTGCGTCCGCCCCCGGCGATCCCGACGGCCACCCCGCCGAGGTCCGTCGCGCCGAGGGACGTCCGGGCCTCCTCGACGAGCCCGGCGAGCGTGTCGGCGACCGCCTCGGGATCGTCGCGCAGGATCTGCGCGCCCGGCCCTCGCAGGCGGACCGGCTCGCCGTCGGTGGCGGCGAGCACCGCGGTCTTCGTGCCGCCGGCATCGAGGCCGACGAAAAGGGGGGAGGACATAGACTATTCGGGGGGGACGAGAAGGAGACGGCGCGCCGGAACGGGCGCTCCGGGATCGAGAACGAGCGACATGCCCCCGGCGACGGCCGGCGCATCGGACGCGCCGGTCGGGGGCGGACGCATTCCCGGAGCCACGACTGTCGTCCGTCCGTCCCCGAGGCGGGTCGCGATCGACCACACGGCGACGCCTGGGGGCGCCTCGTCGAACACGAGGCTGGGGCCGGGGAGGAGGGACGTCGGGTGCCCGCCGGGCGGACCCAGCGGCGTGCGGAAGCGGCGGGCGGCAGCGGTCTCGCGCTCTCCCAGGAGCGGATACGCCGGGACGTCCTGAAGCCTACCCCAGCGCCACCCGTAGGGAAGGGTGCCGTGACGATCCCGCAGCTCCGCGCGCGCGATGCCGAGCGTGTAGGGGAGGAGCGCCACGTCGAGGGAGTCGGCCAGGTTGGGAAGCTGTCCGGTCAGGTCGCGGTGTGAGACGAGCCACCACTCGAAGATCGATGGGGCGACCGCCTCGGGGGCGTAGGCGCCGTCCCACCCGCGGAGGTAGGAATAGGGGACCCGGAGCGCGTCGGAGAGCGAGTCGCGCGAACCGAGGGCTGCGAGGAGCCCGTCCAGCGTTTCACGAGCCCATACGCTCGACAGCCCCCGCTCGGGCTCCGCGCGAACCCCGCCTATCGAGTCGGCGAGCACGCGAGCGGCACGGCGCGCGAGCGTGTCGCGGGCCACGAGCGCGAACTCGGCCTCGGCCGTCGCGACGGCCGGCGCACCCAGGAGCCGCACGCCCGCGCGCGTCGCCGCCAATCCCTCCCCGAGGCGGCCGGGCTCCGACGACAGCCGCCCGGACCAGAGCTGCCGGAACGCCCCCAGGTCGGTGCCGAGCCCAAAGCCGGCCCACCGCACGCGCCAGCCGGTCGCCGCGGTAGAGTCCGCGACGGCCAGCGAGTCCGCCTCGGGGGCCGCGCGGCCGGGCCGCAGGACGAGCCCCGAGGCGTCGCGGGCGACCGAGAGCAGCGTCTCGTCGCCGTCGCGCTCGACGATCCGGCTGAAGACGCGTGGAGGCGCTGCCCCACCGTAGCGCTCCAGCGTGACCGGCGCGCCGAGGAGCAGGCCCCACCCGAGGCCGCCGCTCCACCCGCTCGGCGTGACGAGCGACCCGGGCACCGACGCCACCACGGCCTCGACGTCCCTGAGGCGGAGCGCCACCGGCGCGAACAGCGGCAGCGCCGACCGGCCCGCGGCAATGTGGCGGACGAGCATCCGGTCGGCGCCCTCTCCTGTCACAAACACCCGGTCGTAGCCGGTCGCGTAGGCCCCGAGGCGGGCGCGGAACGTCGAGTCGGCCGTCGCGAAGGCGCCCACCACCGAGTCGGCGCGGGCGACGCGCCACGAGGCGTCGGCCAGGAGCGCGGGCGCGCCGAGGTAGAGGTGCAGCCGCTCGACGGCAAGCGCGTCCCACGGCTCCCACGGACCGGGCACGACGTCGGCCACGATGAAGGCGTCGCTCTGGGCCACGCCCGGCTCCTCGAACGCCCGGTTGACGCCGCGCGCGTAGGCGTCGAGGAGGGCGCGCTCCGCCTCGGGGAGGGACGCGTAGGTCTGCCGCGCGAGGTCGCCCAGCCCGAGCGTCCGCGCGTGGAGGTCGAGCGGACGGGCGCCGGCGCCCAGCCACGCGGCCAGCTCGCCGCGCGCCGCCTGCCGCCACAGCATCGTGGCCCAGCCGTGGTCGGCCGCGTGGAGGTAGCCCAGCCCGGCGGCGAGCCCCGCCTCGGTGTCGGCCTCGATCCAGACGTGGCCGCTGTCGCTCCACGCAATCGTGGCGGGCTCCGTCAGGCCGTCCACTTCGAGGCGGCCGTCGCGCGGCGGCTCGTTGCCATAGGCGAGCACGCCGACCGTCGCGGCCAGTCCGAAGAGGACGGCCAGCACGATGCCGACGAAGAGGAGCGCGCGAGACATGGAGGCGAGAGAGGACCGGAAGCTAGGGCGTGTGGACATTCGCGAGGTCAGGCGCGAACGAGGTCATGATTCTGGCTTCGCAAGAAGCGCGAGGAGGTCGGGGCCGTAGCCCCGGACGACGAGTGCGACGCGGCGAAGGCGGAATCTGGACCGTCCGCGCCGATCTGGGTGATTGTCCACACGCCCTAGCGCTGCGTCACACCAGCCCTGTCAGGTTGTGCCCGGTTGCATGCTTCGTGTTGCGTGCCCTTCGGCCGGACCACGCACCACGCGGTACGCACCACCAGCCGCATTCGTCGGAATCCAATACTCCCGTCATCAGCCCGCGGCGCCTCGGGCGGTGAGCCAGTCGGCGAGGCCGTCGGCTGACATGGACGTCAGCGACCCCGAGGCGGTGAGCCCGCCCTTCTGGGCCGACGCGACGCCCCAGCGCGTGTCGTCGAGGCCGTCGACCGAGTGCGCGTCGGGGTTGATCGAGACGAGCACGCCCCGCTCGACGGCCCCGCGGACGAAGCGCCAGTCGAGGTCGAGGCGCCACGGGTTGGCGTTCAGCTCCACCGCCACGCCGTGCGCGGCGCAGGCGTCGAGGACCGCCTCGTGGTCGAGGGGGTAGCCCTCGCGGCGGAGCAGGAGCCGGCCCGTCGGGTGGCCGAGCACGCTCACGTGTGGGTTCGAGACCGCGGCCACGACCCGCGCCGTCGCCTCGTCCTCCGTCATCCGGAAGCCGGTGTGGACGCTCGCGACGACCACGTCGAGGCGGGCCAGCACGTCGTCCGGGTAGTCGAGCGACCCGTCGCTGAGGATGTCCACCTCGGAGCCCGAGAAGGCGCGGAAGTCGGTGCCCGCCTCGGCGTACTCCCGGTTGACCTCGGCCACCTCGTCGATCTGCACGAGCAGGTCGTCCACGCTCAGCCCGTGCGCGATCTGGAGGCTCCGGCTGTGGTCGCAGACCCCGAAGTAGGTCAGCCCTCGCGCCCGCGCCGCCTCGCACATCTCGCGGAGCGATGCCGTCCCGTCGCTCGCTGTCGTGTGGTTGTGGATCGTCCCCCGCAGGTCGCTCGTCCGGATTAGCTCCGGCAGTGACCCCGAGGCGGCGACCTCGATCCAGTGCGGGTCGTCACGCAGCGGCGCCGGGATCGGCGCGAGCCCGGCCGCCTCGTAGATCGCGACCTCCTCGGCGGCGTCGGGCACGTCACCCCACGCGCGGACCGCCTCGAGGTGATCGTCCGGCCCGGTCCGCTCCCACAGCACGCGCCCGTAGCCCGCCTCCGAGGCGGTCCAGACGGTGAGGGGCAGCCCGACCGTCAGGCGCGCCTCGACGCGGTCGGCGAGTGCCGTCGGGCGCCAGGCGTCGAGCGCCGCCGCGACCGCCTCGGCGGCGCCCTCGGCGACGAGGTCGGCCCGGTCGACGACGTTGCACTGCCGGCGGACCGGCCCAGCGAGGTCGGCGCGGAGGCCCGCCAGGCGGAGCGCCTCGCGGACGGCGACCGCCTCGACGTACGCCTCGCGGAGGTGCGCCTTGCCGCGGTACGCCTTCAGCTCCTCCACCGAGGCGAGGATGTTCTGGACGGTCTTGGCCCCGAACCCGTCGAGCGCTTCGAGGCGGCCCGCGACGGCGGCGGCCTCCAGGTCCTCGATCGACGTCACGCCCGCCTCGGTCCACAGCGCCCGCACCTTCTTGACGCCGAGCCCCTGGACGCGCATCACCTCGGGGAGGCCCGGGGGAAGGGACTGGAGGAGCGAGTCCGTGACGGCCATCGTGCCCGTCGCGAGGACCTCCTCGATGTTGGCGACGAGCCCCTTGCCGATGCCGTCGACCTCGGCGAGCGCGCCCTCGGCTACGAGTTCGGCGACCGGCGTCTCCAGCCGCTCGACCGTGCGCGCCCCCGAGGCGAAGGCGCGGGCGCGGAACGGGTTGCCGCCGGTCAGCTCGACGAGATCGGCGGTGAGCTTGAGGTGGCGGGCGACGGCCTTGTTGGTCATGGAGGATGGGGGATGGGGG
>JBCCQJ010000194.1:0-8591 GCA_039024395.1 Bacteroidota bacterium | reverse complement strand
GTCTCGCAGGAGGCCGGCCCCGAGGCGAGCGCGCTCGCGCTCTCGGCGCCGGCCCCCAACCCCGCCTCCGACGAGGCCCGCGTGCGGCTGCGCGTCCCCGAGGCGGGCGATGCGAGCGTCCGCGTCTACGACTCCCTCGGGCGCCACGTCCTGACGGCGTTCGAGGGCTCGCTGGCGGCCGGTGCCGAGGTCGTGGTGGGCATCGGCACCGGCCCGCTGGCGCCCGGCCTCTACGTCGTCCGCGCCGAGGGCGCCGGCACCGTCGTCGCCCGCACCCTCACCGTCACCCGCTAACCCGATGTCTCGCGTTCCCTCGCTTCTTGCCCTCGCCGCCGTCGTGCTGACGGCCGGCGCTGCCGTCGCTCTCGCTCAGCCGCCGCCCCCGAGCGCACCGCCACAGGTACCGGTGGACGGGGGCCTCGGGCTCCTCGCCCGGGCCGGGGGCGCCTACGCCGTCAAGCGACTCCGCCGCACCGAGTAGTCCCCTCGGTGCGCCGGGAGAGCGCGGGCGGGCGGTCGCAGGGATCGCCCGCCCGTCTGCGTTCAGTGCGCTGCGGATTCCGCCCCGAGGCGGTCAGGCCACGTGGCGGAACAGCCGGTCGAGGTTGCGCTCGTAGAGCCGCCTCGGGGTCGCCGCCGTGAGGGCGTTGCGGGCCGAGCCCAGCGCGCCGCCGAGGCCGCCCAGCCAGCCGGTCGCGAGCGACTCGCGCGTGACCCGGGCGGTCCGCGCATAGCGCTCGGCCTCGAAGGCCGCGAACGCCGCCTCGGGGGGCGCCGCCCCGAGGTGACGGGCCAGAGCCGACGCACTCTCGATCGCCTGGCAGCCGCCCTGCCCGAGGTTCGGCGTGGTCGAGTGGATGGCGTCGCCCGTCAGCACGACGCGCCCGCGGTGCCAGGGTCTCCGAGGCGGACGGTCGGTGGTGTCACCGCGATGGATCGCCTCGGGGGGCGTTGCGGCGAGCACCTCGGGGATCGGGGCATGCCAGGTGCGGAAGGCGTCGAGGAGGCCGGCCTTGCGTGCGTCGGCGCTCGGCTCGGTCTCGCCCTCCGGCCCGAGAGCCGTCGCGTACCAGTAGGCCCGCCCGTTGCCTACGTCCAGGAGCCCGAAGCGCCGCCCGTCGCCCCACGTCTCCGAGATCTCGCCTCGCACGAACGACGCTGGCAGCGGCGCCAGCCCCCGCCAGACCGGATAGCCGCGGTAGACCGGCGCCTCGTCGCCGAAGAGCCGGGCGCGGACGGCCGACCGGATGCCGTCGGCGCCCACGAGCACGTCGGCCTCGGCCTCGGTGCCGTCGGCGAATCGGGCGACAACGCGGTCGCCGCGGTCGTCGAACGACGCGAGCGCCCTGCCGAGGTGGAGCGCCGCCTCGGGGATCTCGGCGCGGAGCGCATCGATGAGGCCGGGGCGCGAGACGCAGAGCGAAGGCGCGTCGTGGCGGTCGGTCCGCGCCCGCAGCAGGACCCGGCCCGACGGCGCCCGCACGTTGAGTGCGGCGATCGGCCCACCCTCGAGGCGGTCGAGCACGCCGAGGCGGCGGAGCACGCGCGTCGCGTTGGGCCACAGGCTGATGCCGGCGCCCACCTCGCCGAACGCTTCGGCCCGCTCGTAGACCTGGGCCTCGATATCGACGTGGCGGAGGGCGAGGGCCGTCGCGAGGCCACCGATGCCGCCGCCGATGACGAGGGCGGTGCGGACGAGGTCGGGCATGACGCGGGGAAGGGAGATCGTCGGGCCTACAGTACCACCGCCTCGGCGGTGCGCACCCTGAGGCGGCGCGGCGTTGCCCGCCCGGGATGCGGGGCTCGGTGATGCTGAGCGGGCTCGTGGGAGCCTCCCCCTATCTTCGTCCATCGCCTCCTCGCTCCAACATGCCGGATCTGAAACGAATCGTCCGCGACCCCGCTGTGATGGGGGGGAAGCCCTGCATCCGCGGCACGCGGGTGACGGTGGGGACGCTCGTAGGCCTCCTCGCCTCGGGCCGGACACATGACGACGTTCTCGAGGCGTATCCCTACCTCGTCCGGGCCGACCTCGACGCAGCGCTTGCCTACGCGGCGTGGCAGAGCGAGGAGGTCGAAGTCCCACTTTGCGCTCTCGACCGCTGAGGCCGCCTCGGGGGTGTGGTGTGCCCCCCGAGGCGGCGCGGCCTACTCGCCCGGGATGCCGGGCTCGGTCATGCTGCGGACGTCGAGGACCTCGTCGATCCGGTCGGCCGGCAGCAGGTCCATCTCGACAATCACGTCGCGCACGCTCCGCCCCGAGGCGGCGGACGCCTTGGCCACCGTGCTCGCCTGGTCGTAGCCGATCTCGGCGTTGAGGGCGGTCGCGATCGACGGGTTCTTTTCCAGCAGCTCGCGGGCGCGCTCGCGGTTGGCCGTGATGCCGTCGAGGCAGCGCGTGCGGAAGGCGTCGAGGGCGCCGGTCAGGATCTCGATCGACTCCAGCATCGCGTGCGCCATGACCGGCATCATCACGTTGAGCTCGAAGTTGCCGTGCTGGCCGCCGACGGTGATCGTGACGGCGTTGCCCATCACGCGGGCGCCGACCATCATCATCGCCTCACTCATCACCGGGTTCACCTTGCCCGGCATGATCGACGAGCCCGGCTGGATGGCCGGGAGCTGGATCTCGGCGAGCCCCGAGGTGGGGCCGGACGAGAGGTGCCGGATGTCGTTGGCGATCTTCACGAGCGACACCGCGAGCGTGTTGAGCGCGCCCGCGGCCGACACGTAGGCGTCCTTGGCCGCCTGCGCCTCGAAGTGGTCGTCGGCCTCGCGGAAGGCGTAGCCCGTGATCTCGGCGATCTCGGCGATGGCCGCCTCGGGGAACGCCGCGGGGCGGTTGATGCCGGTGCCCGTGGCGGTGCCGCCGAGGGCCAGCTCGGCCAGCTCCTCGCTCGCGCGGCGCACGCGCGCGGTGCCCTTGCGGACCTGCGCGGCGTACCCGCCGAACTCCTGCCCGAGGCGGACCGGCGTCGCGTCCATCAGGTGCGTCCGCCCGCTCTTGACCACGTCGTCGAACTCGGCCGCTTTGGCCTCCAGCGAGGCGGCGAAGCGGTCGAGGGCCGGGATTAGGTCCGCCTCGATGGCGACGCGCGCCGCGACGTGCATGGCCGTCGGGATGACGTCGTTCGACGACTGCCCCATGTTGACGTGGTCGTTGGGGTGGACGGCCTTCGAGCCGAGGTCCGCCCCGAGCGCCTGCGAGGCCGCGTTGGCGATCACCTCGTTGGCGTTCATGTTGGTCGACGTGCCCGAGCCGGTTTGGAAGACGTCGAGCACGAACTGGTCGTCGAGGTCGCCCGCGCGGACGCGCAGCGCGGCCGCCTCGATGGCGCCGGCCGCCTCGGCGTCGAGCAGCCCCAGCGACCGGTTGGCGCGGGCCGCGGCGGCCTTGACCGTCCCGACTGCCTCGATGAAGCGGCGCGAGAAGCGGAGCGACGAGATCGGGAAGTTCTCCTTGGCGCGCTGCGTCTGGGCGCCGTAGAGGGCGGCGGCGGGGACCTGGACCTCGCCCAGGGAGTCGGTTTCGATGCGGACGTCGGACATCAGAGTGTGCGAGTGGGGAGTGGACGAGTGTTCGAGTGGAAGGCCCGATGCGAACGTACCGGAGAGGGAGGGCGCGGTTTGCGTCGTCTCAGCGAACTTGCGCCTCGGTGCCCGACTTCACCCACCCACGCGCTCACGTGGACACTCGCCCACCCGTCCACTCCACGATCCCTGCGATGCAGGCCGAGGCGGACGCGGCCCGCGCGGCCGGCCGCCGCCTGGTCCTCGTGCCCACGATGGGCGCCCTCCACCCGGGCCACCTCGCATTGGTGCAGCACGCGCGCCGCCTCGGGGACCATCTCACGGTGTCGGTCTTCGTCAACCCGACGCAGTTCGGGCCGGGCGAGGACTTCGACGCCTACCCGCGCACGCTCCACGCCGACCTCGACGCGCTCGCCGAGGCGGGCGGCGTCGACGCCGTGTTCGCGCCCTCGGCGTCTGAGATGTACCCGTTCGGGCTGCCGCCGTACGCGAGCGTCCGCCTGCGCGACCTCGACCGGCACCTCTGCGGGGCGCACCGGCCGGGCCACTTCGAGGGCGTCACCTCGGTCGTGACGAAGCTGTTCCTCGCCTGCCGCCCCCACGCGGCGGTCTTCGGCGAGAAGGACGCGCAGCAGCTCGCCATCCTCCGGCGGATGACGGCCGAGATGGGGTTCGGGATCGAGGTCGTGGGGCATCCGATCGTGCGCGAGCCGGACGGCCTCGCCCTCTCGTCGCGCAACCGCTACCTCTCGCCAGATCAGCGAACCGACGCCCTCGCGCTCTCGCGGGCCGTCCGCGCCGCCGAGGCGGCCGTGGCCCTGGGCGTGCGCGACTCCGAGGCGGTCCGCGACGCCATGCGCGCCGCCGTCGCCGAGGCGCCCGCCGTGCGCCTCCAGTACGCCGAGGTGGTCGACGCCGACACGCTCCAGCCCGTTGAAACGCTCGCGGAGGAAAGCCCTTCCAGCGGCCGCTACCTTGCCGCCGTCGCCGCGTTCGTCGGCGACACCCGCCTCATCGACAACACAACCTTGGTCGTAGGGCGTGGTGCGTAGGGGGAGCCCCACGTCCCACGCCCCACGCACGACCCCCGCCCATGACCGTCACGATGTTCAAGGGGAAGCTCCACCGCCTCACGGTGACGGAGGCCGACCTCTACTACGAGGGCTCGATCACGCTCGACCGCGAGCTGATGGAGGCCGCCAAGCTGCTGCCCTACGAGCGCGTGCAGGTCCTCAACGTGAACGCCGGCACGCGGCTCGAGACCTACACCATCCCCGCCGCGCCGGGCACGCGGACGGTCTGCCTCAACGGCCCCGCCGCCCGCCTCGTGGCGCCGGGCGACCAGGTGATCGTGATCGCCTACGCCGACATGACCCCCGAGGAGGCCGAGACGCACCGCCCGCGCGTGGTCCTCGTCGACGCCGAGAACAACCCGCCCGAGGTCCTCGACCTCGACGGCGCCGACGTGGGCGACCCGCACCAGCCGGCGGTCACCAACGCCATCGACACGTCCGACCTCTGGGCGCCGGCGCTGGGGCGGACCGTTTCGACGCGCGGCGCGTCCGGCCGGCGGTGATCGAGCGCGACTTCCTGATGCGCCAGATCGCGCAGTTCGTCCAGGTGCTGGCGGCGGTCGTGGCGGGGAAGGGGAGGGGCGACCTCGCCGAGGCGCAGCAGATCCTGGAGGCCGGGCTCCACGAGACGGGCCTCCCGCTCGCCGAGATCCGCGCGATGAGCCACGCCGAGGTCGAGGCGCTTGTCACCGAGGACGGGATGACGCTCCCCGAGAAGGCGGTCTCCCTGGCGGACCTCCTCCGCGAGGACGCCGAGGCGGCCGGCCGCGTGCGGGCTCGGTGGCTCTACCAGGTCGCCCTCGACGCCGGCGGGCCGGTCCCGTTCGACGTGCAGGCGCGCATCGACGCCCTCCCCGAGGCGGCGTGACCGTCCGCTCCGAGCGCCCCGCCTCGGGGTAGCGTCGTACGGGTCGGCGTTCGGGGGTGATCGCCTCGGAGAGGCGTTGTATAGACTGGTAATTTGGGGTAAGGTCTTTCAAATTGGTCGCGATAGATCAACTCGCCGACCCGCTCGGCCCTGGCGCCGGTACACCGCCACTCGAACTCGCGGGCCGAGAGGAAATCATCGGTTCGGCAATGGACGCGACCGCATCCACCGTGTCATCCTGAGCGAGCGCAGCGAGTCGAAGGATCTCCGACGAGCACAACGTCCGGCCGAATATCCTCATCGCGGCGGTGCGCGCCAGAGATCCCTTGTAGGTTGAGCCCGAGGCCCATCGTGAGCCTCCGAGCGCGCAAGCCCGTAGATCCCTCGGACCCGTCACGCCGCAGCGTCGCGAGGCCGCAGTCGAGCCCGGGCCACGTGGCTCGTCCCCTCTCGTCCAGAGTCCGAACAGTTGCCCGAACCACAGCCCCTGCGGGCTCGGAGTTCGTCTCACGCAAGGCCGGACGGCAGACGAGACCTCCAGCCTATCACCATGCTCTTCGTCGGGATCGATGTCTCCAAAGCCACCCTCGACGTGGCGACTTCGGACGGGAGGGCGTGGCAGACACCCAACGCGCCAGGCGGGATCGACGACCTCGTCGGGGAGGTGACCGCTGCCACCCTCGTCGTCGTCGAGGCGACCGGCCGCTACGAAGCCGCCTGCGTCGCGGCCCTCGCCATCGCAGGCGTCCCCGTGGCCGTCATCAACCCCCGCCAGGCGCGCGACTTCGCCAAGGCCACCGGGCAGTTCGCCAAGACCGACGCCATCGACGCGGCCGTCCTCGCGCGCTTTGCCGAGGTCGTGCGCCCCGAGCCGCGACCCGTTCCAGACGCCGAGGCGGAGGCGCTCGCCGCGCTGACCGCTCGGCGCCGCCAGCTCGTCGGCATGCTGGTCGCCGAGCGCAACCGGTCGCTCATGGCGCCCGCAGCGGTGCGCAAGAGCGTGGCCAAGCACGTCCGGTGGCTCGAGCGCGAACTCGCCGGCGTCGACGCCGACCTCGACGCGGCGGTGCAAGCCAGTACGGTGTGGCGTGCCAAGGAAGATCTTCTGCGCGGCGTGCCTGGCGTGGGGCGGGTACTGGCGCGAACGCTGCTGGCCGAGTTGCCGGAACTCGGGCGGCTCAGTCGCGGCCAGATCGCGGCGCTGGTTGGCGTGGCGCCGCTCAACCGCGACAGCGGTACGCTCCGGGGTCGCAGGACCGTCTGGGGAGGCCGCGCGTCGGTGCGGGCGGCGCTCTACATGGGGGCTCTGGCGGCGTCGCGCTCGTCGTCCGGTCCCGTCGGTCGGCTCTATGCCCGTCTGGTGGGGCGTGGGAAGCCGAAGGGGCGGGCGTACGCCCGCCCGGTGGCTTTGGTGGCATGTATGCGCAAGCTGCTGGTCACGTGCAATGCCGTGGTGCGCGACGGCGTAGCGTGGGACCCCAAGCACGCAAGCGCCGCTTGACTTTCAACACAGTTGCTCGACTCCGCTTCGCTCCACTCGGGATGACAATTCGCATCACTTCTACTGCGCGGCGCTGTAATCCAAGACCAGGTCTTTGTCGATTAGGCTTCGAGAAGTAGCTCGGGTATACGGCGGGATGGCCCGCTATGACAGCGGGCACTTGGCTCTAGGGGTGTCGGTGCCGCGTCGTCAGATCGGGAGAGTCCTCGTCTGTTGCTCCCCGCCTCGGGCGGCAGGACAGAGCGCCGGCGAGTCTCATTTCCTGACGCTCGCAGTCGGTCGCGATGACAGGTAGATGTCGGCCCCGGCGCCCCCAGATCACCGTCGTCGGCGTCAGCCTTCGGGGAGAGAGCTGACCTCGGGCCGCGGCTCCCCGAGGCGGTGGGCGATACGGACTCGCGTTCAAGCCAGGACCGCCTCGGTGGAGGCCAGGGCCACCTCGGGGGAGTGAGGACGCTAGACTGTTGGTGTCTTCTCCTGCTTGAGGATCCGGGAGTCGGCCAGGCAACCGCAGACACACTCGACTGGACCTCCCGGCCGAGAGGCGCGTCCAATCCGACGATCCGAACTCCCACGGCCTGCCGACGCCGGGCGCGCGTTCGACCCCTGCCCCCGAGGCGGTGCCCGCCGGCGAGGACAAGACCCCGAGGCGGCGCGCCGTTCGCCCCTCGACCGACTCCAGGCCACCCCCTGACCCTGAACCGATGCGATTCCCCCACGTGCTGACGGCCCTGCTGTCCGTCCTCTTCCTCGCCGCCTGCGCGACGGCCACCGCGCCCGGAGACAGCGATCCTGCGACGACCGAGCTCGACGCGTTCGAGACCGACGGCATCGCGGACACCAACCCCCTGCTGGCGGACTGGGACACGCCGTTCGGCGCCCCGCCGCTGGACGCCATCGAGGAGGCCCACTTCCTGCCGGCCTACGACGTCGCCCTGGCGAGCCACACGGCTGAGATCGAGGCCATCGCCTCCAACCCCGAGGCGCCGACGTTCGACAACACGATGCTGGCCATGCAGCAGGCGGGCCGTGAGCTGGGTCGCATCTCGCGGGTGTTCTTCAACCTCACCAGCTCGGCGTCGAACGACGAGATCCGCGCGATCCAGCGCGAGATGAGCCCGCGCCTGGCGGCGCACAGCGCCTCGATCACGCTCAACCCCGACCTGTTCGCGCGCATCGACGCGCTCTACCAGGCGCGCGAGACGCTCGGCCTGGAGCCGCAGCAGGCCCGCCTGCTCGAGACCACGCGCGAGGACTTCATCCGCGCCGGCGCGCAGCTCGAGGGCGCCGACCGCGAGCGCTTCGCCGAGGTCCGCTCGGCGCTGGCCGGGCTCTACACCCAGTTCGCCCAGAACGAGCAGGCCGACCGCGAGGCGTGGACGCTCGAGCTGAGCGCCGAAGACGTCGCCCAGCTGCCCGACTTCATCGTCTCGGCCGCGGCCGGCGCAGCGGCCGACCGGGTGATGACGTGGCCGTCCATCCCGCGGTCGGCCGCTGCGCCGGCCGCGGCCGAGCCGATGAACCCGGGGGGTTGGGCGGCGTCCACGGCGCGTAGCTCGAGCGTCCACGCCTCGCGGGCGGCCGGCTCGTTCTGGGCGAACCGGGTGTAGAGGCCCGC
>JBCCQJ010000193.1:0-8601 GCA_039024395.1 Bacteroidota bacterium | reverse complement strand
GGGGCGGCCTCGGGCGTGGCGACGACCTCGGGCACAGCGGCCGTCGCGACCTCCTGGGGACTGTCGAGCGGGGCCGCTCGATCGGGGAGGGTGATCCACGCGGCGGTGGCGGAGACGAGGAGCGCCGCAAGGACCGTCAGGCCCCGCCACCGAGGCGGAGCGGCGGCGCCTCGGGGGGCGGACGGCCGGTCGGGGGCGAGGGCCGGCCCCGAGGCGAGGGCGGCCTGCAACTGCGCCAGCGCCCGCTCGTCGACGGGCTCCTCGTGGGCGTCGAACGCCTCGCGCACGCGGTCCGCGAATCGGTCGTCGAACGTCGTCATGCCGCCGCCTCGATGTGCTGGTGGTAGAGGTCGCGGAGCCGGCGCTTGGCGCGGGCGAGGTGCGCGCGCGACGTGCTCGCGGCGATCCCGAGGAGGCCGGCGATCTCGTCGTGCGCGTAGCCGTCGACCTCGTAGAGGTTGAACACGTCGCGCTGGACGGCCGGCAGCGCCCCGAGGAGGGCCAGGATCTCGCCCACCTCGAGGGCCTCGACGTGGTCGGGCGCGACGGCGACCTCGGGCGGCTCCGCCTCGGGGGCGAGCGTGGCGTGGTAGCGGCGGACCGAGCGGTGCCGGTCGATGGCGCAGCGCACCAGGACCTTCCGGAACCACGGGCGGAACGGCCGCTCGGGGTCGACGGTGTCGATGGCGCGGAACGCGCGCAGGAAGCCGTCGTGGGCCAGCTCGAGAGCGTCGTCGCGGGTCGGCGTGTAGCGGAGACAGACGGACATGGCGAACGACCAGTAGCGGCGGTAGAGCGCCTCCTGGCTGGCGGGGCGGCCGCGCTGGCAGCCCCGGATGATCTGCACCTCCTCGGTGGACACGCGGGTTACGGCACGACGCGGTGGGTGGGGGAGGCCAAGATGGCTCCGAGGCGGGGCCTCGGCCGGCTCAGGACGGATCGGTCACCTGGCCGATGAACAGGAGCGTGTTGGTGGTCCGTTCCCGGACCGCAAACACGAACGGCCGGTCGGCCACGAACGACGGCCCGAGGGAGGTTCGCTCGACCCCGATCGTGGTCACCGCCGCCGCCTCGGTGCCCTCTTCGCCCACGTCGACGAACGTGTTCTGCTTGACGAAACTGACCTGGAGACGCGGGTCGTCGTTGAGACGTGAGAGGTCGGCCCGGCCGTCGAAGGCGTCGACCATGCCGAGGGCCTGGAGGTCGTCGTTGAGGGTTCGCTCGAAGGAGAACGTGAACCGGGGCAGGCGGACCTCGACGTCAGACGGGGCCTCGATGGCGTCGAGCCGCGTCGTCGCGTCGGTCCACAGGCCGGCGTCGAGGAGCCCGGCGAACGCCGGCAGGTCCGCCTCGGGGAGGAAGACGACCATCGAGAAGTTCTGGCGGCCGTAGGTCAGCTCGAGGGCCTGGTAGCCGTCGCCGGCCACGAGGCGGGCGGGCAGCTTGCCGTTCATGGTCGGCACGTCGGTCGTGGTGCCGTCCCCGAGGCGGAACGGCGCGTCGGCCGTGAGGTCGGCGTCGAACGGCGCCGTCCAGTCGCCCTTGAAGGTGAGCGCGTTCATGAGCAGCATCACGAGGTCCGGGTCGAGCTCGTCGAGCACCGTCGGAATCCGGTCGTTCGTGTTGTCGGCGGCCCACCCGTTGACGACGTCCACCGAGGCGGGCGCGGCAAAGTCGAGGCCCTCGACGGTCGCGTCGAACGGGCCGCGCATGGCCGCCAGGAACGGCGCCTTGAACGGCGAGGCGGCGTCGAAGGCCTCGTCGTAGAAGATGGCGTTGGCGAGCGCGAGCTGCACGCTCGGGTCGGCCGCGAGGAGTTGCTCGCGGAGGCTCCGGTACGCCGCGTTGACGGCGTCGAGGTCCTGCTCCGGCGCGTAGCCCAGCATCTCGTGGATCTGGGCGTAGGTCTCGCCGTCGGCCCCGTTGAGGAGCATCGTGAGGGCGACGCTCGCGCTCAGCGGCGACAGCATGACGTCGTCCTCTTCGTCGGCCGCGACCTGCGCGAAGAGGCCGGTCCCGAACGCGGCGCTCTGCTCGACGAGCGCCTTGCCCGTCGCGTCGAGCTCGATGGGGACCGGGTCGGTCGGCGGGTCTGTCCCGGCGAGGTCGCACCCCGTGAGGGCGAGGGCGACGAGCGAGAGGGCGAGCACGAGGAGCCAGGCGATGCGTTGCATGGGGGACGCAGGAGGGAAGCACCAGTCCGTACGGACCCTACGCCCGAAACGCTGCCGCGCCGCCTCGGGGCACGGCGCGTTGCCCCGAGGCGGGCCTGCGAGGCAGGTTACGCGACACGCGCGCGGAGCCACGGGAGCAGCGCGCGGGCCACGTTGCCGACCGCCTCGGGGAGGTGGACGCGGTAGCTGCCGGCCGCCTCGGCGTCGGCTCGGTCGGTCACGGCGCGGGCTTCGACGAAGGGGAGCCCGTTGAAGGCGGCCACGCGCGCCCCGCCGGCGCCCTCCCACGCCACGCACAGCGCCCCGGTCGACGCGTGCAGCGCCCGCGCCCGATCCGCCTCGACGATGTCCTCGTCGCCGCTGGCGATCGGCCCGACATGGACGCGCGCCGCCTCGGCGGCGGCTGTGATCGCCTCCACCAACTCCTCCGAGGCGACGTGGCGTGGCGGCGGCCCCTCGCCGTGGAACCGGGTCCGGTAGTCGTGCTCCACCGCCTCGGTGCCGATGACGACGTCACCCGGGGCCAGGACGGGGGAGAGCGCGCCCGACGCACCGGCGACGACGAGCGCCTCGAACGGCCCGTGCTGCTCGACGAGGTGCTGGCACGTGAGCGCGAACTGGGCCTTGCCGTGCCCCGAGGCGGCCAGCAGCACTCCCAGCGCTGGCGCCTCGATGGCCTCGACGCGGGCCTCGACCGGGTGCGTCCGCACGCCCGCCTCGGTGAGGGCGGCGGCGAACGCGCGCAGCTCCTTCGGGAGCGGGAGGGCGATGAGTACGCGTGGCATTGGACCCCGAGGCGACCTCAAGATCGGTACAGGGTACGTGGTACCAGGTACAGGAGACGACGCCTCGGACGTGGACCGTACCGAGTACCCCGTACCTCGTACCCATCCGAAAGGCGGTCTACCGCCCCTCGAAGTCGGCCAGCAGCTCCACGATCTGGTCTTGCGCCTGGTTCACGCGCCGCGTGCGCACGGTGTAGTTGTTGCACATGAGCGAGAACGCGATCAGGCGGCCGCGCTCGCTGGTCACGTAGCCCGAGAGCGTCCGCGCGCCCGAGATGAAGCCCGTCTTGGCGCGCACGTTGCCGCGGGCGTCGCCGGAGCGGTAGCGGCGCTCGAGGGTGCCCGTGAAGCCGCCGAGCGGGAGCGAGTCGTAGAACGCCTCGCGCGTGTCCGGGTCCGGGTGGTCGTTCATGCCGCGCAGCAGCGTGACCGTTGCCGCAGGCGTGAGGCGGTTGAGCGACGACAGCCCCGAGCCGTCGGCGATCCGCAGCGAGGCGGGGTCGATCCCGAGGCGGGTCAGGAACGGCTCGGCCGCGGCGACGCCGGCGTGCGTCGAGCCGGTCGGGAGGTCGGCGCCGGTGTAGACGTAGGCGCCGAGCGTGCGCAGCAGGTGCTCGGCGTAGAGGTTGTTCGAGTCCGTGTTCGTCTGGCCCACGATGGCCGCCAGCGGCGGCGAGCGGTGCGTGGCGATCCGCCGGAGCGCGTCGTAGCGCGGGCGCCGCCCCCACTCGTCGACGTCCACCTGGTCGGCGTCGACCTGGAGGCCCTGCTGGCGGAAGACGCCCACCATCGTGTTGACGAAGTAGTCGGTCGGGTTGACGACCGAGACCGCCTCCTCCTCGACGCGCCCGGCCGGCACCGAGGCGGTGACGGTGAACACGTTCTCGCTCAGCCGCCGGCTGTAGCCCTCGCGGATCGAGCCGCCGGCGGTCGTCGTGGTCTGGTTGACGACGCGGATGTAGCCGAAGTCGGGCTCGAGGTCGATCCGCGCCGGCTGGCCTGGCGTGGTGCCCCGCACCCGCATGTGGACGGTGCCCTCCTCGAACTGGAGGCCCGAGATCTCGGCGCCGTAGTACCACACGAGGTCGTCCCAGCTCCAGCCCTCGCCGAGGGGCACGTTGTCGAACACGTCGTCGTCGCCCACGACCACGCCCGTGACGCGCTCGACGCCGGCCGCGCGGAGGCTGTCGGCCCACTGGCGGAAGACGAGGTGGAGGTCGCCGCCGGTGTAGCGCCCGCCGAACGTGGGGTCGCCCGAGCCTCGCACGATCAGGTTGCCCTCGAGCGTGCCGGCCCGGATGTCGCCCTCGACGAAGAGCTGCGTCTCGTAGCGGAAGTCCGGCCCGAGGGCGTCGAGGGCCGCCGCGGTCGAGAACAGCTTCATGTTCGAGGCCGGCACGAAGCGCCGCGCGCCGTTGCGGTTGTAGAGGACCTCGCCCGTCTCGGCGTCGACCACGAGCGCGCCCCAGTAGGCGTCGTCGAACGCCTCGACGTCGAGCACCGCGTCGATGCGCTCGGCGAGGCCCGCGCGGGTCGACGTGGGTTGGGCGGCAGCGGCCGCCGCCAGCAGGAGCGCGACGGCAGGGAGGAGGCGAAGCATCACGACGTGAGCCTGGAAGGAGAGGGGACGGCGCCAACGCAAAGGCGCACAACATGATCCGCCGCCGGATTCGGACTACTGGGCGTTCGTGACGCCTTGCAGCCGGTCCTGGAGCGCCTGCTGCTGGCGGGCGAGGCCGAGCGAGTCGCGGGCGGCCGCCTCGAGGATGGCCTGCTCGGGGTCGGGGCGGACGAGCAAGACGTAGACAAAGCCCACCTCGGAGATCGGCGCGGCGGGCGTGAGGTGGATGATGTAGTCGTTGCGCCCGGCGGCGGCGTAGGCGGTGTCGACGCGGCCGATGGGCACGCCGGCCGGGAAGACGCCCGAGAACGGGCTCGTCGTGACCAGCATCCCTGGCTCGACGGGCTCCGTCTTGACGACGTACTCCATCGTGAGCCGGTCGAGCGCCGCACCGTCCCACCGCACCACCCCCTCGCGGTCGAGGTCGTCGATCACGGCCGGCACGCGGAACTGCGTGTTCTGGTGCGGCAGCACGACCGCGTAGCGGTCGCTCGTGAGGACCACCTTGCCCACGATCCCGCGCTCGTTGACGACCGGCATCCCGATCTCGACCGAGTCGCGCCGGCCGACGTCGATCGTGAGCAGGTTGGTCTGCTCGGTGATGTCTTTGGCCACGATGCGGCCCACCACACGCGGCGCGGCGGTCGAGTCCTCGATGCCGAGGAGCGCGCGGAACTGGGCGTTCTCGGACCGCGCCTCGCGCAGCCGGGCCACCTCGGCGGACAGCTCGGCGGTCTCGGTGCGGAGCCGCTCGTTCTCCTGGAGGGACGCCCGGAACTGGCGGGCGCGCTCGAACCAGCCGTCGACGGGCGCGGTGACGACGAGGCTCGCCGCGCGGGCCGTCCGCAGCGCCGGCCCGTTGCGCCACACGAAGATGCCGACGGCGATCAGGAAGAGGGCGCCGAAGACGACGTAGTCGCGCGTGCGGTCCCAGACCTGCTGAGCGAGAGCCATGCGGGGTGGCTGTGGGAAGGGCGACGCCTACTCGCAGGCGCGCGCGAGGTTCGACCGCCTCGGGGCGCGAGGGCGGCCGTGGCCCCGACGTCGGACCCCCGAGGCGGTGCCTGCCTGGGACGTAGGCCGTCGGACGTGGGCCGTCGGACGTGGGGTGGGACCCGTGTGGTGCGGCATGCCCGGGCGGGGCGCACGTCCCACGCCCGACGAACCACGCCCCTGCTATTTCCCTAGCTCGGCGAGAGGACGGCCATGTGGCTGTCGATGTCTTCGAGCACGAGGCCCGTGCCGCGCACGACGGCCGTGAGCGGGTCGTCGGCGCTGAAGACGGGCAGCTCAGTCCGCTCGCGGAGGTACTCGTCGAGCCCCTTCAGCAGCGCCCCGCCGCCGGTGAGCATGATGCCGCGCTCGAGGATGTCGCCGCCCAGCTCCGGGGGCGTCCGCTCGAGGGCGCGCACGACCGCCGACGCGATCTGGTTGACGCTCGGGCGGAGCGCCTCGCGCACGTCCTCGCTGGTCACCACCCGCACTTTGGGCACGCCCGTCACGAGGTCGCGGCCCTTGACCGATAGCTCCAGCTCGGGGTCGAGCTTCTGCGCGCTCCCGATCTCGCACTTGATCCGCTCGCCGGTGCGGCTGCCGATCAGCAGGTTGTGGTGCTTCTTGAAGTACTGCATCACCGCCTCGTCGAGCTCGTTGCCGCCAACGCGGATCGACTCGTCGACGACGATGCCGTTGAGCGCGATGACGGCGATCTCGGTCGTGCCGCCGCCGATGTCGACGATCATGTTGCCGACCGGCTCCTGCACGTGGAGCCCAATCCCGATGGCCGCCGCCATCGGCTCGTCGATGAGCATCACATGTCGGGCGCCGGCGTTCTGCGCGGCGTCCTTCACCGCCCGGCGCTCCACCTCGGTGATGCCGCTCGGCACGCAGATCACCATGCGCCCGATGGACGTCATCCAGCCCGACTTGACCCGCCGGATGAGGCCCCGGATGAGGGCGTCGGCCACCGAGAAGTCGGCGATCACGCCGTCGTTGAGCGGGCGGATCGTCTCGATGTCCTTGTGCGTCCGCTCGTGCATCAGGAGCGCCTCCTGGCCGATCGCGACCGGCTTGCCCGAGCGGCGGTCGATGGCGACGATCGAGGGCTCGTTGAGCACGATGCCCTTGTCGTGGACGTGGATGAGGGTGTTGGCGGTGCCGAGGTCGATGGCGACGTCGACCGAGAACGGGTTGAGCACGGAGGGAGGGTCGGGGGCGGCGCCGTCGCGCCGTTCAGCAGCGGGGGGAGGGCGGCGCGCGGGACCCTCGCCGAACCGCCCGGGCGGCTCCGAGGCGGACCCTGCGCACCGGTGCGCAAGCTAACCCGGCGCCACAGCCCGAACCGGGTGTCGCCCATTGATTTTCCCCGAGGACCCGAGCGTCCCGCCTCGGGGAAGCGGCGCGCTCCTCAACGCGAAAAACCTCCGTCCAGCCCGGGCACGCTCGGTCAGGCGTCGTGACGGCCGGCCGGTTCGGGTGTCGCCGACTCGGGTCGGCCTGGAGGTGGCCTCCCCGGTCTCGCTCGCCACCCGGACTCTTCCACGTGGCCGCGCCTTCGCTGTGCGGTCAGGAGGAGAAAGGAGGACCGGACAGGCGGCCCCGAGGCGGCGGTCTGCGGTCGGCCCACCCCGAGGCGGTCAGGGCCGCTCCAGCGCCGCGCGGTCCCACGCCCCGAGGTCGGCCGCGGCCGCGTAGGTCGTCTCCAGGAAATCGAGCAGCGCCGCCTCGGGGGCGGGCGCCGTGCGGACGGCCTCATAGGGCAGCACGAACTCGCCGAGGGCGGCCTCGTAGCGGGCCGCCTCGGGGCGGACGTCGGCCGCAGCGAACCCGGCCGGCTCGGGGTAGGCATAGCTGTAGAAGGCGGCCTCGCCGATTTCGGGGCCAGGCCAGAATCCGGCGCTCGACACCTCGTGCGAGTACGCCTCGTGCATCACCCCGTCGGCCAGCTTCGGTGCACCGCCGGGGTGGGGCGGGGCCGTCCGCCCCGAGAAGCGCGTCACGGCGTGGTCGAAGGCGCCCCAGAAGAAGTGGACCGGGCTCGCCTTGCCCAGGAAGCCCGCGCGGAACGTGGCCAGCACGCGGTCGACGTGGGCGAGCGCGCGCCAGTAGGCGTGGACCGCCTCGGGGTCGTAGGCCGCGTGGTCGCGGTCCTCGGAGAGGAGCTGGACGTCGCCCGGGATCTCGACCGGCATGGGCCAGATCTCGGTCTCGAGCCCGAGGTCGGCGAGGGCCTCCATCAGCCACGCGTAGACGTCGGCCACGGCGATGGGCCCGAGGGCGAGCGTGCGGGCGTCGCCGTCCGAGGTCGTCACCCCGAGGCGGTGATCGACGAAGTCGAAGGCGATCTCGACCCTCCGCGCGCCGACGGCCATCGCCGACGTCGTCAGGCCGCGCGCCGAGACGTAGAGCGGGGCGTTCCACCAGTGGTTGACGAGCGGCGTATGCGCGATCCGCACCTTGCCGACGATCTGAGTCCACCGGTGGACCGTCGCGCGGGTGTCGGCCCAGGCGTCGGCGGAGGGAAGGCGGGGCCAGGGATCGGGCATGGCGTTGAGGGCGAGGGCGGTCGGGTACGCGCCACGCCGGGCCGCGCTCCCCGAGGCGCTCCCGCAGGCGCCGAGCCTCAGCCCGCGACGGGCTCCGCGGCCGCCTCGGTGCGTGCCGCGACGGCGTCGGCGGCCCGGTCGATGGCCTCGCGCAGCGCAGCGACCACGACCGGCTTCGACAGGTAGTCGTCGCAGCCCGCCGCCAGGCACCGCTCGCGGTCCCCCTCCATCGCGTTCGCCGTCAGCGCCACGATCTGCGGCTGGTGCACCGACCCGTCGGAGCGGATCGCCCGCGTCGCCTCCAGGCCGTCCATCTCCGGCATCTGCACGTCCATCAGCACCACGTCGTAGGGCTGGCGGCGGACCGCGTCGAGGGCCTCGATGCCGTTGGCGGCGACGTCGGCGCGGTGGCCGAGGCGTTCGAGGAGCCGGAGGGCCACCTTCTGGTTGACCGCGTTGTCCTCGGCCACCAGGAT
>JBCCQJ010000192.1:0-8667 GCA_039024395.1 Bacteroidota bacterium | reverse complement strand
TCGCGCGGGGGAAGACGAAGAAGCAGGCGCTCGTGGCGGTGGCGAGCAAGCTGGCGCGTCAGGCGTGGGCGGTGCTGCACTACCGGGAGCCGTACGTGGACGGCTTGGGCTTGAGCCCTTGACATTCTGCACAGTTCATCCCGAGCGAGCGCAGCGAGCCGAGGGATCTCCGGCGAGCGCCGCCTCGATGAGGGCACTCGTCCGAACGCTCTGCTCATTAGAGACTCTTGGCTGCGCCGCCGCTTCGCGGTCGGCTGCGCTCAGGGTGACACGATGGACCGGGTGCCGCTCGCGCTCGTGATCTTCCGCCTCGAGGCAGTTAAGTACCTGCTTCGCAGGGGGAATTGTGGGCTCGGTGATCCCGGATCGGCCCGAACTCCGTAACGTGAGGTAGACCCTCACCCCCAAACCCATGACCCGCTTTCTCCTCCTCCTCGGCCTGATCGCCCTTCCCCTCGCCGGCTGCGGCGGCGACGACGCCTCCAGCGAAGACATCGAAGACACCGGCGAGTCCGGCATCTTCGGCCAGCTCCAGAACATGGCCGAGGCGGCCGAAGAGATGCAGGCCGCCGCCGAGCGGCCGCCGGCCGAGCCGGTCAACTTCCGCGAGCTGCGCGAGACCCTCCCCGAGGCGCTCGACGGCATGGAGCGCACCAACGCCGAGGGCGCCACGCAGGGCACGATGGGCTTCACCATCTCCGAGGCCGAGGCGACCTACGAGACGGCCGAGGGCGAGGCCGAGATCGACATCTCGGTGATGGACTACGGCGCTGTACCCACCTTCGGCATGATGGGCGCCTTCGCGTGGGCCGCGACCGAGATCGACCGCGAGACCAGCACCGGCTACGAGAAGACGATCCGGATGGGCGAGAACAAGGGCTACCGCGAGTACGACACCGAGAGGCAGAGCGGCCAGTTCAGCCTGTTCGTGGCCGAGCGGTTCGTGGTCCAGGTCGACGGCGAGAACGTGACCGACGACCAGATCGAGGCCGCCCTCCGCGCCGTCGACCTCGACGCCCTCGAAGGGATGCGCGATTCGGGCCGCCCCGACGCCTGACCCGCCTTCCGCACCCCGCCTGCGCGGGGGCAGGCTCGGAGCCGGCGCTCTCGTGCGACGTCCGTAGGCCCCGAGGCGGTCCTCGTGACGGGGAGGTTCTAGCTTGGGCGCGCACCTCCCGCGCGCCCATGTTCGCCCCCTCCGTCTACGCCGCCCGCCGCGCCGCCCTCGCCGAGGCGGCGGGCTCGGGCCTCGTCATTCTGCTCGGCAACGAGGCCGAGCCGATGAACTACGCGGCCAACCGCTACCCCTTCCGGCAGGACGGCTCGTTCCTCTACTACGTCGGGCTCGAGGCGCCCGGCCTGGCGCTCGCCCTCGACGCCGCCTCGGGGCAGGCGACCCTCTATGGCCGCGAGGCGACGATGGAGGACAAGGTGTGGGAGGGCGACGTGCCGCCGCTCGCCGAGCGCGCCGCCCGTGCCGGCATCGACCGCACCGCCGATCCCGCGGCACTGGACCGGGCCGTCGTCGACGCCCGAGGCGCCGTCCATGTGCTGCCGCCGTACCGGGCCTCGCAGCGGCTCCGCCTCGGGGCACTCCTGGGCGTCGCGCCCAACGCGGTCGAGGGGTCGGAGGCGCTCACCGAGGCCGTCATCGCGCAGCGGATCTTCAAGACCGACGCCGAGGTGGCCGAGATCGAGGCGGCCATCGCCATCGCGGCCGAGATGCACATGACGGCCATGTGGATGGCCCAGCCGGGGCGGACCGAGCACGAGGTGGCGGCGGCCGTCGAGGCGGCGGCGCTCGCGCACGGCTCGTTCCTCTCGTTCCCGGCCATCGTGACCACGCGCGGCGAGGTGCCGCACCACCACGCCTCGGGGCACGTGCTCGCGGACGGCGACCTGCTGCTCCACGACGCCGGCTGCGTGGCGCCGGGCACGCGCTACTGCTCGGACGTCACGCGCGTCTCGCCCGTCGGCGGGGCCTTCTCGGAGCGCCAGCGGGCGATCTACGACCTCGTGCTGGAGGCGCAGGAGGCGTGCATCGAGGCGTGCACGCCGGGCGCGCGCTTCCGCGACGTCCACGACCTCGCCTCGCGGATCCTCGCCTCGGGGCTCGTCGACCTGGGATTGCTCCGAGGCAACGTGGAGGAGATCGTGGCGGTGGGCGCCCACGCGGCGTTCTTCCACCACGGCCTCGGCCACCCGATGGGGCTGGACGTGCACGACCTCGAAGCGCTGGGCGAGGACCGCGTGGGCTACGGCGACGAGGCGACGCGGAGCGACCAGTTCGGGACGGCTTACCTCCGCTTCGCACGCGCGCTCCGGCCGGGCCACGTGATGACGGTCGAGCCGGGCCTCTATTTCAACCAGATCCTGCTCGACCAGTGGGCCGCCGAGGGCCGCCACGCCGACTTCGTCGACTACGCCGAGGCGGCGAACTGGGTCGGATTCGGGGGCGTCCGCATCGAGGACGACGTGCTCGTCACCGAGGCGGGGCCGCGGGTGTTGGGGCCGCCGATCCCGAAGGCGCCGGAGGACGTCGAGGCGGCGGTGCAGGAGGGCGCGGCGGTGGTGTGACCGCCTCGGGGGAGGTCAAGGACTACCTCCGGGGAGGCCACTCAGGAGAGCCCTCGGCGTCGCTGTACGCATTCCGGTGCCGTCGAAGCCAGTCTCGTCGCGCGTGACCACCGCCTCGGCGCCGCAGGCTTTGGCCGCTTCGGCGGTGATACCGTCCTCGAAGTCGGGGACGGCTGTCGCGATGGCGGCGAGGACCTCCGCTTTTGTGATCGGCGCAACGTGGAGAATGTCCATAAGCGACCGGATCGCCGCGTAGGCGTCGTCGCTCGGACGCACGGCGCCTTCAGCGGCCCTCGCTTTTCGGACGATGTAGAACACCGTCGTGACCGCGTGCGCGCTGACATACCCTTCGACGACTCCTCGCTCGGCTGCATCGATCGCGAGCGCGGCATCGCGAGCATGAGGCTCTCGGGCTAGGAGCAGGTCCAGGACGACGTTGGTGTCGAACAAGACTCGCATCACAGGGCTCTCCGGCTAGCGGTGCTTCTGTTCGAGGTGTGTCCGGTAGTCGTCCTCGTCGGCGTCTGTCCCAGCAGCGCGTCCGAGCAGCGCGCGCGTCTGGGGCGAGAGCGACGCGCGCCACTCCGAGTCCGCCTCGAGCAACGCGACGTGCTGGCGAAACAGGTCCTCGACGGAGGTCCCGCGCTCGCGCGCGACGCGCGCCGCCGCCTCGGCGGTGCGGCGGTCGAGCCGGAGAGTGAGTTCGATGGTCGAGGACACGGGGCACCGAGGCGAAGGAGATGCAAGGTACGCCGCCGTTCAGGCCCGCCTCGGGGCCGGCGGGCTGCGCGAGGCGGACGAGGAGGCCTATCATAGGCCGCCCGGCTGCTGGCCTAGGGCTCACACTTCCCCTCCTCTGGACGCGCCCGCGCGGCGGCCCCCTCTCCACCCCGACGGCTTGAGCGAACAAGGCGGACTCCTCCGGCAGCTCGGCTTCTGGGACGCGCTGACGATCGGTGTCGGCACGATGATCGGGGCCGGCATCTTCCTGCTCTCGGGCGTGGCCGTGGCGACGGCCGGGCCGGCGGCCATCTTCGCCTACCTCGGGGCCGGGCTCGTGTGCGTCATCACGGCGGCGAGCACGGCCGAGCTGGCGACCGGGATGCCCACCTCAGGGGGTGACTACTACTTCGTCTCGCGCGCGCTCGGGCCCGCGTTCGGGGCGATCTCGGGCATCGGGATCTGGCTGAGCCTCACATTCGCGATCGCGTTCTACCTGTTCGGCCTCGGCGAGTACCTGGCGCAGTTCACCCCCCTCGCGCCGTTCTGGGGCGCCTTCGGCGGCGGCGTGCTGCTGGTGGCGCTCAACATCGTCGGCGCCAAGGAGTCGGGCCGCGTGCAGGTGGTGGTCGTGCTCGTGCTGCTCGTCATCCTGGGCGGCTTCAGCGCGCTCGCCGCGTTCGACATCGAGGCGCGCAACTACACGCCCTTCCTGCCCTTCGGGACGTCGCCCATCGCCTCGACGACGGCGCTCGTGTTCGTGTCCTTCCTCGGGTTCGTCAAGATTGCGGCCGTCGCCGAGGAGATCAAGGACCCGGCCCGCAACCTCCCGCGGACGCTCATCGGGTCGGTCCTGCTCGTGACCGTCCTCTACGTCGCCATCGTGCTGCTCATCGCGGGGCTGTTCCCGCAGGACGTGATCGGCGAGGTGCGCGACCCGCTGACGGCGGCGGCGCGGTCGCTCCTGGGGCCGGTTGGGGCGGGCGTCATCATCTTCGCCGGCCTGCTGGCGACGCTCTCGTCGGCCAACGCGAGCATCTTCGCCGCCTCGCGGATCAACCTCGCGATGGCGCGCGACCGGATGGTGCCGAACTGGCTGGCCGCGATCCACCCCAAGCGACTCACGCCGTACCGCGCGATCCTCATCACGGGCGTGCTCACACTGGGGCTGCTGCTGATCGAGAGCCTCGAGACGCTCGCCAAGACGGCCAGCGTGCTCCAGCTCTACAGCTACGCCGCGCTCAACGTCGGCTGCGCGTTCCTGCGCGCGGCGCGGCCCGACTGGTACCGGCCCTCGTACCGCGTGCCCGGCGCTCCGTACGTGCAGGTCTTCGCCGCGCTCGCGTGCCTCGGCATCATCGCCTACTCGGGGCTGTTCGCGCAGGTGGCGCTCGGCGGGCTCGTCCTGTTCAGCCTGGCGTGGTACGCCGTCTGGGGGCGGAGCCGCGTCGAGATCGAGGACGCCGTCTCGGCCTTCCGCGCGCGCTACGCCGAGGCGGGCCTGGGCGTGTTCTTCGAGCCGGCCGAGACGTTCGCCGGCGCGGCCGAGGGGCCGGCGGTCCTCCGCGAGGACGTTGACACGGACGACCCGCGCCGCGTGCTCGTCGCGCTCGCGAACCCCGCCTCGGGGGCCGACCTGCTCCGCCTCGGGCGCTACGTCGCGACCGGCGCCGAAGCGGGGGGCGACGTGCGGGGCCTCCACCTGGTCCGCGTGCCGCTCCAGACGCCGCTCTCGCTCGCGCGCGACCGCTTCGCCGAGGAGCGCCCGGCCATCGAGGAGACGCTCCGCCACCTCGTCGACAAGGCGCAGCGCGACCCGCGGGCGGTCACCGAGGCGGTGCCCCACCTCGGGGAGACGGCCATCGAGGCGACCACCGACGTGGCGCACGACGTGTTCGAGGGGCTCGTCGCCGAAGCACCCGCCCGACGCGCCGACCTCCTGCTGATGGGCTGGCGCGGCGGCTTCTCGGGGCGGCGCGACACGCCGGTCAAGCGCGTCCTCATGGACACCGAGGCCGACCTCGCCGTGCTCCGCGACCGCGGCGTGGGCCAGATCCGGTCGATCCTGGTGCCGTGGGGCGGCGGCACGCACGCGCACCTCGGGCTGGAGCTGGCCGTCCGCATCGCGCGCGCAACCGGCGCGGCCGTCCACCTCCAGCGGATCGTGCGCGAGGACGTCGACAGCGGGCAGGCGCGGCTCGCGCTCGTCAGGGACGTGGCAGGCATCGTGGGCGACTACAACCCGGTGCTCTACCACGTCGACCGGGCCGACGGCGTGGTCGAGGGCATCGAGAGCCGGCTGGCGGCCGAGACCTACGACCTCGTCCTCATCGGGGCCTCGCACGAGTGGTCGTTCCGGACAGCCGTCTTCGGGGCCATCCCCGACGTGATCGCCGACAAGGCGTACTGCTCGGTCCTGATGGTCCGGCGCTACCGTCCGGAGCGGTGGACGACGCGCGCGGCCGACCGCGTGAAGCGGCTCAAGGAGTCGGTCGGGATGACGACGTCCCCCGAGGAGAGCGCGGCCTAGGGCGTGTGGACATTCGCGAGGTCAGGCGCGAACGAGGTCATGATTCTGGCTTCGCAAGAAGCCCGAGGAGGTCGGGGCCGGAGCCCCGGACGACGAGTGCGACGCGGCGAGGGCGGAATCTGGACCGTCCGCGCCGATCTGGGTGATTGTCCACACGCCCTAGAGCAAACGGCAGGTGCGTGGTTCGTAGGACGTGGGTCGGAGGCCCAACCAGAGGGTGCCGCATCGGACGTGTCCCTACGCCCGACGGCCTACGCCCCAGACACGGAACCGTCCTGCCCGTTGCTCTACCCCGTCAGCAGCACCTTGCCCCAGCGGCCGGGCGCGAGGGCCGCCCGCACCGCCTCGGGGCCGTCGGCGAGGTCGAACGCGGCGTCGACCGGCAGCGAGAACGCCCCCGAGGCGGCCTGCGCGGCCAGGCCCGCGAGCACGGCCCGGCTCTCGTCTCGGGGCGTCCGCGCGAACCACTGCGTCCGCCACACGCCGCGCACGGTCACGGCGCGGTAGATGGCCGCCGCGGCGGAGACCGGCAGCGGCTGTCGGCTGAGGCCGCCGTAGACCACGTGCGTGCCGCCCTCGCCCAGCGCCGAGAGGGCGAGCCCGCCGGCGTCGCCGAGCACGGGGTCGAACACCGCCCGCACCGCTCGCCCCCCGACCGCCTCGGTGAGCGCCGCGCGTGTCGCCTTGGTGTTCTCGTCGGCGACCACGACGTCGGCGCCGAGTGCCCGGAGGCGGTCGGTATGGTCGGGCCGGCGGACGATCGACACGACGCCGACGCCGGCCCGCACCGCCATCTCGGTCGCGATCCGGGCGACGGCGCTCGCGCCCGCCGTCTGCACGAGCACGTCGCCGGCCCCGAGGCGGACCGCGTCGAGCAGCAGCCACGCCGTCAGCGGGTTGACGAAGAGCTGCGCCGTCCCCTCGGGGGGCAGCGCCTCCGGCACCGGCAGCACGTCCGCCTCGGGGAGGACGACTGCCTCCTGCCACGTCGGCGCCTCGCCCAGCTTGACGACGCGTTCCCCGAGGCGGAGTCCGGCCACGCCCTCGCCGAGCGCGTCGACCACGCCCGCGCCCTCGTTGCCGCCGACGGCCGGCAGGTCGCGGCTCCGCCCGTACGTCCCGCGCACCATCGACAGGTCGGCTGGGTTGAGGGGCCGGTGCGTGAGCCGCACGCGGACCTCCCCCGGACCGGGCTCCGGCATCGGTATGTCGTCGAGGCGAAGGACGTCGGCCGGTCGGCCGTGCTCGTGGAACCGGAGGGCGCGCATCAGGAGGGAGGCGGGGCGCGGCGGACCGTCCGCCACGCGACGAGTTGGGCCAGAAGGGTGCCGACGACGATGGCCACCGGCCCGCCGACGAACACCATCGACAGGACCGTCCGGTAGCCGTGCGCCGACGAGTCGCCGAGGTCGTCGGCGATGCTCACGCCGGCCACGAGGAGGGCGGCGGCGAACACGCTGCCGAGGAGCGAGACCGGGACGGCCCGCCACACCGGCCGCCCGGCGCGGGCCACGAGGCGTCCGCCCACGACGCCCGCAAACGCAACCACGACGAGGGCGCCCAGCAGGGCCGCGAGGCGGAGCGGGATCCGGCCGGCCGGCGCCGGCGCGCGGGCCGAGACCGTCAGCACGTCGCCGGGCACGCTGGCGAAGCGGCCCACGAGGCGGCCCGCCTCGGCGCGGAGCGGGAGGGAGGTGCCGGTCTCCCAGCCGTCGGGAAGCACGATCTCGAGGTCAAGCCGGTCGAAGCCGGCCCACAGGCGCGCCGGCGCCAGGCTGTAGGCGAACTGCCACACGCGGTTCGGGTGGTCGCCCGCGTCGTACGACCCGAGGCGGACGCGGTAGGCCACCTCGACGACGTGCCGGCCGGGCGCGAGGTCGAGCGTGAACCGGAGCCCGCTCGGCGTGCCTACGCCTGCGTCGGCCTCGTAGGGGAGCGGCTCGCCCTCGAACGCCGGCGTCTCGGTTGCGGCCATCCACGCTGGCGGGACGGCCAGGCGGGGCACGCGCTCCGCCTCGATGGGCCTCCCGTCGAGCCGCACCGAGGCGGCGTCGACGTCGTCGCCGAGGGCGAGGAACTCGAGGGGGACCGTCCGGAGGTCGCCTGGATTGTCGATCCAGTAGACCGCCTCGATGCGGGCGAACGGCCGGCCGCGCTCGAGGGGCGTCAGGTCGATCCGCAGCGTCTCGCGCTCGACGCGCAGGCCGTCGAGCGCGGCGGCAGGCGCCCCCGCCGGCGTGCCGGGCTGGACCGGACTCGCCATGTTCGCCGCGGCCGGCAGCGGCGCGAGGACGAGCAGGAGGGCGAGCGCACGCATGGGTCGGAAGATCGCCCGCCTCGGGAGGGCGGGCCACGGATCGCAGACCGCCGCCTTGGGGCGGACCACGGACGACAGACCGCGGACCGCCGCCTGAGCGGTCGGCCGAGACGCCGTCACCTCGGGGACAGCCGCCCCGGGGCGAAGGACGACGGATCGCGGACGACAGACCACGGAGAATCGCCTTGGAGCCGGCCGCCTCAGTGTTTTTTGTTCTCCTCCCCCCAGCGGGGGGAGGCTGGGAGGGGGGCGACCAATCGACCGGAACAGTCAACTCCGAGGCGGCTCGCGCGCCCCGAGGCAGCGTGGGTCAGGAGACCGCCTCGGGGTGGGTCGTGGCGAGAGCCGAGGCATCCGGACACGCGAGGGCGCGGCACGCCGCGCCCCATACGCATCAGGTTAGCGCACATGCCTCCGGAGCCGTCAGCCGCTGCCACGTACTGGGGTGTCGTCTTCGGGTCTCCACCCCGCACCCCGCCCGCAGCACCCGCACGAGGACCGAGAGCGCCGCCACGAGCGCCGT
>JBCCQJ010000191.1:0-8675 GCA_039024395.1 Bacteroidota bacterium | reverse complement strand
CGCGGGGGCGGATTGCAATCCGCCCCTACCGAGCGCCGAGGCCTCTCGGGGGCCGAGGCGATCCATCGCATGGGACGGGTCCCGGAGCTGCCTCGGAGCCTGGGGCTGCCTCGGGGCCGAGCCCGCCGTGTGCCCCGAGGCGGTTGCATTCCCCGAGGCGGTCGCGTGCGCCGCAGAATCCCCGCCTCGGGGCGATCTTCGCGGCATGGAGCGCCCCCCGATCCTCGAGTTCGACTTCCTGCGCGAGACGTACGGGCCGGAGCTGCTGATCGACGTCGGCCGCGTCGGCCGGCTCGACGGGTACGTGCTCGACCCGCGCCCGCACCGGCTCTCGTTCTACGACGTCCTCCTGATCGACGACGGCGAGGGCTCGTTCGCGCTCGACGGTCAGCCGTTTCTCCTCGAGCCCGGCCGCGTCGTGTTCACCTCGCCGGGCCAGGTCCGCGTGTGGCGGACCGATGGCGTGCGCGCCTCGACGCTCTTCTTCGACGGCGAGTTCGTGGAGGCGTTCTTCGCCGACGCGCTCTTCCTCCACAAGCTCCAGTACTTCCACACGACGTCGCCGCCGCCGACGGTCGAGCTCGACCTCGCCGCGGCGGCGTGGCTGCGGGCCACGCTGGCCGAGATCGAGCGCGAGGTCGCCGCCGTCGCCGCGGCGGGGGCCGGCGACGCCGAGCACGCCCTCCGCGCGCTGCTGTACCTCGTGCTCGTCCGCCTCCACCGGGCCTACGCCGCCGCGCACGGGACGGCGCCCGACACCGAGGCGCACCCGGTCGTCTCGCGGTTCCGCCGCCTCGTCGAGGACCACTTCGCGCGCGAGCGGAGCGTCGGGTTCTACGGCCGCGCGCTCGGGCTGAGCCCGCGCCGGCTCACCGAAGTGGTCCAGCCCGTGCTCGGGGTGCCGCCCGGCGAGTACGTCCGCCGCCGGACCTACGTCGAGGCCCGCCGGCTCGTCCAGTTTTCGAGCTGGACGTTCGCCGAGATCGCCGCCGCCCTCGGTTTCGAGGACGCCGCCTACTTTTCGCGCTTCTTCCGTCGCTACGCGAAGCGTTCGCCCTCGGAGATTCGTCCGTCCGCTGAAAAGTACCAGGGTTTCCCGGCTCGTTGACGGGTCTCGGGGCGTCTCGGGAGCGAGACTGAGACACGCTTCCGCCTCGGTGCCGTGCGCGGCCTCGCTCTCGTCCTCCTCGTCCTCGGCGCTGCCTCCGCGTCCGCCCAAGCGCCCTCGCTCGACGGTGCCGTCGTCCTCGATGTCGAGGCGGAGCCGACGGCCTACCGCGGTCGCCCGGCCCTCCGCGTGGTCGACGCCACCGAGGCGGCCGACGCGACCGACGCCCGCCTCGTCCTCTTCCCCGACCTCCGCCTCGGGGACGGGACGCTAGAGGTGTGGCTCGCCGCCCGGCCCACGCCCGGCGCGCCGCCGCAGGCCTGCGGGTTCGTCGGGCTCGCCTTCGGCGTTGACCCCGAGGCGGAGAGCTTCGAGGCGTTCTACCTCCGCATGACGAACGGTCGCGCCGAGGCCCAGCCGCTCCGTAACCACGCCAGCCAGTACGTCTCGGTGCCCGCGTGGCCGTGGCGCCGGCTTCGCGAGGAGCGCCCGGCGGCCTACGAGGCGTACGTGGACCTGGTAGTCGGCGCGTGGACGCGGGTCCGCATCGAGGTCGACGGCGACGTGGCGCGGCTCTACGTCCACGACGGCGACCAGCCCACGATCCTCGCCCAGCGCCTGCTGGCGGGCGACGGGACGGGTGCGGTGGGCCTCTGGATCGGGCCGTGGACCGAGGCCTACTTCGCGGGCCTGACGGTCACCGAGGCGGAGTAGATGGCTCAGTGGCCTTGGACACCGCCTCGGGGACGGAGTATCCATCTCAGGGTCGGAAACCGCTTCGGGGCGGGTGCGGAGCCGGAGGGCAGGGGCGGCGTACCATGCGTCGGAACACCATCAATCCATAGATGAGCGAAGCCCTCTCCCCTGCGACCACCGTCACCGAGGCGTTCAACGCGGTCAACCCGAACCGGCCGCTCTCGTCGGATGACCCGCGCTACGCCGACTTCACGGAGTGGCGGAGCCCGATGCCCATCGCAGATCGGCTGGCAAACCTCATCGTCTGGCCGAGCAAAGCCACGCCACCGGAGCACGTCAAGGTGCTGTTCACCGGGCACAAGGGGAGCGGGAAGTCGACCGAGCTTCGGCGGCTCGCGGCGAAGCTGGAAGCGGAAGGGTTCTTCGTCGTCTACTTCGACGCCGCGACAGAGATCGACATGGGCGGCGTCTCCTACGCCGATGTCCTGCTGGCACTGATGTACCAGCTCGTGTCGGCAATCCACGACAGTCCGGTCGAAGCGAGCATCAAGGTGGAAGCGGTCGACTCTCTCCGACAGAGGTTGGCGAAGATCACCGTCGACCGTACGCAGACGACGGAGTCTGAGATCGAGGCCGAAAGCGGTGTCGAGGTGACTCCAGGCATCCCAGGATTGTTCAAGATCCTGTCTCGCCTCACGGTCCGGCTCCGAGGCGGTGAGTCGGAGAAACGGAGCCTCCGCCAGGAGATCGACGGCGACATCGGGCTGTTCCTCGAAGAGCTGAACGATCTCATCCGCGACCTGCAGATCCGGCTTCGGGAGCATCAGTCGCTCGGTCTGGTCGTGATCGTCGACAGCCTCGACCGCGTCATCCTGAAGACCATCGACGACGAGGGACGTCGGACGACGCATAGAGAGCTGTTCATCGAGCACGCCGAGCACCTGATGGCACCGGCGTGCTCGATGGTCTACACCATTCCGGTGTCGCTCCTCAACAACCAGAATGTTGCAAACGTCTGGGGTACGACGCCGGAGCTGCTTCCGATGGTGAAGGTCCACGACCAAGAGGGAAACGACAGCAGCGATGCTCTCGATGCGATGGTCGATGCCGTCTCCCTCCGGATCGACATCGACTCTGTTTTCGAGAACTCTGAAGACGTCCGGAGTCTGTGCCGCATGAGCGGAGGCCACCTGAGGGATCTCATGCGGCTGATCCGGCAAGCGTGCAGCTATACCGCGGACGGAGAAAAAATCTCCACCGAAGCCGTTCGCAACGCGATTCAGGAGATCGTCAACGGGTACCAACGGTCGATCCTCGACAGTGAGCTGCCCCGCCTCGTGGAGATCCACAGGACACACCACCTCCCAAACCACGAGGACTGCGAGGACCTCCCGCTCAAGCTCCTCGTCTTGGAGTACCGCAACGGCCAGCCGTGGCACGACGTGCACCCGGCCGTGCTTCAGACGGCTTTGTTCCAAGACGCCGCGCAAGAGAGCGATGGAGCCGCCTGATGAAACCGACGCCCAGCGGCTCCTGGCCCTTGAACGGCTGATCCGCCGCGCGGACGGCTTCGCGCTCGCCTTCGCCCGCGTGAACGCCCCGAGCCGCCGCCGCGAGCTGGTGGCCGACCTCCTCGCCCGCCTCGGGGACGACGTTCGCGTCACCGAGGTGGACGTGCCGGACGACACGACGGACCTCGAAGCGCTCCTCGCCCGGCGCTATGCCGAGGCGAACGACGACGGCAAGCGGACATTTTTCGTCTACGGCATCGAGCGCATCCTCTCCTCGGTGCGTGAGCGGACAGGGTTCTTGCCGGTTCTGAACTACAAGCGGGAGAACCTCCAGCGGTCGGTGCCGTGCCCGGTGGTGGTGTGGGTGCCCGAGTTCGCGCTCCGCCACATCGCGCGGGGGGCACCCGACGTGTGGGCGTGGCGAAGCGGCGTGTTCGAGTTCTCGACGCCCCGCGACGAGGTGGACCAGATGTGGAATGGCCTCCGCGACAGCGGATCTGAGGACGAGTACGCTCGGATGATGCCTGACGAGCGCAAGGCGCGTATTGAGACGCTGGAAGCGCTGTACCACGATTACACCGAGGCGGGCGATCCGAACGCAAGGTTGACACGAGCTGACATCGCGGGTCGCCTTGGACGGCTCTACAGGTATGCCCCGGACCCCGAGAGCGCTGTGGAATGGACTCGGAGGGCAGTCTCCATCAACGAGGAAGACTTTGGCCGAGACCACCCGAACACGCTCGGGACGGTAAACAACCTCGCTCTTCTGCTTGAGGAGAAGGGTGACCTGGCTGCCGCGGAGCCGCTCTTCCGCCGCGCGCTCGACGGCAGCGAACGCGTGCTCGGGCCGGACCACCCGGACACCCTCGGTTCAGTGAACAACCTGGGTTTGGTTCTGGTGTCGAAGGGTGATCTCGCCGCCGCGGAGCCGCTCTTCCACCGCGCGCTCGACGCCCGCGCGCGTGTGCTCGGGCCGGACCACCCGAGTACGTTCACTTCTATGAGCAACCTTGCCTCCTTTCTGAAAACAAGGGGTGACCTGGCTGCCGCGGAGCCGCTCTTCCGCCGCGCGCTCGACGGCTTCGAGCGCGTGCTCGGCCGAGACCACCCGAACACGCTCGGGACAGTAAACAACCTCGCTCTTCTGCTTGAGGAGAAGGGTGACCTGGCTGCCGCGGAGCCGCTCTTCCGCCGCGCGCTCGACGGCAGCGAACGCGTGCTCGGGCCGGACCACCTGGATACACTCACCTCGGTAGGTAGTCTAGGCGTCCTCATTCAGCTAAAGGGTGATCTCGCCGCCGCGGAGCCGCTCTTCCGCCGTGCGCTCGACGGCTTCGAGCGTGTGCTCGGTTCCAATCACCCTAATACACAGACGGCCCGTAGCAATCTTGCGGCCCTGCTCGACGAGAAGGCTACGGCGTGATGCGTCCACAGCCCCAAGGCGAGGCCTCGGGGTGGGAACGCGCGCGTGGGGGAATCCCGTAGACGTCGCTCCCTCTCACTCCCCACCCTCCCCATGGCTACTCTCGACGACGCCGTCGGCGCCGCCCTCTCGGCCCTCACCAAGTCCGGCGTCGAGAACCCCGACATGGACCTCCTCCGGGCGGTCACCAAGAAGGCCGGGCCGTCGGTCTACTCGGCCGACGCCCGCAACGTGGCCTGCTCCGATCCCGAGGAGAAGAAGCGCGTGGCCGACGGCTTCCTCGCCAAGACGCTCGGCGTGGAGGACGGCGCCGCCTCGGTGGACGCCGTCTGCGAGATGATGAAGGGCGCCGGCTCACAGAAGCACCGCGGCGCCTTCTACTACCTCCTCGCGCAGCACCACAAGAAGGAGTCGCTGTTTTCGTGACCCGGCCCGCGCCGGTTCTGCGCCCGCCTCGGAGCCCCCGAGGCGGGCGTTTTCGTTAGCGCCGGCTCTTCTGCCGCCGCCCGCCTCGCTGCCCGCGGCCGCGGCGGTCGTCGCTGCGCGAGGCGTTGCGGAGGCGGTCCGTCACGCGGTCGTAGTCGATCACCGGATCCGGGTAGTCGGCCCCGAGGCGGACGCCGTGGCGCTCCTGCTCGACCTCGGACATCCGGTACGGCTCGCGGGCCTTCTTGGGCGGGAGGTCGGCCAGCTCGGGGATCCAGTGGGCGATGAACTCCGCCTCGGGGTCGTACTTCTTGGCCTGCAGCTCGACGTCGAAGTAGCGGTCGCGCGGGTCGGAGCCGACCCCGGCCGCGTAGGCCCAGTTGCCCCAGTTGCTCGTCACGTCGTAGTCGACGAGGAGGGCCTCGAAGTAGGCCGCGCCGACCCACCACGGCTGGCCGAGGTGCTTGGCGAAGAAGCTGGCCGCGTTCTGGCGGCCCCGGTTCGACATGAAGCCGGTCGCGTTCAGCTCGCGCATCGAGGCGTCGACCAGCGGCAGGCCCGTCCGCCCCTCGCGCCAGGCGGCGTAGACGCCCTCGTCGAGGCGGTCGGGGACGCCGCGGACGCCCTTCGGGCCGGAGGGCCAGAACAGGCGGTCGCCGTGCTTGGCGCCGTAGAGCCGGAAGAAGTCGCGCCAGAGCAGCTCGAACGTGAGCCAGTAGGTGCTCTTGTTGGCGACCCGCTCGGCCTCGTAGCGGGCGATCTCGGCCTGGACCCGCCTCGGGGCGAGGCACCCGTGCGCGAGCCACGGCGAGAGCTTCGACGAGTCATCCGGGTCGAGCATTCCGTTGCGTGTCTCCTTGTAGACCTTGAGCCGGTCGAGATCCCACAGGTAGGCCTTGAGGCGGGCGCGCCCGAACGTCTCGCCGCCTCGCATCACGAACCCGAGGCGGGTGTCCGGCGTGCGGGGCTCGACGCCCAGCTCGGTCACCGAGGCGGGGATCTCGCCGGGGTCGACGCCGTCTGGCAGTGGCGGGAGCGTATCGGGCGCGTCGCGCGGGGCCGGGTAGCGGTCCGCCTCGGGGGCTTTTTCCACAGCCTTGCGGAACTGCGTGAACACGTCCGGCACGTCGGCGACGTCGAACGGGAGGTCGCCGAGGGCGACGAGCGTGTGGCCCCAGAGCACCTCCCAGCGCACGTCGGGCAGGGCGTCGCGGACGGCCTCCTCGGCGTCCATCTCCTCCTGCATCGGCTCGTCGTGGAGGTGGACGCTCACGGCGCCGGTCTCCTGGACGAGCGCCGGGATCACCGCCTCGGGGCGGCCGTGGCGCACGACGAGGTCGCCCCCGAGGCGGCGCATCGACTGGCGGAGGTCGCGGAGGCTCTCGAGGAGAAATTCCGCCCGGTAGCCCTCGGTCTTGCGGACGCCGTACTCGGTCTCGGCGTAGTCGCGCGGGTCGAGGCAGTAGACGGGCAGCAGGCGGCCGTCGGGTCCGGCCGCGTTGACGGCGTCGAGCAGGGCGGCGTGGTCGTCGAGGCGGAGGTCGTGGCGGAGCCAGAGGAGGGCGGTCGGCACAGGAGCGGGATCGGGAGGGGACACGGTCAACGGCTCCACGGCGCACGCCGGTCCCGAGGCGGTGCACGGCCCCGACCGGCCCAGAGCAAACGGCCGGGGCGTGGTTCGTCGGGCGTGGGACGGAGGCCCCAACCAGAGCGTGCCGCATCGGACCTGTCCCTACGTCCGACGGCCCACGTCCCAGGCGAGGACCGACCCCTTCTGCCCGTTGCTCTACTCGCCCAGGAAGCCGACCAGCAGCGCGTGCACCGCCTCCGGCTGCTCCAGCATCACGAGGTGGCCCGCCTCGGGGACGACGTGAACCTCGGCGTGCGCGATGGCTTCGCCTGCGGCCTCGGCGACGGCCTCCGTCGTGAGGTCGGGGTGGAGGATGGCGTTGGGGATGAGCCGGTCGCCTGCGCCGTAGACGACGAGCGTGGGCGCGGCGATCTCGCCCACCCGGTCGATCACGCGGCCGTCGAGCATCCCGGCGACGCTGGCCGCGTTCGCGGCGGCGTAGAGCGGGAAGTCGTCGCGGGCGGCGACGGCCTCGCGCTGCTCCAAGATCCAGCCGTCGCGCGCCTCGTCGTAGGCGTGGAAGTTGGCCGCGGTGTTGGCGGCGGCCTGCGCGGGCGTCGTGTTCTGGACGGCCTCCGGAGTGATGATCGCCGTCAGCATGGCGCTCTCCTGCGCGGTGAACGTCTCGATGCCGGCCGGCGAGAGCAGTCCGAGGCGGCGGACACGCGCGGGGTGCTCCAGCGCGAGCGTCATCGCGATCTGGCCGCCCATCGAGAGGCCGACGACGTCGGCCTGGGCGATCCCGAGGGCGTCCATCGTGCCCGCGACCGCGGCGGCGAAGCCGGGCATGGTGCCGCTCACGCCGTCTTTGGCGGAGAGCCCGTAGCCGGGCAGGTCGAGCGCGACCGCGCGCCGGCCGGCGGCCTCCAGCGCCGGGATCGTCTCGCGCCAGATCGACAGGTTCGTGCCCAGCCCGTGGACGAGCACGACCGGTACACCTTCGCCGCCCGTGTCGACGACCGCCAGCGCGCGCCCGTCCACCTCGACGTGCGCCACCGAGGCGGGGTAGTGCGGGAGGTCGGTGGTGTCGGCGGGGGCGGCCATGAGCGCGGCGAGGGCGAGGGCGAGCATGTCAGAAGCGGTTTGGGTTTCGATGTCGACGGGCGAGAGCGAGCGAGATCGCGCCCAGGCCAGGAGGCCGAAGCAGCCGTAGCGCGAGCTACGGCGATGGAGGCCGACGCCGCATGACGGGATCGCAGCCGCTCGCAGCCCGAAAGCGTGAACCCGAACCGCTTCTCATGAGGTAGCGAGCGTGACGAGTTCGGTTTTCTGGACCTTGCCGCTGTGGCCGACGGGCAGCGCGTCGAGGAAACGGACCTCGCGGGGCACCTTGTACGCCGCGAGCCGCTGGCGGGCGAACGCGAGCAGGTCCGCCTCGGTGGGGCCGCCGTCAGAGTCGCCGAGGCGGACGACGAAGGCGACGCCGACCTCGCCCCACCGCGCGTCGGGGACGCCCACGACGGCCGCCTCGGCGACGGCGGCGTGCTCGCGGAGGGCGGCCTCGACCTCGGCCGGGTACACGTTCTCGCCGCCCGAGATGTACATCTCCTTCAGCCGCCCGACGACGTACGTGTAGCCCTCGTCGTCCTGGCGCACGAGGTCGCCCGACCGGAACCAGCCGTCGGCGGTGAACGCCGCCGCGGTCGCCTCGGGGTTGCGCCAGTAGCCCGGCGTCACGACCGGCCCGCGGAACACCAGCTCGCCCGTCGCGCCCGGCGCCACGTCGCGGCCCTCAGAGTCGAGCACGCGCGTCTCGACGAACAGGTTGGGGAAGCCGATCGAGCCCATCTTGCGGACGGCGTCCGCCTCGGGGAGCGAGAAGCAGTTGACGCCGACCTCGGTCCCCATCCGCCAGGGCTTCGGGATGACCGAGGTCGGCGT
>JBCCQJ010000190.1:0-8696 GCA_039024395.1 Bacteroidota bacterium | reverse complement strand
GGGGGGGGTGGGGGGGTGGGGGGCGTGGAATCGACCTCCACGCTCGACCCCGAGGCGAGAGACCCCTCACCCCGTCCCTCTCCCCGAGGGAGAGGGGACTTCGCATCGGACCTCGCGCTCGTCCCGGAGGCCGCCGCCCCTCGTCTCGACGGCCCAGATCCTGCAGCCCACAGCCTAGAGCCCTCATGGAGGCCACGCTCGCCGCCCACGTCCGCGCCGCCCTCGGCGCCCTCCCCGACCTCCCCGACGGCTTCGACCCCGAGGCGGTCGAGGTCGAGTTCCAGACGCCGCGCGACCCGTCCCACGGCGACCTGGCGACGAACGTGGCGCTCCAGCTCGCGAAGCCGCTCCGCCGCGCGCCGCGCGCCATCGCCGAGGCCGTGGCCGCCTCGGTGACGGCGGCCGACGACCCGCGCATCGAGGCGGTCGAGGTGGCCGGGCCGGGCTTCCTGAACGTCCGCTTCGCCAGCGCGCACCTCACCGACGGGCTCGCCCAGATCCTCGCCGCGGGGGCCGACTACGGGCGGACCGACGACCACGCCGGCCAGCGCGCCCTCGTCGAGTACGTCTCGGCCAACCCGACCGGCCCGCTGACGGTGGGCCACGGGCGCAACGCGGTCCTCGGCGACACGCTCGCGAACCTGCTCGAGTGGACCGGCTACGACGTCACGCGCGAGTACTACTTCAACGACGCCGGCCGGCAGATGCGCGTGCTCGCCCAGAGCGTCCGCGCCCGGTACCAGGCGCTCGTCGACCCCGACACGCCGACCAAGACCCTGGACGATGGCCTCGTCGTGCCCGCGTCGTTCCCCGACGACGGCTACCGGGGCGACTACATCGTCGACATCGCCCAGGCGCTCGCCGACGCGCACGGCGACGCCCGCCTCGGGGGCGGCGACGCCGAGGCCGACCTCGCGCCGTTCAAGGAGGCTGCCGAGACGGCCATCTTCGCCGACATCGAGGCGACGCTCGCCCGCCTCGGGGTCGAGATGGACGGCTACTTCAACGAGCGCAACCTGTACGACTCGAACGCCGTCTGGGACGCCGTCGAGCAGCTCAAGGCCGAGGGTCTTGCGTACGTGGAAGACGGCGCGACGTGGTTCAGGACGAGCGCCCTCGGCAAGACCGAGACCGGGCCGGACGGCACCGAGGTGGGCAAGGACGTCGTCCTCGTCAAGTCGTCTGGCGAGCCGACCTACCGGCTGCCCGACATCGCCTATCACCTCGACAAGCTCGCGCGCGGGTTCGACCTCGCCCTCGACGTGTTCGGGGCCGACCACATCGCGACCTACCCCGACGTGCTGCGCGGCGTGCAGGCCCTCGGCGGCGACCCCGAGACGATCGACGTGGTCGTCTACCAGTTCGTGACGCTCGTCCGCGGCGGGGCGCCCGTCAAGATGTCGACGCGCAAGGCCACCTACGTCACGCTCGACGAGCTGATGGAGGAGGTTGGCGCCGACGTCGTCCGCTTCTTCTTCCTGATGCGCGCGCCGGGCACGCACCTCGAGTTCGACCTCGACCTGGCCAAGGAGGCGAGCGACAAGAACCCCGTGTTCTACCTCCAGTACGCCCACGCGCGGATCGCGTCCATCGAGGCGAAGGCGGCCGAAACCGGCCTCGACCCCGAGGCGGACGCCGACCTCTCGCTCCTCGCGCACGGTTCCGAGGAGGCGCTCGTCAAGACGCTGCTGCTCTTCCCCGAGGAGGTCCGCGCAGCGGCCGCGGCGCGCGGGCCGCACAAGCTGGCGGCCTACCTCCGCGACGTGGCGACGGCCTTCAGCGCCTTCTACCGCGACTGCCGGATCGTCGGCGAGCCCCGCGAGATCGCGACGGCGCGGCTCCGCCTCGCGCGTGCGGCGCGGACGGTGCTCGCGAATGGGCTCGCGGTCCTCGGGATCTCTGCCCCGGATCGGATGTAAATCGGAGGGCAAAACGCTACGTCGGATTAAGCCGGTCCGCACGAATTCGATACACGCGGGACCCGCGCCCGTCCGATGCCACAGCCGCCCGTCCCTGCCGACGTTCTCCGGAGCTTCTACCATCACGCCCCCCTGATGATGGGCGTGGTGGAGCTGGTGGACGGCGACGTCCGGCATCTCACGGACAACGAAGCCACCGGCGCGTTCTTCGGCGTTGGCCCCGAGGCGCTCCAGGGGCGCCTCTCCGGCGCCGAGATGGGCACACCGCCTGAGATCCTCGGCGTCTGGCTCGAGGCCTACCAGGCGTCGTGGAAGGCGGGCGCGCCGGTTCGGTTCGTTTACTCCCACCCGACGCCCGACGGCGAGCGGTGGCTGTCGGTCGTCGTGGCGCCGGTCGGGGAGGCGTCGGAGGGCGCGCGTCGGTGCCTCTACGTCGCCGAGGACGCGACGGCCCGGAAGCAGGCGCAGGACGGACTTCGCGAGACGAGCGTCCGCCTCGGGGCGCTGGTCGAGAACTTCCCCGGTGGCGTGTTGGTGGAGGACCCCGAGGGGCAGATCGTGCTCGTCAACGACGCCTTCTGCGACCAGGCCGGGCTCGACGTCGACCCCGACGCGCTTCGCGGTCAGCGCTCAGCCGACGTGCTGCAGAACCTCGGGCCGGTCATCGCCAACGTGCCCGCCTTCGCCGCGCGCATCGGAGAGATCCTGGCTGCCGGCGAGGGGGTCCGCGACGAGGTGATCACGCTGATGGACGGGCGCATTCTCGAACGCGACTTCGTGCCCATCGCCAGCGCCGACGGAGAGATCCTCGGGCGCCTCTGGCAGTACCGCGACGTCACCGAGCGCACCGAGGCGGCGCGCCGAGTCGCGGAGAGCGAGGCCCGCTACCGGCTCCTGGCCGAGAACGTGCACGACTTCGTCGGGCTCCACGGCCTCGACGGCACCTACCAGTGGGTGAGCCCGTCGAGCGAGGCGATGCTCGGCTACACCTCCGACGACCTGGTGGGGACGAAGCCCTACGACTGGTTCCACCCCGACGACCGAGAGCGCATCCTCAGCGGTGCCGAGAGCCCGCACCGCCAGCGCAGCGGTGCCCGAACCGTCCGCTTTCGGATGCGGCATCGCGACGGGCACTACGTCTGGCTTGAGACCATCCGGTCGATGGTGACCGACGAGAGCGGCGAGGCGGTCGGGTTCCAGAGCGTCTCGCGCGACGTGACGCACCAGTGGGAAATGGAGGAGGCGCTCGTCCGCGAGGCCCACTACGACGCGCTCACGGCGCTGCCCAACCGCCTGCTGTTCCGGTCGCACCTGCAACGGCGCTGCGCCGAGGCCGCCTCGGGGCCGTTCGTGCTTCTCTTCGTCGACCTCGACCGCTTCAAGGTCGTCAACGACACGCTTGGCCACACGGCGGGCGACGCCCTTCTGCGCGAGGCCGCCGCGCGCATCGCCGAGACGGCCGGCCCCGACGACACGGTCGGGCGGTTCGGCGGTGACGAATTCGCGATGCTCCTCGACGCCCCCGAGGCGGGCCACGGAGCGGCGATTGCCGAGCAGATCCTGACCGCGCTGACCCGGCCGTTTACCGTCGACGGGCACGTCCTCCACACGTCGGCGTCGGTCGGCCTCGTCGAGGCAAGCGGCCCCGAGATGGACCCCGACGACCTGCTCCGGTCGGCCGACCTGGCGATGTACGAGGCCAAGCGCCGAGGGCGCGACCGGTGGGTCGCGTTCGACGCCGACATGGCCGCGGCCGCGCAGCGGCGGCTCCGGCTGGAGGTCGACCTTCGGGGGGCCGGCGCGCGCGGCGAGTTCTACCTGGTCTACCAGCCCATCGTCCGCCTCGGAGACGGCCACCTCGTCGGCTTCGAGGCCCTGCTGCGGTGGAACCACCCTGAGCTGGGCCTGATCTCGCCCGGTGAGTTCGTGCCCATCGCCGAGGAGAGCGGGCAGGCCGACGAGCTCGACGCCTGGGTCTTCGACGAAGGCTGCCGGCAGATGCGCGCGTGGCAGGACGCCGCCGGCGGCCCGCTCCCGTTCACGCTCAGCATCAACGCGAGCGGGGGCGGCCTCAACCGTCCGCTCTCGGCCGACCTGATGCTGAAGACGGTCGACCGCCACGGCCTCGCGCCCGACCGGGTCCAGCTCGAGATCACCGAGAACGTGTTCATCGACGACCCGGACGCCGTCTCGCAGGTTCTCCGGCAGCTCCGCGAGCGGGGCGTCCGGATCGCGCTCGACGACTTCGGGACGGGCTACTCGTCGCTCCGCCTGCTGCACGCGCTGCCGGTCGACGTGGTCAAGATCGACCGCTCGTTCGTGGGCCGCATGGACGACGACCCGCAGGCGGGCGCCCTCGTCGAGGCGGTCGTGCGGATGTCCGACGTGCTCGGCAAGTCGGTCGTGGCCGAGGGCATCGAGACCCCGACGCAGCTCTCGTTCCTGCGCGAGGTCGGGAGCGCCTCGGGGCAGGGCTTCCTGCTGGCCCGGCCGCTCTCGGTCGAGCAGGCCACCGAGGCGGCCCTCGAAGACAAGGCGTCCTGGGCGTCGTACTGGGCGAGAACCGCGGCGGCGTAGCACGCAAAACCGTAACCTGCACCGCCTCGGGGCCGTACCGGCACCCTGACACACGCTGCCACGCCCATGGAAACGCCCACCTACAGTACCGGCCCCTACGACGCCGACTTCGACGACCCCCGCTTCGACACCTTCGGCGAGCCCGACCAGGACGAGCGGACCTGGGGCCTGATCGCCCACCTTTCAGCCCTCTCCGGCTTCGTTATCCCCTTCGGCAACATCCTCGGCCCGCTCGTGGTGTGGCTGACCAAGCGCGACCAGTCCGCGTTCGTGGCCGACCAGGCGAAGGAGGCGCTGAACTTCCAGATCACGCTCTCGATCGCCGTGGTTCTCGGGGTCGTCCTCATCTTCGTCCTGATTGGCATTCCGATCCTGATGATCCTGGGCCTGGCCGCGCTCGTAATGCCCATTATCGCTGGCATCCGGGCCAACGAGGGGCGGCGCTACCGCTATCCGCTCACGCTCCGCCTCGTGTCGTAGGCGCCAGCGCACCTACGGCTCCGCCTCGGGGGACGCTCAGAGTATTCTGGGCGTCCCCTTTGTTTGGCCGATGCTCGTCTCCGACCTCTTCACGCCCGCCCTCCTCGTCGACCGCGCGCGGCTGCACGCCAACCTCGACGCGATGCAGGCCCGGGCCGACACCTTCGGCGTCGCTCTGCGGCCGCACGCCAAGACGCACAAGTGCCCCGAGATCGCGCGGCTCCAGGTGGCGCGCGGCGCCCGCGGCCTCACGGTCGCGACCGTCCCCGAGGCGGAGGCCTTCGCCGAGGCGGGGATCGGCGACATCCGCCTCGCGACGCCCGTCGTGGGGGCGACCAAGCTGGAGCGCCTGCGCGCCCTCGCCGAGGCGGGGACGCGGATCTCGTTCACCGTCGACACACCCGAGGGCGCCCGCCTCGCCGCCGAGGCGTTCTCCGAGGCGACGCCCGCCTCGGTGCTGATCGAGGTCGACACCGGCTACGGTCGCTGCGGCGTCCCTCACGACGACCCCGAGGCGATGGAGGCCCTCGCGAGGCAGGTGCGCGAGGCGCCGTCGCTGCGCCTCGCCGGGCTGCTCACGCACGGCGGCGATGCCTACCACGGTCCGCACGAGGGCGAGACGCGCGACGCCGCGCTCCGCCGCGCGGTCGAGGCCGAGCGCGACCACCTGCTGGAGGCCGCCGCCCGCCTCGGGGCCGCCGGCCTGCTCGGCCCCGAGGCGGAGCTGTCGCTGGGCTCGACGCCCGGCATCAGCCGCTTCACGCCGGCCGAGCGCGACGGCGTCCGGATCACCGAGATCCGCCCGGGCACCTACGTCTTCAACGACGCCACGCAGGTGGCCCTCGGCGCGGCGCGGCTCCAGGACTGCGCGCTCGTCTGCGTCGGCACGGCGATCTCGAAGCAGCGCTTCGACGACGGCACCGAGCGCGTCATCACCGACGCCGGCAAGAAGGTGCTGACCTCCGACACGAGGGCCGGGGCCGACGGCTACGGGACCGTCCTCTACAGCCCGCGCACGATGATCGCGCACCCCCACGCCCGCGTCTCGGCGCTGAGCGAGGAGCACGGGTGGGTCGACACGCTCGGGGGCTCGACCTACGACGTCGGCGATCCCGTCTTCGTCGTCCCCAACCACGTCTGCGTAGCCGTCGCCACACGCGCCCGCCTCTACGTGGTCGACGGCGACGAGGTCGAGGCGGCCTGGGAGGTCGTCGCGCGCTGAGGGGGCCGTCGCCCCGAGGCGGCCGGATACTCCGGCAGAACGGACTGCGAGCGTGCGGTAATGGAGGCGGAAATGCGCTGGCGCTTTTGAATCCCTAGCGTTAGGCGATTCCCTCCCGCCTGGTCCCCCCCTGCATGTCGCAGCTCATCTACTGCCTCGCGGCCATCGTCATCCTCGCCCTCTACGGGCTCAACCGCCACCAGACGCAGGCGGCTGGGGAGCGGACCCTCATCAGCCGAGAGGTCGAGTCGGGGGCGCTCCAGGTCGCCGAGCGATGGGCGGCCCGCATCAAGGACCGCGCCTTCGACGAGGCGGATGTGGCTGCGGCCGAGCCCCGGATCGACGACCTGACGGGCCTGACCGACCCGGCCTTCCTCGGCGTCAGCACGGCCGACGAGGTGCTCTCGGAGGCTCCGGCGCACGGGACCGACTTCGCGCGGTTCGACGACGTCGACGACTTCGCGGAGGTCTCGGGCATCGACACGCTGTGGGTCGGCGCCGAGCGCGCGACGCCGCTCCTCTTCCAGGTCGACATCGACGTCCGCTACGTCAATGCGGCCACGCTGGCGCCGTCGGCCGGCACGACGCTTGCCAAAGAAGCCGTCGTGCAAGTCGTCGGCCCGCTTATTGACGGCCGCCCGGCCGCCCGGGTCCGCGTCCCCGTTCACACCACAGCCGCCCGCCAGTTCCTCCACAACTAATGACGTCGCACTTCGACCATCTGGCGGCGCTCATCGTGGGGGCCATCATCCTCGGGACGGTCGCCGTCCTCCAGCAGCGCGACGTCTCGTCGACGATGGAGACGACGATGAGCCACGCGGCCCGAGCGCGAGCCGAGGTCCTGCTCGACGTCGTGTCGCAGGACGCCGAGAACCTCCTCACGACGGTCCAGGCGGCCGACCTCGGGATTCCCCACGCGATTCAGCTCGAAAGCGACGGCGAGCGGACGACGGGGGCCACGCTCACGTCGTTCGTCCGGACCTCGCCCAGCGCCTACGGCCCGGCGACCGTCCGCTACGACCTCGCCGACACCGGGCGGACGGTCGTGGTGGGCCAGGACACGGTCTCGCTCTTCCGCGTCACGCGCCGCGTCGGCACCGAGGCGCCCCACGTCGTCGGCGAGGAGGTGGTCGATCTCGACCTCGCCTTCTCGTCGGCCGGCGCCGACGTGACCAACGGGCCGCCGCCGGCCGACGTCACGCAGGTCCGCGTTGGCGTCGCCGTGGCCGCGCCGGCCCCGCGGGGGCGCGCGAGCGACCAGCGCTCGACGAGCGAGACGCACCTCGTCCGCATGGGCACCACGCTGCGCCCGATCAACCTCCCTCCGCAGGACTGACGCCCCCCGAGGCCACCGCTTCCGCAGGTCGGAGGCCCCGGTCTCGCCTCACCCTGGCCCCGCACTTCCATGGGACGTTTTCTCCTCCTCGTCGTCGGCGGCATCGTGCTTGGCGGCAACCTGCTCAGCGTGACTTCGCTCGACCGGGAGAGCCGCGACCTCGCCGTCCATCACCGCGTCCAGGAGACGAAGCTGGCCCGCGAGGCGGCCGACGCGGCCCACGCCGTCGTCCTTGGCGACGTCATCGACCCCGCGACGCGGCGGTTCCGGGCCGCCCTCGGCCGCTCGACGTTCGACATCGCCGACGGCGAGGCGACCGTCGAGGCGTACACGCCGAGCGCGGACGGCCAGACGGCCTCGTTCACGATCCTGGCCACCTACGGCGGCGCTCGCCACCGGGTCACGAGCGCCTACCGTATCAACCCGACCGACTGGCCCGGCCCACTCTGGCTCGAGACGCCCTACGTGACCGCCTCGGTGGACCCGGGCGCGACGGTCTCGGCGCCGGGCGACCGGCCCGACCACGGCATCTACGTCGATGCGACCCGCTTCGACGAGTACGGGCTCGGGTCGGTGCTCTCGACCAACGACCTCAGCAGCGATCTCAGTGGCGCGCTCAGCCCGGTGACAGGCCTTCCGATCCGCGTCGAGCGCGGCGCGGGCATGGACGACGTGCGGTCGCGATTCGGCACGCCCACGCTGGCCGAGATCCGCGCCCGTGCGCTGAGCACGTTCGAGAGCGGGCGCGACGCCCGCTTCCCCGGCGGCCGCACTGTCACCGGCGCTGAGACGTACGGCAACTACGGCGACGTCTTCGACCCCGACCCCCGGATCGTCCACGTGAGCGGCCCGCTCGTCGTCGAGTCGTCGGGCCGCCTCGAGGGCAACGGCGTACTGGTCGTCGAGGGCGACCTCGTCGTCCGCGGCGCGCTCCGCTGGGAGGGCCTCATCCTCGTCGCGGCCCAGGACGGGCACGTCGTGATCGACTTCGACGACGGCGACGTGGCCGTCGACGGGTCGGTGCTGCTCGACCAGGCCGCCCCGCCGCCCGGGGGCCACACCGATCTCACAATCTTCCGCGACCTCGATGGCTCCTGGGCGCACCCCGCCGGCGACGGCGGCCGGCCCGGGGGCAAGCCGCCCGCCCCGATCTTCTTTACGG
>JBCCQJ010000189.1:0-8717 GCA_039024395.1 Bacteroidota bacterium | reverse complement strand
GGGCGCGATGAGCATCAGCCGGTCCTGGCTCACACGGCCGGCATCGGATGTGCCAAACGTGAAACGAGCAATAAAGAAGAGCCATGCGGCCGGCAGCAGCGTCACCCCGCCATGGACGAGGGCGCCGAAGAGGAGTTTGCAATCCGCCGCCGGCGAGGCGATTTCGAGAACCGCGAAGAAGAGCCACCACACCATGGCCGCGTGGGCGATCACCAGCGCGCGCTGGCCGGAAAAGCGCGGCAGCAGCGCCACCCAGATGGCGAGCGGCACGAGGATCACCGCAAGGATAAGCGGGACCACTGGAACCGGCGACGGCTCCAGTGCACCGATGCAAACGGGCAAGCTCCCAATTTCGATCATCGGCGGAAGGGTCCGTGTGTTGTGGGAAGGAACCTAGCGCGCATCTGGGCAGCGGTGAAGCGCACCCGTTGCACAATTGCTCGCTGCTCCCATCGATCGACGCGGCGGCGAGAGCCCGTCCCGCGTGATGGGGACGGACGGAGCGGGAAAAACGGGCTCGGCACCTAAACGTCGCAGAGCATCGTGTCCGCCGACAACTGCGGGATGCCCTAGCGGTGCTGACGCTCCAGGTGGACGCTGTAGAGCCCGGACAGCACGATGATGAGGGCACCGAGGAACGTTGCCGCGTCCGGCACGTCGCCGAAGATGAGGTAGCCGTAGAGCGTGCCCCAGACGATGAGGGTGTACTGCACCGGCGCCACCGCGGCGGCCTCCCACCCGGGCCGCGCCGCCCCGAGGAGCGTCGCCCCGAGCCCCAGCACAACGCCCTTGCCGAGCGCGACCGGCGACAGCGCCAGCTCGCGCACGCGGACGACGAAGTAGAGGTCGCCGATCGTCTGGGTCACCAGCCGCACGAGGCCGCTCCCGAGCAGCACGCCCAGCGCGACGCCAATCGCGGTGCCCACGAGGCCCACGACGGCCGCCTCGGCGAGGACGGCCCGGAACACCTCGCCGCGCGTGACGCCGAGCGCCCGGTACGTGCCCAGCACGCGCCGCCGCTGCACGACCGCGAACGTGACGGTGTTGTAGATCAGGAACAGCCCGACGACGAGGGCCAGCAGGCTCAGCGCGGAGAGGTTGAGGCGGAACGCCGCCGTCATCGTCGCCAGCGCGTCGGCCTGCGTCGAGGCGGCGCGCACCTCGGTGCCCTCGGGCAGGATCGCGCGGACGGCCTCGACCGCCGCCTCGTCGCCCGCCGGCAGGATGATGTCGATGCGCGAGAGGCGCCCCGCCTCGGGGCCGGGGGTTGGGGATTGGGGGTTGGATGCCTCGGCGCCGGATCGAGCATCCCCAATCCCCAATCCCTCATCCCCCATCCCTCTCGCCATTCCAAACCACTCCTGGGCGCTCGACACGTCGACCACGAGGAGGTTCTGGATCGCGCTCGCGCTGCGGTCGTCCTCGGGCTGGAGGAGGCCGATCACCGTCGCCACCTCGGCGCGGCCGTCGACCTGGAGGCCGAGCGTGTCGCCGACGGTCACGCCCAGCGCCGCGGCGGTCGCCTCGGAGAGGAGCGCCGCGCCCGGCACGGTCAGGAACAGGCCCGCGTCGAGATCCCCGCCGGGGCCGCCGACGAACGGCCGGAACGAGGCCTCGGCGAACGGGTCGATGCCGAGCACCCCGACCACGCGGTCTGGATCGCGAGTTACGCGCGCGTTGCCGTCGACGACCGGCGCCACCTCGCGCACGCCCGCCTCGGTGCGGAGCCGCGCGACGAGCGCACCGTCGACGCCGCCCGGCCCGCCGACGACCTGGTGCGTGGCCGTGCCGGTGACGGCCTCGCCCGACAGCTCGAAGGCGCGGAGCGCGCTCGCGTTCGCGAGGTCGACCGCCACGCTCACCGCCACGCCGAGCGCAACGCCGAGCACCGAGAGCGCCGTCAGCCAGGGGTGACGCAGGAGATACCGGCGGCTGGATCGCGCGAGGGGCATCAGACCGTCGCCTCCCGAATGGCCCCTGGCCCCTTCCCCCCTCCCTCCACCCGCACCACGCCCTCCCCGAGGCGGAAGACCGTGTCGACGCGGTCGAGCGTGCTCTCGTCGTGGGTCACCATGAGGAGCGTCCGGCCGCGCGCGCGCGTCATCCGCTCCAGGAGGTCGAGGATCTGCTGGCCCGTGCGGGCGTCGAGGTCACCGGTGGGCTCGTCGGCGAGGACCAGCGCCGGCTCGTGGGCGAGCGCGCGCGCGATCGCGACCCGCTGCTGCTCGCCACCCGAGAGGCGGTCGGGGAAGGCGCCGGCGCGGTCGGCGAGCCCCACCTCGGAGAGAAGCGCCTCGGCACGCGCAGCCGCCTCGGCGTCGGCGACCCCGTTGAGGTCGAGGAGGAAGCGGACGTTCTCGGCGACGGTCAGCGTGGGGACGAGGTTGTAGAACTGGAACACGAACCCGACGTGGCGGCGCCGGAAGAGCGTCCGCTCGCGCTCGGAGAGGGTCTCGAGGTGGGTGCCGTCGACGACGACCTCGCTGCTGTCGGGCTGGTCGATGCCCGAGATGAGGTTGAGGAGGGTCGACTTGCCGGCGCCGCTCCGGCCGACGAGGGCGCCGACGGCGCCGCGCGCGAGCGTGAGCGAGGCGCCGGCGAGCACGTCGCGCCGGGCCGCGCCCTCGCGGTAGTGCTTGCGGACGTCGCGGAGGGCGAGCACCGCCTCCGAGGCGGACGCCTCCGAGGCGGCGGCAGTCCCCGAGGCGGGAGCGGTGTCGGTCTGGGGCATGGCGGCGTGGCGTGAGGCGGTCGGACGACGCCGCGCGTGCAGGGTTTTCGGTCGCGCGTGAAAGGCCCGTTCAGCGTGCGGGACGAGCGGCGGAAACCCTCTCCGGGACCTCTCTCCGGCACGCGGCCCAGGCCGAGACCCCAACTTTTTCTGACACCGAAAGACTTGTCCCACAGACACTTGCACGAAATACGCAAGGAGGCCTGAGCCGACCCGAGGCGGAAAGCCGGTTGATCGAGTGCCCCCCTCTCCGATCATCCACCCGCTCCCTGCCATGAGCAGCCCCCAGCCCCAACGCTTCGTCATCCGGCACCTGTCTGGCTCGAAGGCCAACCAAGTCGAGGAGTTCCCGTTTGCCCAGTTCCAGGAGGTCACCGTCGGCCGCGGCGGCGGCACCAACGTGGCCTACGACGCCGACCAGGACGAGCTGGTCAGCCGTGAGCACCTCAAGATCACCCGCGACGGAGACGACGCCTACTCGCTGACCGACCTCGGCAGCCGCAACGGCACGTTCGTCAACAACGTCCAGGTGGCCGGGACCGCCTCGATCCGGCCGGGCGACACCGTCCAGCTCGGCCACGACGGGCCGGAGTTCATCTTCGACGCCGAGCCCCGCCCGCCGCGCGAGACCGTCATCGCCACGCCGCGCTCCAGCAAAGCCACGACGCTCTCGCCCACGCTCGCGGCCGCCGACCGGGAGCCCGCGAAGGCCGGCGTCGGCCGCGAGACCGTCGAGCGGATGGTCGGCGAGGCCCAGCAGCATTCCCAGAAGAAGATGACCGGCGCCCTCGTCGGGGTCGGGATCGGCGCGCTGGCCCTCGTCGCCACGCTGTTCTTCCTCTTCAGCAACAACGAGCCGGCGGAGGCCGGCGGCGGGACCACGGCCGACACGACGGCGGTCCTCCCCGCCGTCTCGCCGACCATGTCGACGACCGAGATCACGCGCGAGTACGGCGACGCGGCCGTGTTCATCGAGACCGCCTGGCGGCTCCGCAACGCCGACACCGACAAGCCGGTCCTCCACCAGTACGACCGCGTACCCGTCAACGGCCAGCTCCAGACGATGGCCGTCTACCTCCGCTTCCCGGATGGCTCGGTCGAGCCCTGGATCACGTACGCCGACCCAGATGGCCTCAACAAGCCGATCCGCGGGTCCGTCACCGGCTCCGGCTTCGTGACCTCGTCGGACGGCTTCATCCTGACCAACAAGCACGTCGCCGGGCCGTGGGACTACCCCTACGCCTTCCCGCCCGACGCCTTCCCCGGCATCCTGTACACCGTCCGCACCGACGGCACGTTCGAGCCGCAGACCGACGCCGCGGGCGACATCGTCCGCGACCGCCAGGGCAACGCGGTCCCGCGCACCGACGTGATCCAGGCCGACCAGATGCCGATGTGGACCCCGACCCAGACGCGGTGGGTCGAGCAGCGGCCGATCGAAAACGTCGAGGCGCTCCGCGGCACGGCCGACATCCGGGTCACCTTCCCCGGCTCGAGCAACCCCATCGAGGCGGAGTTCGAGACGTCGTCGAACCGGGCCGACGCGGCGCTCATCAAGATCGACGCGCCGGGCTCCCTGAAGGCCGTCGAGCTGGCCGACCGCTACGACGAGACCGAGATCGGCGAGGAGATCGTCATCATGGGCTTCCCCGGCGTGACCGGCGCCCAGGTGGCGACGTTCGAGAACCGGGAGGTGCTCGGCCAGGGCTCCCGCGCGGTCGTCGTCCCGAACGTGACCGTGACGCCGGCCAGCATCTCGGCCATCCTGCGCAGCCAGCAGACCGACAACCCGAACGAGCAGCTCATCTCGCTGGGCCTCCAGGACGCCTACCAGCTCTCGACGAGCGCGACGGGCGCGGGCAACAGCGGCGGCCCGGTCTTCGACAACCGGGGCCGGGTGATCGCCCTCTTCACCTACGGCACCGGCACCAATCGCGGCGACGCCGCCGTGACCTACGCCATCCCGATCCGCTACGGGATGGAGCTGATGCCGTCGCTCGGCCGCTAACCGTCGCACCCCGCCGCCTCGGTGGAGGCGGCGGGGGCCGGCCTCTCGGACGCAGCCCCCTCCTCTCGTGGACCCCCGCTCTGGCGACCTCCTCGGCGACTACCGCCTCGGGGACCGGCTCGGCCGTGGCGGCATGGGCACGGTCTTCCGCGCCCGGCACCGCCGCCTCGGCCGGACGGTCGCGCTCAAGGTGCTCCGCGACGCCGCACTTGCGCCGCGCTTCCTCAACGAGGCGCGCATCCAGGCCGGCCTCCGGCACGCCCACATCGCCACACTCTACGACTACTTCGAGGCCGACGGCCGGGCGTGCATCGCGATGGAACTGGTCGAGGGCGAGACGTTCGCCGACCGCGTGCGCCGCACCGGCCCGCTCTCCTTCCCCGAGGCGGTGCGCCTGCTCCGGCCGGTCGCCGAGGCGGTCGCCTACCTCCACGCCCACGGCGTCATCCACCGCGACCTCAAGAGCCACAACGTCAAGGTGACGCCCGAGGGCCGCGTGGCGCTGCTCGACTTCGGCATCGCCAAGGACCTCTCGGCGCGGAGCCTCACGACCGGCGACGCCGTGCCGGGCACGCCCGAGTACCTCTCGCCCGAGCAGGTCCACGGGCAGGCGCCGGACGCCCGCTCGGACGTGTGGGCGCTGGGCGTGCTCCTCTACGAGCTGCTGACGGGCGACGTCCCGTTCCGTGCGCCGTCGGCGTTCAGCCTGTTCGAGCGGATCACGCGGGGCGCCTACGACCCGCCCTCGGCCCGCGTCCGCACGATGCCCCCCGAGGCGGACGCCCTCGTGGCCCGGTGCCTCCGACCTGCTCCCGCAGACCGCTTCGCCGACGCCGGCGCGCTGCTGCGAGCCCTCCCCGCCTCGGGGCCGACGCCGCGCTCCAACGGTCCGCGCCCCGGCGGTTTGCGTCCCGGCGGTTTGCGCCCCGGCGGTTTGCGCCCCGGCGGTCTGCGCCCCGAGGCGGCCCGCCCGGCTCGTACCGGCGCCTCGGCGTCGCGCGTGGCGACGTGGGCGGCGTGGGGGTTCGCGGCCGTCGCCCTGGTCGTCCTCGCGGCCGTCGCGCTCTGGCCCGGGCCCCCCTCGGAGGCTCCGCCCGAGCCGCCCCGGACCGAAGCCGTGGTCCCGACCGGTGCGACCCCGGCCGACGTCGTCATCGACGCTCTCGGCCCGCCGGCCGAGGTGTACCGCAACGGCCGCCGCCTCGGCACGACGCCGCTCACGCTGGCCACCTACGTCGGCGAGGCGGTCGAGGTGGAGCTGCGCCGGGGCGACGCCCGCGAGCCGCTCCGCTTCCAGACGACGTCCGGCAAGCGCGCCTACACCGTCACCCTCCGCACCCCGTAGCGCCCGTCCCCATGTGGTGGCCCTTCCGCTCTCGCTCCGCCCCCTCCCGAACGCCCCGGCCGACCGTCGCGGCGCCCGCCGTGCCCGATCCGCTCGCGCTCGACATCGCCATCGTGTCCGACGTCGGCAACGTGCGGGAGCAGAACGAGGACCGCGGGCGGAGCGTCCACCCCGGCGACGCCGCCACGCGTGCGCGCAAGGGGACGCTCGTCCTGGTCGCCGACGGGATGGGCGGCCACGAGGCGGGCGAGGTCGCGTCGACGACGGCCGTCGAGGTCGCGGCCCAGACGTACTACGCCCGCCCCGAGGCGCCGGCCGACGCCCTCCGTCTCGCCTTCGAGGCCGCCAACGCGCAGATCTGGGCGGCGGCACAGGCCCACCCGCACCGCCAGGGCATGGGCACGACGTGCACCGCGCTCGTCGTCCGCGGCGGCGAGGCGCGGTGGGCGCACGTCGGCGACAGCCGGCTCTACCGCCTCGGGGACGGCGCCTTCGAGCGCCTCACGACCGACCACTCGATGGTGGGCGAGATGGTGGCCGAGGGGCTGCTCACCGAGGAGGAGGCCCGCCACCACGACGCCCGCAACGTCATCACGCGCGCGCTCGGCATCCGCGAGGCCGTCGAGGTCACGCTCGGCGGGCCGCTGCCGGTCGCCGCGGGCGACGTGTTCGTGCTGATGTCGGACGGGCTCTACGACCTCGTCACCGACCGCGAGATGGGCGCCCTGCTCCAGACGCCGAGCGTCCACGAGGCGGCCCGCGCCCTCGTCGAGCGAGCCAAGGCGCGCGGCGGGCACGACAACGTGACCGTCGCCGTCGTCCGGCTCCACTCCGAGGCGGCCGGCGCCACCGACCGCGAGACGGTCCAGGCCCCCGCGCTGCCATGATCGGCCGGACGATCGGGACCTACCGCATCGAGGCGGCGCTCGGGCAGGGCGGCATGGGCACGGTCTACCGCGGCCTCGACCTGATGCTGGAGCGGCCGGTCGCCATCAAGGCCCTCCGCGCCGACGTGGCCGCCTCGGGGGCGCACGTCGAGCGGTTCCGGCAGGAGGCCAAGACGCTCGCGCGGCTGCTCCACGCCAACATCGCCACGCTCTACGCGCTCCTCCGCGAGGGCGACGACCTCTACATGGTCATGGAGTTCGTCGAGGGCGAGACGTTCGAGGCCGTGCTCCACCGCGTGCGCCGGCTGCCGGCCGACCGCGCGCTCGGGCTGTTCGGGCAGGCGCTCCGCGGCATCGGGCACGCCCACGCACGCGGGATCGTCCACCGCGACATCAAGCCGGCCAACTTCATGGTGACGCCGGCCGGGACGGTCAAGGCGATGGACTTCGGGATCGCCCGGCTCCTCGGCACGTCGCGGATGACGCAGACGCGCCACGCGATCGGGACGGCCGAGTACATGGCGCCCGAGCAGGTCCGCGCCCGCGAGGTCGACGCCCGGACGGACGTCTACGCGCTCGGCATCCTGCTCTACGAGCTGGTCACGGGGCGCGTCCCGTTCGAGGCGCCCAGCTCGTTCGAAACGATGCAGGCCCACCTCCAGACGCCGCCGCCGTCGCCGCGCGTGCTGACGCGCGACCTCCCCGAGGCGGTCGAGGCGGCGATCCTGACGGCGCTCGCGAAGGATCCTGCCGACCGCCACCCGTCGGTCGCCGCGTTCCAGGCCGCCCTGGCCGACCTCATGCCGGGCGGCCCGCCGGTCCCGCTCGCTGCCCTCCTCGGGGCCAACGCCTCGGGGACCGGAGCGCTGGCCGAGCCGTCCTCGGAGCCGACCGCCTCGGAGCCGACCGCCTCGGAGCCGACCCGTCCGGCCCCTGCGACGGTCGCGGCACCGGCCCCTCCCCACGAACCCGACGCTCCGGAGGACGCGCCCGACATCCCCGAGGCGGACCCACCGGCCCCCGAGGCGGGCGACGCCCCGGCGACGCTCGTCCCGACGCCGACCGTCGCGGCCGAGACGAGCGCCCCGCCGCCCACGCGCCTCGCGGCGCCTCGGACTCCGGCGACGGCTCTGGCGGCGACCGCCTCGGTGGCTCCCACGGTCGCGGCCCCGTCGCCTGCGCCCGAGACCGTCCTCGCGCCCGCACCGGACCGCCCCGCCTCGGGGGCTGACGCATCGGCCCCTCGGTCCCCGAGGCGGACGATTCCTCCCGTCGCGCTGCTGGCCGCCGCGGTCGCCATTGTGCTGGCCGCCTCGGTGTGGGCGCTGCGCCCCTCCGCCGCCGACGCCCCGGTCGGCCCCGAGGCGGGCATCGAGGCGGCAGAACAGGAGACGAGGGCTTCCGGAGGCGCGGGCGGAGGCCTTTCGCCCACGCGCTCCGACGCCGTCGTGACGCCCGGACCGCCTCCGGCCCTCGCCGAGGCTGAGGCGTCGGCGCCTGCTCAGGACATCCGGCCCGCAGATCGCCCCGAGGCGGAGGTTGCGCGGCCCGAGCCCGACCGCCGGCCGGCTCCGACGGAGCGCACGGCACCGGCCGACCGGACGCGCGACGAGGCGCCCGAGCCGCGGCGCGCGCCGACGCCCGAGCCGGTCGCCGCCCCGCAGACCGGGATCGCCCGCGTCCTCGTCCGCCCGTTCGGCGACGTGTTCGTGGACGGGCGGCGCCTAGCCCGCGAGACGAACGCGC
>JBCCQJ010000188.1:0-8762 GCA_039024395.1 Bacteroidota bacterium | reverse complement strand
GTCTCCTCCCCCCAGCGGGGGGAGTCCGGGAGGGGGGCGAGGAATCGATCACCTCGGTGCCCATCGGCACCCGTCCCCGAGGCGGCCCGGATCCGGATATTCGGCGACCGATTCGGGCACGCCAGCGGCGTGCCCCTACGGCCGTTGCCCTGGTTGAAGCGAGCGCCAGCCCCGAGGCGGCGTGCCCGTACGGGTCCACCACCCCTGTCCCCTCCTGGCCAGGAGGGAAACGCCTCGTCCGGCGTTGCGCCGACCCCGAGGCGACGTGCTCAGCCGACCGCCTCGGGGGGCGTGACGAAGGCCGGGGCATCCGGATACGGGGGGCGTACGCGGTACGCCCCGACGAACATTGCCCCGATCCGGCCGTGCGCCATCCCCGAGGCGGTGGCACCTCGCCGTTCGCCGCCCACTGACGTACTGTCCACGGGCCCACTGACGCACCATGCCCGGCGGACGCCTCCGGTTTGGCCTGGCGCCACCCCCCGAGGCGACAGCCGACAGCCGACAGCCGACATCCCTCCGCGTCGTCTTCCGGAATCCAGCACGGGCGCGGACGCGTACCTTCGACCGTCGCCCACACCGCGAAAAACCGTCGCCGCGAGCATGTTTGGATTCAACAGCGGGTACGTCGAGGACCTCTACGCGCAGTACCTCCAGAACCCCGAGTCGGTCAGCGAGAGCTGGCGCGAGTTCTTCGCCGACTTCGACCCCGGCCCGACCTACGCCGCCACGATCGGCGCCGACGCGCCCGCCTCCGAGGCGAAGGTCTCGACGCTCCCGGCGCCCGACCGCCCGGCCCCCGAGGCGGCCTCCGGCGATGGTTCGGCTCCGCTCACCACAGGCTCCGCCCCCGCCTCGGTGCCTGCGACGCCCGCGGCGAAGACCGCTCCGGCCACCGGGTCCGCCTCGGGGCCGCTGCCGGACCGGCTGCGTGCGCCTGAGATCGACCTTCCTGACGGTGCCGAGGCGACGCCCATCCGCGGCGTCGGCGCGAAGATCGTCGAGAACATGGAGGCCAGCCTCACGATCCCGACGGCCACGTCGGTGCGCGAGGTGCCGGTCAAGCTGATGGCCGAGAACCGGCGGCTCGTCAACCGCCACCAGATGGCCACCGGCGGCGACAAGGTCTCCTACACCCACCTGATCGCCTACGCCATCGTCCGGGCGCTCGACGCCGTGCCGGCGATGAAGCACGCCTTCCGCGAGCAGGACGGGGCGCCCGAGCAGATCGACCCCGCCTCGACGTCGTTCGGGCTCGCGATCGACATCGAGCGGCGCGGCAAGCGCCAGCTCATGGTGCCCAACGTGAAGAAGGCCCAGAGCCTCAGCTTCGCCGAGTTCCTGGGCGCCTACAACGACATCGTCCGCCGCGCGCGCGACGGCAAGCTCGAGCTGCCCGACTTCCAGCACACGACGCTCACGCTCACCAACCCCGGCGGCATCGGGACCAACATGAGCGTGCCGCGCCTGATGCCGGGCCAGAGCGTGATCGTGGCCGTGGGCTCGATCGGGTACCCGCCCGAGTACGCCGGCATGGCGCCGGCCGAGCTGTCGCGCCTGGGCCTGAGCCCGGTCATGACGGTGACCAGCACCTACGACCACCGCGTGATCCAGGGCGCCGAGTCGGGCGAGTTCCTCAACCGCATCGCCGCACTGCTGCAGGGCCAGCACGGGTTCTACGACGACGTGTTCGCCAGCCTGGGCCTGCACGTGCCCCCCTTCCGCGGCACCGCCGACTCGACGCCGGCGCTCGGGCGGCGGGCGCTCGGCAGCCGCGCGCCGAAGATCGAGAAGCAGGCGCGCGTCTACCAGCTCATCCGCGCCTACCGCGTGCGCGGCCACCTGCTCGCCAACACCAACCCGCTCGGCTACGAGCCGCGAAACCACACCGAGCTGGACCCGGCCAGCTACGGCCTGACCGTGTGGGACCTCGACCGCGAGTTCCTGACCGGCGGCATGGCCGGCGTCGGCGGCGGGCTGGCGGGCCACGAGAAGATGGTCCTCCGCGACATCCTCGACACGCTCTGGGACACCTACACGGGGCACGTCGGGAGCGAGTTCATGCACCTGTCCTCGCCCGAGGAGAAGCGCTGGCTGATCGAGCGGATCGAGCCGCAGCAGTTCCGCGAGCCCATCGACACGGCGCGCAAGAAGCGCATCTTCGAGAAGCTCAACGAGGCCGAGGCGCTCGAGCAGTTCATCCACACCAAGTACATCGGCCACAAGCGGTTTTCGCTCGAGGGCGCCGAGACGATGATCCCGCTCCTCGACGCCGTCCTCTCGGACGCGGCCGACCAGGAGACGGAGGACGTGGTGATCGGGATGGCGCACCGCGGCCGTCTGAACGTCCTCACCAACATCCTCGGCAAGCCCTACGACAAGGTGTTCGCCGAGTTCGAGGGCACCATCGACCCCGAGGCGGTCCACGGCTCGGGCGACGTGAAGTACCACCTCGGCCAGACCGGCACCCACACCTCGCCCTCGGGCGCCGCGACGCGCCTCACGCTGGCCTCCAACCCGTCCCACCTCGAGGCCGTCAACCCGGTCGTCGAGGGCATGGCGCGGGCCAAGCAGCAGCGCCTCGCCGAGGCGCGCCCGGACGTCTCCGAGGAGGTGCTGCGCGACCGCGTGCTGCCGGTGCTCATCCACGGCGACGCCGCGTTCGCGGGCCAGGGCGTCGTCGCCGAGACCCTCAACCTGTCGCAGCTCGAGGGCTACCGCACGGGCGGGACCATCCACCTCGTGGTGAACAACCAGATCGGGTTCACGACGCTGCCCATGCACAGCCGCTCGTCGGCCTACGCGACCGACATCGCGCGCATGATCCAGGCGCCCATCTTCCACGTCAACGGCGACGACCCCGAGGCGGCCGTCCGGGTCGCGCGCCTCGCGCTCGATTACCGCAACGTCTTCAACAAGGACGTGGTGATCGACATGATCTGCTACCGCAAGTACGGCCACAACGAGGGCGACGAGCCGGGCTACACGCAGCCGCTGATGTACGACGACATCGGCGCCCACCGCTCGGTGCGGAAGCTCTACCTCGAGCTGCTCCTCCGCCGCGGCGAGCTGACGCCGGCCGACGCCGAGGTGATCCTCGACGACTTCAAGGCGAAGCTGGACCAGGCCTTCGAGGAGACCAAGGAGCTGGCCGAGCAGCGCCGCGACGCCGACCCGATCCCCCCGCCAGCCCGCGTCGAGCCGGACGAAACGGTCGACACGGCGGCGCCGCGCGAGGCGCTCGCGGCGGTCATGGAAACGCTCGTCGGCCTGCCCGACGACTTCGCGGTCCACCGCAAGCTGAGCCGCCTCATCGTCGACCGCCGCCGCAAGCAGTTCGAGGACGGCACCATCGACTGGGCCTTCGCCGAGGCGCTCGCGTTCGGGACGCTGCTGCTCGAGGGCACGCCGGTGCGCCTGAGCGGCCAGGACTCGGGGCGGGGCACGTTCAGCCAGCGCCACGCGATCCTGCACGACCAGGAGGACGGCAGCCGCTACGTGCCGCTCAACCACCTCGTCGAGGCGGGCGCCGACGGCGGTGCGGGCCAGGCGCGGTTCCAGGTCTTCGACTCGCTCCTGAGCGAGTATGCCGCGCTCGGCTTCGAGTTCGGGTACTCCGTCGAGGAGCCCGAGGCGCTCGTGCTCTGGGAGGCGCAGTTCGGCGACTTCGTCAACGGCGCCCAGATCATGATCGACCAGTTCATCACGGCCGGCGAGGCCAAGTGGGGCCAGGCGTCGAGCCTCGTGATGCTGCTGCCGCACGGGTACGAGGGCCAGGGGCCGGAGCACTCGTCGGCCCGCCTCGAGCGCTTCCTGACCGCCTGTGCCGAGGACAACATCGTCGTCGCCAACTACTCGACGCCGGCCAACTACTTCCACGCGCTGCGCCGGCAGGTCAAGCGCGGCGCCAAGAAGCCGCTCGTCGTGATGACGCCGAAGTCGCTGCTCCGCCTCCCCGAGGCGACCGCCTCGGTGGACGAGCTGGCCGACGGCGCCTACCGCCCGTTCATCGCCTCGGGGCAGGAAGGCACCGGTGACGGTGCGACCGCGGAACGTTTGGTCATCTGCTCGGGCAAGGTCTACTACGACGTGATGAAGGCGCGCCAGGCGCTCGACGACCCCGCCTCGGTGGCCGTCGCGCGCCTCGAGCAGTTCTACCCGTTCCCCGAGGCGGCCGTGCGCGAGGAGCTGGCCCGGTTCGCCGGCAAGCCCGTCGTGTGGCTCCAGGAGGAGCCGGCCAACATGGGCGCCTGGACGTTCGTCCGTCCCCGCCTCGACGCCCTCCTGGCCGACCTCCACGACGGCGACTGCAACCACAAGGCGCTCTACGCCGGCCGCGCGGCCGCGGCGAGCCCGGCGACGGGCAGCGCGGCCGTCCACGCAGCCGAGCAGGCAGCGCTGCTCCGCGACGCCCTTGGAGTCGATGGCTGAGCCGGGCCGCGTCGACCGGACCGCATTCTCCATCACGACGATGCAGGAGGCGGACGCCGAGGACCGGGCGTTCTGGCATGCGCAGACGCCCGAAAAACGGCTCCAGACGATGCAGCTCCTCCGCGAGATCAACTATGGAGACGCGGCTTCCACCGGATTTCAGCGCGTTCTTGAGTTCGCTCAACAAAGCCGGAGTTGAATACCTGCTGATCGGTGGCTACGCCGTCGGCTACCACGGATACGCGCGGACGACCGCAGACATCGACGTGTGGGTCCGGCAGAGTCCGGAGAACGCGGCGCGTGTCACCGAGGCGGTGCGGGCATTCGGATTCGACGTTCCCGCGCTCCGCCCGGACGCCTTTCTGGGGGACGACCGAGTCGTGAGGATGGGTGTGCCGCCATACCGGATCGAGATTCTCACCTCGGTGTCGGGACTCGGCTTCGAGGAGGCGTGGGAAGGCCGGGAGGTTGCGGACTGGGATGGGATCGACGTTCCAGTCATCGGCCTGCGAGCACTGCGGACAAACAAGCAGGCGAGCGGCCGGCTCAAGGACTTGGCAGATCTGGATGCCCTCCCCGAGGCGGACGACGATGTCTGATCGCGCCCCCGAGGCGGGCACGCCGCTGCCGGCGTGGCGCCGCGCCGTCGTCAAGGTGGGCAGCGCGCTCGTGGCGCCGGACGGGGGGCAGCCGAGCACGCGGCACCTCCTCGGGGTCGCCCGGTTCGTGGCCCAGAGCCGCCGCGCGGGCCGTGAGGTGATCCTGGTCTCGTCGGGCGCCGTCGCAGCCGGCCGGGTCGCCACCGCCTCGGGACCGGCGCGGACGATCCCCGAGAAGCAGGCGCTCGCCGCGCTCGGCCAGCCGCTCCTGATGGCCCACTGGTCGCGCCTGTTCGACGACGCCTGCGCGCAGGTGCTCCTCACGTACGACGACCTCCGCCACCGGACCCGCTTCCTCAACGCCCGGACCACGATCGCGGAGCTGCTGGCCCGAGGCGCGATCCCGATCGTCAACGAGAACGACACGGTCGCGGTCGACGAGCTGAAGGTGGGCGACAACGACAACCTCGCCGCGCACGTGGCCGTCCTGGCCGAGGCCGACCTCCTGGTGGTCTGCACCGACGTGGCCGGGCTCTACGACGCCGACCCGCGCGCGCACCCCGAGGCGGCCCTCGTGCCGGTCGTCGACCGCGTGACCGCCTCGGTGCACGCCTCCGCCGGCGGCGCTGGCACCGAGGCGGGGACGGGCGGCATGCGGACCAAGCTGGAGGCCGCCGAGACGGCCACGGCCCGCGGCATCCCCACCGTCCTGGTCGATGGCACCGACGCTGACCGCCTCGACGCGCTCGCGCGGGGGACGCTCCACGGGACGCTGTTCCGGGCGCTCGACCCGCCGCTGCCGGCCCGCAAGCACTGGCTTCTGCACGCCACGCCCGTCGCCGGACGCATCGAGGTGGACGCCGGCGCCGCGCGGGCGCTACGGGAGAACGGCGCGTCGCTCCTGCCGTCGGGCGTGGTCCGCCTCGAGGGCGAGTTCGGGCGCGGCGACGCCGTCGAGATCGCCACCGAGGCGGGCGACGTGGTCGGGCGCGGGATCACGCGCTACGCCGCCCGCGAGCTGGACCGGATGCGGGGCCATAAGAGCACCGAGGTGGAGGCCGTTCTGGGCTATGCCGGCCCGTCGGCGGTCGTGCACCGGGACGATCTTGTGCTGACGGACCGGGGATAGCGCATCCCAGACTGCGCGCTCGCCCGGTGGTGCGTGTTTCGTGTTGCGTGGCGCTCGGAAAGGCCACGAAACACGCAACACGCTTGAGCCGCCGCCGCAACCGACGTCCGCCCCCTTCCCCGACTCCGATGCCCGAGACGCTCGCCCCGCCCTCCGTCCGCGACCTCGTCGCAGCCGCCAAGGCCGCCTCTCGACAGGTGGCGACGCTCCCGACGGCCGCCAAAGACCGTGCGCTGCGCCGCATGGCCGACGCCCTCGGCGACCACGAGGCGGCCATCCTCGACGCCAACGCCCGGGATCTCGACGGCGCCTCAGCACGCGGCCTCTCGGACGCCATGACCGACCGGCTCCGCCTCGACGCGGCCCGCCTCGGCAAGATGGCCGACGCGCTCCGCGAGGTGGCCTCGTTCGCCGACCCCGTGGGGGAGATGTCCGCCCGTCGCCGCCGTCCGAGTGGCATCGAGGTGGGGCGGATGCGCGTGCCGCTCGGCGTGATCGCGATGATCTACGAGGCGCGCCCGAACGTGACGTCCGACGCGGCCGGGCTCTGCTTCAAGGCCGGGAACGCGGTCGTGCTGCGCGGCGGCTCCGAGGCGATCCACTCGAACCGCGCCGTCGCGGCGGCCCTCCACGTGGCGCTGGAATCCGAGGGCCTCGACCCCGCCTCGGTGACGCTCATCCCGACGACCGACCGCGCGGCGATCCGGGAGGTGATCGAGCTGAGCGACCTGCTCGACCTCGTCATCCCCCGAGGCGGCGAGGGGCTGATCCGGTTCGTCGACCAGCACAGCCGCGTGCCGGTCATCAAGCACTACAAGGGCGTCTGCCACCTGTTCGTGGACGCGTCGGCCGACCTCGACATCGCGCTCGACCTCCTGCTCGACGGCAAGCTCAGCCGCCCCGGCGTCTGCAACGCCCTCGAAACGCTGCTTGTCCACGAGGCGGTCGCCGAGCGCTTCCTGCCGCGCGCCGCCTCGGAGCTGGCCGCCCACGGCGCCGAGATCCGGGGCGACGACGCCACGCACGCACTCGTCCCCGAGGCGACGCCCGCGACCGAGGACGACTACGCGGCCGAGTTCCTGGCGCCCATCCTGGCCGCCCGCGTGGTCGGCTCGCTGGACGAGGCGCTCGACCACATCGCCCGCTTCGGGTCGCAGCACACCGAGGTGATCGCGACGAACGACGTGAGCGCGTCGCGGCGCTTCGTGCGCGAGGTGGACGCCTCGGTGGTGCTCGTCAACGCGTCCTCGCGGTTCTCCGACGGCGGCGAGCTGGGCCTAGGCGCCGAGATCGGCATCTCGACGACGAAGCTCCACGCCTTCGGCCCGATGGGACTGGAGGCGCTGACGACGCAGAAGTTCGTGGTGACCGGCGCCGGCGAGACCCGGCACGAGGTCCCGCCTCGGAGCGGGTAGTCGGCATGGCCGATCCGCAAGCCTCCGAGACGGAGTTCCCGCCGAGCATCCTCGCGTTGACTCGGGATCTGATGCCGCTGCTCCTCGGCGGCAGCGGTCCGAACGCGGGGACACTCCGCGAGCAGTATGCGAGTTCTTGGATTGAGAACGTCGACGTGACCAGGACCGGCTTCTACATCGACTTCGCCCTGCCCCCTGACGCCCCGGTCGCAGATCCCGAGGCGGTGCACGGCGGTCCGAGCGCCGAGGCAGTCCTCACCAGTCCCCGCCTCGGGGACGCAGGCGCCATCTTGTGGTTCAACCGCGGGCGGATCTCGAGCCTGGAACTCTACGCATGCGATCCCTGGCCACCACACCTCGCGGTCGAGATCGGAATCGTCACGTCGTTTCCCGGGTGAACACGCTACCCGAACGCAAATCGTGGTGGCCGGTGGCTCGGGCTGTACGCGTCGGCGTTGAGAGTCTTCGCTGCGCTCAGAATGACGGAACGAAACCGTGTCGCCCAAACACAAAGCGCCCGCCTCGGGGGTCGTACCGAGGCGGGCGCGGAACCTCACGTCCGGGGCCGTGCCCCGAGGCGGGCCGCTGGCTAGTAGCGGCGCCGGTTGGCGCGGCGGGCCTTCTTGGCGGCCTCCTTCCGCTCCTCGCGCTTGACGGCGGAGGGCTTGGTGAAGGCCATGTTCTCGCGATAGATCCGGAGGACGCGGGCGCGGTTCACGGTGCGCTTGAACCGACGCAGGGCGCGGTCGATGGACTCTTTGTCGCGGACTTTGATGCCGATGGCCAAGGCGGTACCTGTCTGTGGGTGAGGCGGGAGAGGGGCGCGGATCGGCGCCGATGCAGCCCATGAAACTAGGGGGCGGCGCCCACGGGTCCAAGAACCCGTCTCCGCGAAACGGTGAAAACAAGGGGAATGGCAGCCCCCGGGGAAGGGAAAAGGGAGAAGGCAAAAGGGGAGAAAGACGCCTCCGCTCTGGCTTGCCCCGTCCCTGAGGCGGAGAGCAGGACCACGGACGACCGACCACGGACCACGGCGGCTCGCTGTGCGTGGACGTCTCCGACGACGCCTGCCCGTTCCCAGTCCCCTAGGGCGTGTGGACAATCACCCAGATCGGCTCGCACGGCCCAGATTCCGCCCTCGCCGCGTCGCACTCGTCGTCCGGGGCTCCGGCCCCGACCTCCTCGCGC
>JBCCQJ010000187.1:0-8817 GCA_039024395.1 Bacteroidota bacterium | reverse complement strand
CGGGGTTGGGGACTGGGGGTCAGGGGTTGGGGAGGCGCTGTGGACGGGCTCCCCCAATCCCCAACCCCCAATCCCCAACACCACATCAGAACACGATCGGTTTGAGCTTGACGGAACGGCGGAGCGTGTTGACCTCGTGCGGCTCAAGGCGGCGCCACTTGCCGCGGCGGACGCCGTCGAGGCGGAGCCCGGCGTACTCGATCCGCTCGAGCGCCTCGACGCGGCGGCCGAGCGCCTCGACCATGCGCCGCACCTGCCGGTTGCGGCCCTCGTGGAGTTGGAGCGCGATCGTCTTGCGGCCCGAGCCCACGAACGCGACGTGATCCGCCCGGGCCGGGCCGTCGTCGAGGTCGACGCCCGAGCGGAGCCGGTCGAGGTCCGCCTCGGAGACCGGCGCGTCGAGGCGGACGAGGTAGATCTTGACCGCCCCGTAGCGGGGGTGCATCAGGCGGTGCGCCAGCTCGCCGTCGGTCGTGAGCAGCAGCGCGCCCGTCGTCGCCCGGTCGAGGCGGCCGACCGGGAAGAGCGCCGCCTTCTCCGCCTCGGGGATCGAGACGAGGTCCATCACGGTGCGGCGGCCGCGGTCGTCGGCGACCGTCGTGATGGCGTCGGTGGGCTTGTTGAGGAGCACGTAGACGAGGTCGGCCGGGCGGACCGGCTGGCCGTCGACCTCGACGCGGTCGGAGGGCTGCACCTTGACGCCCATCTCGGTCGTCGTCTCGCCGTTGACCGACACGCGGCCCGCCTCGATGATCGTGTCGGCCTCGCGGCGCGACGCGACGCCGGCGCGGGCGAGGAACTTGTTGAGGCGCACCGGCCCGTCCGCCTCCGAGCGCGGGGCCGCCTCGGAGGCGCGCGCCTTGCGCTCGGCCTGGCGCCGACGGCGGACCGACGGGTCTCCCCCGCTCTTGCGCCGGTCAGCCATCGACCTTGGGGTCTGGCGAGTTGGGCGACGTGACGGGTGCGGCCGCCTCGGGGGCGTCTTCCGGCCCCGATGGGGGTTCTTGCCCCGAGGTGGGGACCAGCTCGGAGAGCAGCTTCGCGCGCTCCTTGTTGAACGTGGGGTCGGCGAGGATCTCCTCGATCTCGCGCGGCGTGGGGAGCGCGTCGAGGTCGGCGAGGCCGAACTGGTCGAGGAAGAACGGCGTCGTGGCGTAGAGGAGCGGGCGGCCGATGGAGTCGGCGCGGCCGGCGATCTCGACGAAGCCGCGCTCGAGGAGCTGGCGGAGGGCGTAGTCGGACGCGACGCCGCGGACGTGGTCGACCTCCGGCTTGGTCGCAGGTTGTTTGTATGCAATAACGGCGAGCGTTTCGAGCAGCGACCGCGACAGCCGCCGCTCCCCGTCGTCGTCGAACAGCGCCCGCACGAACGGCGCCACCGCGTCGGTCGTCGCCATCCGGTAGCCGCCGCCCCACGCCTCGATCCGCACCGCCCGCCCGGCCTCGCGGTACGACCCGTTCAGGCGCCCGACCGCCGCCTCGACGTCCGCCTCGGGGACCTCCGCCCCGGTCACGTCACCGTACACGCGCGCGATGTCGGACGCCCGCAGCGCCACGTCGGACGCGAACACGAGCGCCTCGACGGCCTGCTCGAACGTGTCGGCGGTGAGGCGCTCGACCTCCATCACGCGGCGAGGGCGGGTTCGGGGGTCGGGACGGGCTCGCCCCGAGGCGGCTCCAGGGCGAAGTCTTCGGGCCGGACGCCGAACACGACGCGCACGGCCTGCCGCTGCGCGAGGTCGAGGACCGCCAGAAAGGTCGCGATGACGAACGCCTTGCTCTGCGCCGATACCAGGGCCACGAACGAGACGCTGCCGCTCTGGCGGACGCGCTCCAGTACCCAGTCGCGCTGCGCCTCGACGGCGTAGGACTCTCGCCCCACCGCGTGCTCTGGCGTCGCCGCCTCGATGCTGCGGTCGAGGGCCGAGCCGAGCGCCGAGATGAGGTCGAAGATGGTCGCCCGGTAGGTCACCTCCTCGGGGGCGAGCGCGCGCTCGGGCTCCGCCGAGGCGGCGCCGCGCGTGAACTGCCGGTGTCGCGCCTCGAACCGGCCGGCCAGCGCACCCGACGCCTCCTTGTAGCGGACGTACTCGATCAGGCGCTCGACCAGCTCCTGGCGCGGGTCGATCGGCTCACCGTCGTCGTCCACCTCGGGGCGCGGCATCAGCATCCGGGCCTTGATCTGGATCAGCAGCGCGGCCGTGTAGATGAAGTCGGCCGCCGCGTCGAGGTCGACCTGCTCCAGCACGCGGACCGCCTCGAGGTACTCGTCCGCGATCCGGGCGATCGGGATGTCGTAGATGTCGATCTCGTCCCGACGGATGAAGAAGAGCAGCAGGTCGAGCGGCCCTTCAAACTGGTCGAGCTGGACGCGGTGCATGGGGGGACGGCTTTGCCGAAGCTACGGCGGGCCGTCGGGCGTGGGGCTGTGGGACGTAGGATTTCCCACGTCCTACGTCCTACGCACTCTCTCGCTCTCGGAACCAGGCGACGGTCTCGCGGAGGCCGTCCTCGACCGCCACCTCGGGGCTCCACCCGAGCACCGCCTGCGCGTGCGACGTATCCAGAACGCTCCGCTGCTGCTCGCCCGGCTTGGCCGGCCCGTGCGTCTCGTCCGCGCCCGCTTCGGTGAAGCGGTTGATGTGGCGGAAGAGGTCGTTCACGTCCGTCTCGACGCCCGTGCCGACGTTGAAGATGCCCGACTCGGGCTCGGCGAGCGCGGCCACGAACGCCCGCACGACGTCGCCCACGAAGACGTAGTCGCGCGTCTGCGTGCCGGGGCCGTTGATCGTCACGCCCTCGCCGCGGAGCATCCGCTGGGCGAAGATGGCCACCACGCCCGCTTCGCCGTGGGGGTTCTGACGCGGCCCGTAGACGTTGCCGAAGCGGAGCGCCGCGAACGGCACGCCGTGCGTCTGCTCGTAGAACCGGAGGTAGTGCTCGCTGACGAGCTTCGTGATGCCGTACGGCGACATCGGGCGCGTCGGGTGGTGCTCCGGCTGCGGGCCGCCGCCGTTGACGGCCGGGTCCGGCTCGCCGTAGATGGCGCCGCCCGTCGACGCGAAGGCCACCTTCTCCAGCCCGTTCTGCCGCCCGGCCTCCATCAGGTTGAGCAGGCCCGTCACGTTCACCTGGGCGTCGAAGACGGGGTCGGCGACCGAGCGCCGGACGTCCATCTGCGCCGCGAGGTGGCACAGCGCCGCAAACCGGTGCTGCACGAAGAGCGCGCGCACCGCCTCGGCGTCGCGGATGTCGACCACGTGGAGCGTCGCCGCCTCGGGGACGTTCTCGCGCACGCCGCCCGAGAGGTCGTCCACGACGTGGACCTCGCAGCCCTCGGCCACGAGGCGGTCGGCGACGTGGGAGCCGATGAAGCCGGCGCCGCCGGTGACGAGGACGCTTTTGCCGGAGAACGGGAAGGCCATGAGACGCGGGTCGGTGGGAGTCGGGGCTATCGGGAGGGAGCGCCCGGAAGTAAAGCGACCGTGCTGAGGCGATCCGGCGAAAACAGGTCGGCGGCGAGCGAGCGGACCGCCTCGGGGGTGACCGCCTCGATCTCGTCCACGACCTCATCGATGGGCACGACGCGGCCGTGCGTCAGCTCGATGCGGCCGAGGCGCTGCATCCGGTTCGACATGCTCTCGAGCCCGAGCACGATCGAGCCCTTGAGCTGGTGCTTGGCGCGCTCCAGCATCCGCGCGCTCACGGCCGTCTCGGCCAGCTTGGTCAGCTCGCGCCCGATGAGCGCCCGCGAGCGCTCGACGCGGCTCGCGTCGGTCCCGATGTAGACCCCGAGGTCGCCCGAGTCGGCCTGCACGTTGACGAACGAGTACACCGAGTAGCACCAGCCGTACTTCTCGCGGATGTTCTGGTTGAGGCGGCTCGACATGCCGCCGCCGAGGATCGTGTTGAGCACCGAGAGGGTCGTCCGCCTCGGGTCGAGCGCCCCGAACGCGCGGGTGCCGACCACGAGGTGGGCCTGCTGGATCGGCCGCGTCGTCTCGCGCCGCGCGGGCTCGTAGGTGTCGGCCGGCGCGCGGTCGGCGGGGTTCGGCGCCCGCTCGAACTCGGCCACGAGCCGCTCGACGCGGCGGACGACGTCGGCGTGGCGCACGTTGCCAGCGACGGACACCACGAGGCGGTCGGGCACGTAGTGCCGCCCGACGTAGCCCGCGAGGTCGTCGCGCGAGAAGGAGCGGACCGTCTCGGGCGTCCCGATCACCGGCCGGCCGAGCGGGTGACCGGGGTACATCGTCGCCTCGTAGAGGTCGAAGACGTGGTCCTCGGGCGTGTCCTCGTACATCCGGATCTCCTCCACCACGACGTCCTTCTCCTTCTCGATCTCGCGCTCGGGGAAGGTCGGCTGCGTGATGAGGTCGACCGTGGTTTCGAGGGCGCGCCCGAGGTGCTCGTCGAGCCCGCGCGCGTAGAAGCACGTGTGCTCCTTCGAGGTGAACGCGTTGAGGTAGCCGCCGACCGACTCCATGCGCTGGTTGATGAGGTACCCGCGCCGGCGGCGGGTCCCCTTGAACACCATGTGCTCGATGAAGTGCGTGATGCCGCCCTGCGCGGCGGTCTCGTCGCGGCTGCCGGCGTCGACCCACGCCCCGACGGCGACGGACCGGGCCGACGGGATGCGCTCGGTGAGGACGCGCACGCCGCCGTCCAAGACAGAGCGCTCGACGCCCGGGAGTTCTACAGAGGCCATGTCAGACGATTCGTGTGGCGTCCGTATCGCCGGCCGCCCCGGCGGTTCCCCGAGGCGGGGTCTTGGCCGAGTCTCTACTGGACACGCGGTGCTGGTCGGGCCTGCATCAGGCTCCGTTCTCTGTCATCCTGAGGAGCGGAGCGACGACCGCGAAGCGACGGCGCAGCCAAGGATCCCAGTGCGGCGGCCGAGCCTGTCGCTGCCGGTGGCTACGGCCCTCCGCCTCGGTGTCGAGATCCTCCGCGCTGCTCAGGATGACAAGCGGTAGGAATACAAGCTCTACCGAGCCGCCATCAGTGCCTCCGCCTCGGCGAGGCCGGCGAGGGCCTGCCGGCGGCCCGGCGCCCGCGCAAGCGCGGCCTCGAATGCCACGGCCGCCTCGGCAGGACGGCCGAGGTCGAGCAGCAGCCGACCCATCATCTCGTTGGTCGGGATCACCGGCGCGGGCGGCCCAAACGTCAGCGGCGCCTCGTTTTCGACCTGCGCCGCCTCCTCGGCGAGCGCCAGCGCCGCTTCGGGATCGGCCGCCCCGAGGCGAACCACGGCCTCGAGCTGGAGCGCCGCCGCCCGGGCCGTCCACGACGGATCGTCGTCGGCATCGAGGCGGGCCTGGAGCTGCGCCAGCGCCGCCTCGGCGCCTGCTGGGTCGCGCTGGACGGAGCGCGCCATGCCGCGCGCCAACAGGTCGACCGCAGCAGTCGAAATTGAGATGTTGCCGGGCGAGGAGGCTTCGAACACGTCGAAGGCGCCGAACGCGACCGCGTGCTCGGACCGGATGCGGACGATGTGGGCCTGGGCGGTTCGCCCGTCGGGGTCGGCCGCGGCGAGGTCGACGGCGAGATCGTAGAGCCGGCGCGCCGCCTCGGGGTCGTCGCGCTGGGTCTCGGCGTAGTGCCACCACCAGAGGGCGTGCCAGCCATGGCCGTTGAGCGGCTCGCCGCGCGCGTCGGTGTTAGCACGGGCCGCCTCGTAGCTGCGGCGGTTCATCTCGGCCGTCTCGTCCCACATCCCGAGCGCGAGGTAGATGTGGCTCGGCATGTGGAGCGCGTGGCTCGCCGCCGGCGCGATCTGGTCGTACACGCGTGCCGCCCGGAGCCCGAGCGGCGCGTGGACCGGGTCGTCGTAGGCGTGGATCAGGTAGTGGGCCGCGCCCGGGTGCCGCGGGTTGGCAGCAAACACCTCCTCGGCGACGGCCGCAGCCCGCATGTAGGTCGTGAAGTCACGGCCCTCGTGGGCGGTCCCGAGGAGGGCGAGCGCGTAGAACGCCTGCGCGTCGAGGTCGTCGGGATAGGCCGCGGCGAGGGCGGCCATCGCCTCGGCGTAGGCGTCGTCGCGGTCTTCCTTGTCCCCCTCGCCGAAAAGAACGGCGAGGGTGCCGAGGTAGGCGTTCTCGCGGGCAGTCGCGCCCGCTGTCGCCCAGTCGTCCCCTAGGCGGCCGAGCGCCTCGAGCGCCGCCTCGCGATCCTGGCGCAGCCAGATCGGGTGGTTGTGCGTCATCGCCTCGCCCCAGGCGGCCATCGCGAAGTCGGGATCGATCTCGCGCGCCTCCTGGAAGGCCTCGCGGGCGTCGCGGTACTCGAAGCTGTGGAGCAGCAGCAGGCCGCGGAGGAACGGCGCCTGCGCTGCCTCGGCGCCGGAGTTCTCGAACGACGTCTCGCCGAGCGAGGGCTCGTCCAGCGACGGCTGCGCGGTCACCGAGGCGACGAGGAGAAAGACGGTGAGGACGGGGAGTGTGCGCATGGGACCAGAAGGATGCAGGTCAAAAAGCTACGCCCCGCTCCCCGAGGCGGGAGCGGGGCGCGGAGGATCGAGGACCGCCTCGGGGCCGACCGGCGGCGGTCCGCGGTCGGCCGTCGGCGGTCCCGGCTCAGGCGCTCGCTGGGGCCGCCTCGGTGACGGCGCCGTCGCCGGCGCTCGCGACGTCGTCGGGGCGCGGCGTGTACGGCTCGCCGGTCTCGGGGAACTGCTTGATGAAGGCCTCCTGGGTCGGGTGGCCCGTCCCCTCGGCCGTCGGCGCCGACTCGTGGATGTAGAAGTCGGCGTTCGGGAGCGTGTCGACCCACGCGTAGGCGGCCGCGGCGGCGCGGCGCATCGAGTCGTCCGAGTTCTTCGAGAGGCGGCGGACGTTCTCCTGGATCTGCTCGTGCGCCATGTGCATGAAGTGCAGGCCGGCCATCTTGTCGCGCTCCCACCGCTCGCCGCGGGCGCCGCGGGCGAGGCCCTGGTCGAGCTTCGAGAGCACGCACGCCCAGGCAAACATCAGGATCGCGTTGTCGGCCAGGCGCGCCTGCGTGGCCTGAGCCGTCACGATCTTCTCCTCGAGGCGCTTCGACGCCAGCTTGAACTCGCGCGTGTGCGTCTGCACGTGCGCCCCGAGGCGGTCGGCGAAGCTGCGCAGCGACGGGTGCACGCGGCGGACCTCCGGACGGGCCACCTTCTTGCCGAGGAAGATCTCGGTCGCGAGCGGCGTGCCGGCCGTGATGGTGGCCGGCTGGAAGGCGCCACCGAGAATCCGGCTCACGTTCTCTCCGATCGTCTCGTCGTCCGACCACTGGACCGTGTTGAGCACGCCCAGCATGTACTCGGCGAGCTGCTTGCCGCCGTAGGCAAAGACGAACGACTGCATCACCTCGTTCGAGCCCTCGACGATCCGGTGGATCCGGTTGTCGCGCCAGAGCCGCTCGAACTCGTTCTCGGTCACGTAGCCCTCGCCGCCCATGATCTGCATGGCGTCGTCGATCACCTTCCAGCCCTCGTCGGAGGCGAAGAGCTTGCAGGCGGCCGTCTCGACCATGATGTCGGCGTCGTGGCGGTCGAGCATGCCGCACACCATGTAGAGCATGGCGTCCATGGCGTAGACGCGGGCGTGCATCTCGGCCACCTTCTTCTGGACCAGCTCGAAGTCGGCGAGCGGGCGCTGGAACTGGTGCCGCGTCTGGACCCACTTGGTCGCCTGCTCGGCGGCCTGCTTGGCCGCGCCGGCGACGCCGGCCGAGAGGGTGCAGCGGCCGTAGTTGAGACACGTCAGCGCCACTTTGAGGCCCTTGCCCTCTTGGTGGAGCAGGTTCTCCTTCGGCACGCGGACGTCGGTGAACCGGATGCGCGCCTGCCACGTGCCGCGGATGCCGGCCTTGGAGCGGTTCTTCTGGAAGAACTCCACGCCCTCCATGTCGGGCGTCACGATGAGCGCCGTGACCACCTTCTTCTCCCGGCCCGTCTTCGGGTCGGTCACCATCTGGTTCGTCATGACGGTCAACAGACCCGAGAGTGCCCCCGAGGTGATCCACTTCTTCTCGCCGTTGAGGACGTAGACGCCCTCGTCCTCGAGGTACTCGCAGCGCGTCTGCTGGCCCGCCGCGTCGGAGCCGACGTTGGGCTCGGAGAGGCAGAAGCCGGAGAGCTTCTCGCGGGCGACCATCGGCAGGAAGCGCTCCTTCTGCGCCTCGGTGCCGAAGAGCATCAGCGCCTTGCAGCCGATCGACTGGTGGGCCGAGACCATGACGGCCGTCGAGCCGCAGCGCCGCCCGATGGCCTCGAGGACGCGGTTGTAGGACGCCACGCCGAGGCCGAGCCCGCCGTACGCCTCGGGGACCGTCATGCCCATCACGCCCATGTCGAAGAGGCGCTGGACGACCCACTCGGGGATGACCTGGTCCTGGTCGATCTGGACCGACGGGTGCTCGGTGTCGAGGTAGGCGTTCAGCTCCTCGAGGAGGGCGTCGGCCTTGGCTTTCTCGGCGGGGCTCACCTCGGGGTAGGGGAACACCAGCTCCTCGCGGACGCGGCCCCAGAAGAGGTTCTTGATGAAGCCCATCTCCTCGGGCTCGGGGCCGAGCATCACCTCGGCCTCCTGGATCATCTGCTGGTCGCGGGCGGAGACGCCCTTCATGCTGGAGAGAATCGACATCGACGGTGGGGCTGGAGACTGGAAGCGCTTTTCGGACCCAAATCTAGTCCGGCGCGCGCGCGGAGGGTGTTGTCACATCGAGAAGGCCGGGCGAGTTTCCACCTCACCGGTTTGTCACGGACGGTTTGTGGGCTGTGGGCTGTGGGCTGTGGGCTGTGGGCTGTGGGCTGTGGGCTGTGGGCTGTGGGCTGTGGGCTGTGGG
>JBCCQJ010000186.1:0-8871 GCA_039024395.1 Bacteroidota bacterium | reverse complement strand
GGCGAACGCGCAGGAACTGCCCTTCCCCGAGTCTGATTTCCCCCCTGCCCTCCAAAGGACGCTTGCCGACAAGGTGAAAGAGGAGCGGAGCGAAGGACCTACGGGCGAGGAGCCGCCGTGCCCCGAGGAAGCGGAGTTCAAGGGAGCACTGCGTCGGGTTGTCCGGCACCGGCGATCCGGCTCAGCATCGTCGTGAACATGGGGGCCTCACCCTTCACGTTGGAGTAGCGGAACGCGAACTCGTCCACGTAGCGCTGTAGGTACTTCGGGGAGACGCCCCGGTGGACGTTGAGGACGCCGCCCTTCACCTGCGACCAGAAGCCCTCAATGGCGTTCGTGTGGACGTTGTGGACCTCGCCCGTCTCCTCGTCTACGGCTTCGTAGGCGTACTCCTTGAACTTGTGCCGCACGAAATCGTGACGGTAGCCCCGAGCCTCTAGGGGGCGGTAGATGTTGAACTCGTCCGTGTAGACGCGGGCGCCCTCGGTAACGTTGTCCTCGATGAACGGGAGCACGGTCGCGCGCTTCACGTCCGACGTCACCCGAGCCCGCACGCGCACCGGCATCCCGTCCTCGTCGCGCTCCACAATCCCGACGACGGGGACCTTCGGCATGGAGCCGCTGACAGTGCCGCGCCCACGCTTCCGCTGCCCCGGACGGCGCGGCTTGCGGGAGCCCATGTAGACCTCGTCTACCTCGACGGTGCCAGTGAAGGCGTCTGCGTCGTCGCCGTCTTTGAGGGCCGCACGGACGAGCGTACACATCCTCCACGCCGTCTTGTACGTCACGCCGGTCTCGCGTTCGATCTGCTTAGCCGAGACGCCCGTACGGGTCTTCGCCATCTGAAAAACGACGTAGAACCAGACCGTCAGAGGCGTCCGGCTCTTGTGAAAGATGGTGTCCACCGTGGGGTAGGTCTGCGTCCCGCACTCCTTGCACTCGTAACACTTCCGCTTCCCGATCAGGTAGTGAGTCGTCCCATCCTCGCACTTCGGACACACGATCCCGTCAGGCCAGCGGAGACGGGCGATGCGCTCGACGCACGCGCGCTCTGTGGCGAACTCTCGGATGAACTGAGCAACGGTATACTTCTGCACTGCGGACGCCTTATCTCGTTTGCGTACCGCAAGCTACCGGGCGCCTGTGTCACCCGAGCGTCATACCTGTAGCAAGGGGATAGGCGCGATCGGCAATCTGGGCGTAGAGCGACCGGAGACGGTCGCCACGCTTTCGGGGTCGGCCCGGACGGCCCGGCACGCGCGGCGGCACCGGGCCGTAGAGCGCCGCATCAAGCCGCAGCCGGGTGACGACCGTGACGTGCTCATGCACGGCAGAGAGGAGAGCGACCGCGGCGAAGCCGGAGTCGGCCACGACCACGACGCGGCGCTCCGGTGCGATCTGGCGGAGCCACCGGGCGACCTGCAGAATGGCTTGTCGGGCGCGGTCGGTGAGCTTGACCGGTGCCCGCCCGAGACGCTCGTGGAACCGCGCGCTCGGACACAGCACGGTGAGAAAGGGGAGGGCCCACACTCGCCCGGCCCACGAGACCGGAGCAAGCACGGAGAGCGAGAGCCAGCGCAGCCCACTCGTCTTGACGAAGAAGCCAAGGCTTGAGCGCACCGGGTCCCGGTAGATCCCGCGTGCGGAGATCTTCGGTCCCCACCGGCGCTCGATAGTGTCATCGCAGCCGACGATGATGGGGCCCTCAGGTACGAACCGCTCCACGACGAGGCCGAGCAGGACGCGGGCGGCGTCGAGACACGACCAGCGTACGCGGCTGAGGACGCGGTGGTAGGCCGAGAACTGGGCGTCGTCGTGGCCGGTGACGCGGAGCGCGGCGGTGACCGTGCGCGTGCGGACGGCGAGCAAGGCGCCGACGGTGAGGACGAGGGCACGCTGGAAAACGCGTTGGTCGAAGAGCGGCTGGAAGGCTACCATGACGGCAGCGAGGGCGGGTGGTAGGCGAGGCACGGGCTCCGTTTGCAGACAGAATCCGTGGCCTACGCCGCCGCCTGCCCCGCTACCTCAAAGAGCCAAAGTCCAGCTGAGAGACATCGATGTCCTCGATGCCGAGGATGTCCGTCACGATGCGTGCGGCCTCTTCGGGGGCGGCCTGGACGAAGCGCAGGTAGATGACGCCGGGTGGCGGTGCGTCTCCGTCTTTGAAGATCCGCTCGCCGATGTCGCTGTCGAACGTGAGCAGAACGGCCCCGAGGCGGCGAGCGAGCCGGATGACGTCGGGGTCGTCGAGTCCGGGCGCTCTGTCGTGTACGGCCTCGACGGAATGGCCGGCCGTTCGAAGCGCCTCGATGCTGAGGCCGGGAATGTTCTCGTCAGCGAGAATGCGCATCGAAGGCGGGGGGCGCAGCGACGTTACCGCCGTCTGGGTGACGGGCACGCTGTCATCTCCTCCAGATCCGACGGGTCCAGCTCAGGCGGCGGCCTCCCGGCGAGGGAGAAGCCGGATGTCCGAAGCCGTCTCAGCGGCGAACGCAAACACGGCACGCAGATCCTCCTCGGTGATGTGGGCGTAGTTCTCGAGCACCTGCTCCTGCGTCCAGCCGGCTGAAAACAGGTCGAGAAGGAACGCAACCCCGATCCGCGTTCCTCTGATGCGGAGCTTGCCGCCGATCACGTTGGGGTCGGAGTCGATGCGGTCTCGCCAGTTCATAGATGCCAAACCCTTGATACGGCGGGTTGGTGAGGACAACGCCGAAGTGTACCGACGCCGAGACGGATGGTGCCCGTGCCCCACGACACGCCGCCTCGAGGCGGGGGCTCCCCCGAGGCGGTCAGCCCATGTCGACGTCGTAGGCCACGTCGGCGGCCGTCGCGCCCGAGAGCAGGCGCAGCGAGGCCGGCTCGGCGCGCGCCAGCAGCAGGTCCAGCGACAGGCCCACCAGCTCGCCCATCGTCATCGCCTCGGTGAACGCCGGCTCGGCGTAGTGCGCCGCCAGGCTCGCCCCGAGGCGGGCGACGTAGGCCGGCGCCGCGATCACGTCCTCGCGCATGACCGCCATCAGCTCGTCGTAGCGGCTCCGCGTCACGCGCAGGCGGCCGGCCATGAGCGCCCGCTCCTCGCGCTGGTACTGGTCGGCCGTCGTCTCGGTGAGCTGCTCCAGCCCGAACGCGATCACGGGGTTGTTCTGGGGGAAGAACTGGGGGAGGTAGACCTGCCGGCGCGGGTGGTGGCTCTGCTGGTCGAAGTCGATCGCCCGCATCCGGTAGTGGCGCTTCTCGAAGTCGGGCGTGATGTCGACGACCCAGTTGCCGGCGTGCATGTCGCCGAGGAGGCGCACGAAGCACCGCTCGTTGAACTTGACGAACTCCTTCGCAAGCCGCACCTGGTCGAACCGGTTGTCGGGGAGGGCGTCGCGGATGAAGGCGTCGCCGGGCAGCCCGATGATGTGCTCCTCGATGATCGTCTGGTCGCGGAGGTCCGGCCCGTCGACGCGCGCGAGGAAGTTGATCGAGTTGGGCGAGAGGATGTGCTCCAGCTCGAGCCCGTAGATGCGGCTCGCGTCGGCGCGCTTGACGTAGAAGTAGTCGAAGTTCTCGTTCAGCCGGTTGACGATCCGCACGCGGAACGGGAGCGTGTTGCCGTAGAGGCACAGGTCGACGCGGTCGACGTAGAGGTGCTCGACCGTCGAGAGGTCGCCGGCCGACTTGAGGAGCGCGTACGTCCGGCGAAGCGCGTCGTGGACGTCGGCCTGCTCGCTCGGGCCGTAGTAGACGGTGCTCCAGAGCGTGTCGGTGCCGTAGTCGTCATAGAGCGGGAACTGGCCGGCGTAGCGCGCGAGGTCGTCGTAGCGCACGCCGTCGGCCACGAGGCGGCCGTAGCGGTCGAGGTACTCGGCGAGGTGGTCGCTGACCGGGTAGGCCGGCTTCTTGCGCGAGATCAGGTTGCGGCGGCGCTCCATGAGGGACGGGGCAGGCAGAGACGTACGCGCCGGCCGCGCGGAGGTCCCGGCCTCGTATCCTCTCGGTCCTTGCCTGCCGCGCCATGCCCACCGTCCACGCCATCTCCACCGGGTCCGTCCGCGTCAAGGAGGCCCAGCGGCGGCGGCGCCCCGGCGGCCCGATCCGCATGCTCACCGACCGCGACTGGACCGACTGGCTCCCGATCCACTGCTGGCTCGTCGAGCACGACGACGGCCTCCTGCTGGTCGACACCGGCGAGACGGCGCGGGTGGCGGAGCCGGGCTACTTCCCCCGGTGGCACCCCTACTACCGCCTCGCGGTCGACTTCGACGTGGCGCCCGACGACGAGCTCGGCCCCCAGCTCCGCCGCCTCGGGGTGGACCCCGCGAGCATCGACACGGTCGTGCTGACGCACCTCCACACCGACCACGCCGGCGGGCTGGCGCACGTCCCCCAGGCCCGGGTGCTCGTCGACGCGGACGAGCACGCGCTGGCGGTCGGGGGCCCGGGCCGGCTGCGCGGCTACCCGTCGAACCGGTGGCCCGCCGCCTTCGCGCCCACCTTCGTCGACTGGCAGGACGCGCCCGTCGGCCCGTTCGAGCGCTCGGCGCCGCTCACGCCCGACGGCTCCGTCGTCGCCGTGCCGACGCCAGGCCACACGCCGGCCCACCTGTCGGTGCTCGTCCGCACGGACGACGTGACGTATTTCCTCGCCGGAGACACGAGCGACGACGAGGCGGTCGCTGTCGAGGGCGTGCCCGACGGCGTCGCGCCGGATGCCGAGATGGCGCGCGAGACGCTCCGCAAGATCCAGGCCCTCGCCGAGGCGGAGCCCGTCGTCTACCTCCCCGCGCACGACCCCGAGAGCGCCGCCCGCCTCGCCGACCAGACCCGGTTTGGGACGGGGTGAGGAGTGACGGCCGTGGAAAAGTTCCGGGTAGCCGACGGCTGTACCGCCTCGGGGCAAGGGCAGATTGGACCACGGACCACGGACCACGGACCACGGACCACGGACCGCGAGGCAGTCACGCGCCATCGCCTCAGGTCACGTCTGCCCCATTCCCCATTTTCCTCTCAGCCTCTCCGGCGGCCGTCTCCGCCTCAGAGTGGCGCCGACCCCGAGGCGGCAGCAGCTTTTCGCCGACAGCCGACAGCCGACAGCCGACAGCCGACAGCCGACAGCCGACAGCCGACTCGACATGCGCCGTCGCCTCAGGTCACGTCTGCTCGTTCCCCAGTTCCCCATTCCCTCCACTCCTCGCATCGGGCACGCCGAGGCGGTCCTGCGCCCACCCCGAGGCGGCGGCACGCCCCTCAGCGCGGCAGGCGCTCGATCTCGACGCGCGCCGTCCCGCTCCGGATCATCCCGATCCGCCGGGCGGCCGCCTTCGACAGGTCGATCACCCGGCCGCGGATGAACGGCCCCCGGTCGTTGATGCGCACGACGACGCTCCGCCCGTTCCGCGTGTTGGTCACGCGGAGGCGCGTCCCGAACGGGAGCGTCCGGTGCGCCGCCGTCAGCCGGTCGGGGTTGAAGCGCTCGCCGTTGGCCGTCCGGCGCCCCCGGAAGCGCTCGCCGTAGTAGCTCGCGACGCCGCCGCGAAGGCGCACGCCCCGAGGCGGTCCGGGACGCAGGACCGCGGCCACCTCCGCCTCGGGGCCGGCCACGAACACGCCGGGCGCCGGCGCCCACACGACGGGGTCCGCCTCGGGGAACGGGGCGCCGAGCGTGTCGACCGGCGCCGCCTCGATGGGGACGACGGCGGCCGAGTCGGCCGGGGCGTCCTGCCCCGAGGCGGAGGGCGCGCACGCGACGGCGGCAGCGAGGAGGCTCAGGCGGAAGAGGGCCGGTCGCATGGCCCCGAGTCTACGACGCCTGCCGGGATCCGCCCCGAGGCGGCTAGACGCCAGGGCCGCTAGTGCTGCGACCTGCCCACGATGTCATCCTGAGGAGCGCAGCGACGAAGGATCTCAACGCAGCGTTTCGGCCGTTGCAACCGGTGGCGATGGCCTGGACCGACGGCGTTGAGATCCTTCACTTCGTTCAGGATGACAGAGTCCGATGGTCGGAGCACTAGAGGAAATTGCGCTGAGGTGCGGTGCACGCATCTCGCTGGAACTCGTCACAGCGTCCGGGAAAAGGGCATGTCTGACCCACTGGCGCACTGAACCACTGCCCCACGGACTCTACACGCCGACGCCCTCTACCACGCGGTCGTAGTGGGCCTCGTAGCGCGGCACGATGCGGTCGATCTCGAACTCGCGGACGGCCCGCTCGCGCGCGGCGGCCGCCATGCGCGCGTGGAGATCGGGGGTCGTCAGGATGGCGCGTGCCGCCTCGGTCATGCCCTCGACGTCGCCGAGGGGGCGCAGGAAGCCCGTCTCGCCGTCGATGTTGAGCTCGGGCAGGCCGCCGATGTCGGACGACACCACGGGCACGCCGCAGGCCATCGCCTCGAGGGCGGCCAGGCCGAACGTCTCGCTGCCCGAGGGCATCACGAACAGGTCGGCGATCGACAGGATCTCCTCGACGGGTTCCTGCTTGCCGATGAACCGGATGTCGCTCCAGACGCCCGTCTCGCGGGCGCGCGCCTCGGCAGCCGCGCGGTCTGGCCCGTCGCCCACCATCAGCAGCTTCACGCCGCCCGCCTCGCCGTGGCGCGGGTGCCCCTCGGGCCAGGCGCCAGTGGCGTGGAGTCGCGCGAACGTCTCGACGACGTCCGTGGCCCGCTTGACGCGGCGGAAGTTGGACACATGGACGAGCAGCTTCTCGCCGTCGGGCGCGATGGCCTGCTTGAAGTGGTCCTTCGGCTGGCGCGTGAACCGCTCGGTGTCGACGAAGTTGGGGATCACCTCGATCTCGCGCTGGACGTCGAACGAGGCGTACGTCTCGTGGCGGAGCCAGTCGCTGACGGCCGTCACGCCGTTCGAGGCGTCGATCGCGTGCTCGACGACCGGCTTGAAGCTGGGGTCTTTGCCCACGAGCGTGATGTCGGTGCCGTGCAGCGTCGTCACGACGGGCGTCTCGATGCCCTTGCCGCGCAGGATCTGCTGGGCCAGGACCGCGCTCGTCGCGTGCGGGATCGCGTAGTGGACGTGCAGCAGGTCGAGCCCCGCGTGGCGCACCACGTCGATCATCTTCGACGCCAGCGAGAGCGCGTACGGCGGGTACTCGAACAGCGGGTACGTGTCGACGCGGACCTCGTGGAAGAGAAGGTTCTCGGCCACGTGCTCGAGCCGGAGCGGGAGCGCGTAGGCGATGAAGTGGACCGTGTGGCCGCGACGGGCGAGGGCCTTCCCCAACTCGGTAGCGACCACGCCGGAGCCGCCGAAGGTGGGGTAGCAGGTGATTCCGATCGTCATGGGCCGGCGAACGCGGGGGGAGGGGCGGGGGTCCGCCTGCACCAAACGATCATTCCGACGCGCCGGCCCCGTGCCGCCTTACCCGGTGCCGCCTTGCGCGCCCCGAGGTGGCGCGCGCGGTCCGGTCGTCGCTAGCCGATCTCCCGGAGCCGGACGCGCAGCGTGACGTCGGCGCGCGTGATGCCGCGGTAGTTGCCCGAGATGCGCTCCAGGTCGACCCCCTCACGGAACGCCTCGGCGCTGAGCGACTGGCCGTCGGCCTCGAAGGCGACCTCCCGAGGCATGTAAATCCCGTCGAGGGCGTCGCCGTCGTCGAAGCGCAGGCGGACCGTCTCGCCCGAGACGGAGAAGACGCCGGACGCGAGGGTCTCGTCGACGCGGTCGCCGCGGAGGCGCTGGAGGGCCGCCGTGCCGTCCTCGCGGAGCAGGAGCGTCATGTCCTCCGAGACGGTCCCCCCGAGGAGGCGCGCCTCGCGGACGGCGTCGGAGACGGGGTCGAGCGTGTACTCGACGAACCGGTAGCGGCCGGCGACCTCCAGGGCGGTGAGGTCGGAGCCCCCGAAGATCCCGAGCCCCCCACACCCCGGCAGGGCGACGACAACGGCGAGGAGGGCGAGAGACAGCGGTGAGCGACGCATGTGGGAACCGAGAGGGGAAGACGAGGAGTTTCCACGATACGATGCCCGGGTCAGGCGCGGCTCTCCTGGTCCCCCCCATTCTCAGGTCCCCCCGGTCCCATGATTTCCCGCGTCGCCGCCCTCTGTGTTCTCGTCATCGCCACGCCTGCCGTCGCGCAGGGATTCGACCTCGGGGTCGCCGGTGGCGTCAACTTCGCCACCCTCGACGAGACCCGTCAGGCCGACCTCGCCAACTCGACGGGCTACCACGTCGGCGCGTACGTCGACGTCTCGCTGCCCGTCGCCGCCCTCCGCGTGGGCGGCTACTACCTCCAGGCCGGCGACCTCGAGACGACGTCCGGCGCGCCGGTGGCGTCGGCCGCCTTCGTGACCGTCCCCGTCGACCTCCTCATCCAGACGCCCACGCCGGTCGTGAAGGCGTATGTCCTGGTCGGCCCCGAGGTGCGGTTCGCCGTCGACACCGAGGGGGACGTGCCCCAGATCGACCGGGCCTCGCCGAACGTGGCCGGCAACGTGGGCGTGGGCGCGCGGTTCGGGTCGCCGCTGGGCGGCCTGAGCGGCTTCGTCGAGGTCCGCTACGCGCGCGACCTGACGGCCTTCGCCGAGGACAACGTAGCCGGCTTCGAGACGGACAACGCGTACGAGCTGAGCCTGTTCATGCTCCGCGCCGGCATCGGGCTGTAGGGGAGCGCCGCTTTGCGGCGCGACGACGGACCGCGGACGACGGACCGCCGCCTGAGCGCTCGGTTCAGACGACACCGCCTCGGGGCCGACTGCTTCGGTGCGAACGAGTCTCCTCCCCCCAGCGGGGCTGACAGGGGTAGGTAGTGCCCCACAGGGGGCGCCACGGTCGTACGGTAGCGGTGCTACCCAACACGACTGTGATGGCCGCTACTGCACCGACCGGGCGACCCCGGACCCAAGTTAGGAGCTGGACCTGCGAGATCGC
>JBCCQJ010000185.1:0-8954 GCA_039024395.1 Bacteroidota bacterium | reverse complement strand
CAGGTTCTCCATCAGGAACCCGATGTCGAGCAGCAGCCCCACCGACACGAAGAACGTGGCCGAGAAGAGAATCTGGAGCGGGAGAATCTCCGAGAGGGCGTGCTCCGAGAACCGGCTCTGGCTCACGACGAGGCCCGCCAGGAACGCCCCCAGCGCGATGCTCACGCCGGCCAGCCCGACCGCGTAGGCCGTCCCGAAGCAGATCGCGATGACCGTCAGCAGGAACAGCTCCGACGAGCACGTCCGCGCGACGTGCTCCAGCAGCGGCGGCAGGATCCGCCGGGCCACCACGAGCACGAACACGATGATGGCCGCCGCCGTGCCGAGCGCGATCGCCACCTCGCCGCCCGTCACGTCGCCGCCGCCGAGCGCCGGCACCAGCAGCACCATCAGGATGACGGCGAGGTCCTGGAAGATCAGGAGCCCGACCGCCCCCTGGCCGTGCTCGGAGTTCGTCTCGCCGCGGTCGCCAAGCAGCTTCGTCACGATGGCCGTCGACGAGAGGGCGACGAGGAAGCCGGTGAAGACCGCCGGCCGCCAGCCGACCCCGAACGCCATGCAGAGCCCGGCCACGATGGCCGTCGTGAGCCCGACCTGGATGCCGCCGCCGACGAAGATGAGGCGCTTGATCTTGGCCAGCCGGTCGAGCGAGAACTCGATGCCGATCGTGAACAGCAGCAGCAGCACGCCCACCTCGGCGGCCACCTCGATGGTCTCCTGGTCCTCGACCAGCCCCAGCGCGCCCGGCCCGATCAGCACGCCGGCCAGCAGGAAGCCCACGATGGGCACGAGCCCGATCCGCTTGCACACGTAGGCCACGAGCGCCGCCGCCGCTACGATCACGACGACGTCGACGAGGAACGGGGGGACGGCGCCGGCGGCGAGGACGAACGGCATGAAACGTGGTGCGTGAAGAGTGATGCGTGACGGGCGATCCCCGAGGCGCGGTGCTGGACGGGCACCCTCACGGATCACGCATCACACTACAAGGTCGCTAGATGACGGTGCATGAACGCGACCGCGACCGACCCCTCGCCGACGGCGCTCGCGACCCGCTTCACCGAGTCGTGGCGCACGTCGCCGGCCACGAACACGCCCGGCACGCTCGTCTCCAAGAGGTACGGCGCGCGCTCCAGCGGCCAGCGCGCGAGGTCCGCCTCGGTGAGGTCCGGCCCGGTGCGCACGAAGCCGCGGTCGTCGCGGGCGAGCACGTCGCCCAGCCAGCCGGTCTTGGGGGCCGCGCCGATGAAGACGAACACGTAGTGGGTGTCGACCGCCTCGGTGGCGCCGGTGGCCTTGTCGCGGACCGTCACGTGCTCCAGGCGCGCGTCGCCGTGGCACGCCTCGATCTCGGCCCCGATGTGGACGTCGATCCGCGCGTGCGCCTCGATGCGGTCGACGAGGTACTGACTCATGCTCTTGCCGAGGTCGTCGCCGCGGACGAGCATCGTCACGCGGTCGGCGTACTCGATGAAGTGGAGCGCCGCCTGCCCGGCCGAGTTGCCCGCGCCCACCACCAGCACGTGCTCGCCGGCGCACCCCATCGCCTCGGTCATGGCGGCGCCGTAGTACACGCCGCGCCCTTCGAGGCGGTCGGCGCCCTCGGCGGGCAGCTTCCGCCAGTCGACGCCCACCGACAGCATGAGCGCGTGGCAGGCGACCTCGCTGCCGCCGTCGAGCTCGAGGATCTTGTACGGCCCCTCGGCGCGGAGGCCCGTCACCTCGACCGGCGCCAGGATCTCGACGCCGAACCGCTTGGCCTGGCTCACGCCGCGCCGTGCGAGGTCGGCGCCCGAGAGGCCGGACGGGAAGCCGAGGTAGTTCTCGATCCGGCTCGACGTGCCGGCCTGCCCGCCCGGCGCCTCGCGCTCGACGAGCACTGTCTTCAGGCCCTCCGAGGCGCCGTAGACCGCGCTCGCCAGCCCCGCCGGCCCGCCGCCGATGATGGCGAGGTCGTAGAAGTCGCGCGCGGCCTCGCGCTGCAGCCCCGAGGCGGCGGCCACCTCGGAGTTCGTCGGGTTCGAGAGCCGCGTGCCGTCGGGCGTGACGACGAGCGGGAGCGCCGCGTCGCCCGCCAGCTCCGCCGCCTCGGGGTCGCGCTCGACGTCGAGGAACGTGTACGGGATCTGGTTGCGCGAGAGGAAGTCGCGCAGGCGGTGGCCGTCCGGGCTCCAGCGGTCGCCCACGAGGCGGACGCCCCCGTAGCCGGGCCGGTAGCCCGCGCGCCAGTCGTCGAGGAGGTCGTCGAGGACGGGGTAGAGCGTCTCCTCGGGCGGGTCCCACGGCTTGAGGAGGTAGTAGTCGATGCGCCCGTCGTTGATGGCCGCGATGGCGGCGTCGGTGTCGGCGTAGGCCGTCAGCAGCGCGCGCTTGGCCCGGGGCGCGTGCTCGGCCGCCTGCCGCAGCACGCCCACGCCGTCGAGGCCGGGCATCCGCTGGTCGGAGAGCACGAGCGCGACCGCCTCGCCGCGCTCGACGAGCGTCTTCACGGCGTCGACGGCTTCTTCGCCGGTGCCCGTCCGCACGACGCGGTAGGCCTCGCCGTAGCGGCGGCGGAGGTCGCGCGCGACGGCGCGGAGCACCTCGGGGTCGTCGTCGACGACGACGATGGCGGGGTTGCGGGACGAGTCGGCCATCCAGGGCAGGGGAGAGGAGGGCGGGAGCTACGCCGCCTCGGTGCGCCGGGCTCCCGGCCCCGAGGCAGACGTCGGCCGGCCTACAGGTCGTCGGCATAGACGCGGCGTACCGAGTCGCGGGCTGCGACGAACCGTGCGGCGGCCTCGCGGTGCGGCGCGGCGACCTCGGGGCGGCTCCAGGCGTCGTAGAGCGCGACCAGCTCGTGGCGGACACGCGGTGGTGCCGAAGCAGGCAGCCCGGGGAATGGCGACGCCAGGCCCCGAGGCGGGCCTTCGCCCGCGCACCCGAGGAGCGCCCGCTCCGCCTCGGGGTAGCGAGATTGCATCCGCAGCAGCCGGCCGCGGGTGCATGCCAGGACCTGCCAAGCCGCCCGCGACGCTGCCTCGGGCGGGAGGCGTGCGACGAGCGAGTCCGCGGCCTCCAGCCAGCGCGTCGCCGAGGCGAGGTCGTCCAGGTCCAGGTGCGCCCGGACGAGGCTCGACGCGAGGCCGGCCTGCACCGGGAGGCGGTAGGGCTCGCCATCGTGGCCAGGAACGAATCGGTCGGACACGAAGGCGAACGCCTCGCGGAGGAGCGGGGCGGCTTCCGCCGGGCGTCCGGCCCACAGGTGGCGATCTGCGAGGTCCTGCGCCATGAAGGGAAAGTTGTTGCCCTCGTTGCGTGCGCGCTGCATCTCCACCGCCTGGCGCAGCAGGCGGCCTTGCTCGGCCGGACTCTCGGCGAACGGGTAGGCGTAGTACAGCGCCTCAGCCAGCTTCGGATGGGGCGGCGTGTAGAGCGACTCGCGGAGGGCCAGCACGCGCCCGTGGTGGAGGGCCGCTTCGCTCCCCAGCCCGAGTGCGAGGTAGGTGTCGCCGAGGACGTGGTGGAGGTCGGCGCGGAGGTCGGGCTGGTCGGCGAACTCGCGGTCGAGGCGCAGTGCGGCCTCGTCGAGGACGGCGCGCACGGGCGTCTCGGGTCCCTTCGCCTCGGCCCGGTTGTACCAGCGCGCGTTGGGAGCGCGGAGGATCTGCTCCAGGAAGCTGGAGACGGCGTCGGACCGCTCGGCCTCCCGCTCGGCCACGAGGGCGGCCTCCTGGGCGCGGTTGCGCTCGACCCCGAGGCGGACTGTGTAGAGACCGAAGACGAGGAGGGCCGCCGCTGCGGCGAGCACGCCGCCTCGGTGCCGACGAACGAAGCGGCCGGTCCGGTAGCGGACCGTCGGCGCGCGGGCCTCCACCGGCAGCCCGTCGAGGTAACGCCGGAGGTCGTCGGCAAGCGCTGCCGCCGAGGCGTAGCGCCGCGCCGGCTCCTTCGCCATCGCCTTCAGGACGATCGCGTCGAGGTCGCCTCGGAGCTCGGCGTTCGCCTCGGAGGGGCGGGGCGGATCGGCCTCACACACTACGTGCTCGACCTGGGCCGCCGTCAGGTCCCCGAGGCGGTACGGGCGCCGGCCGGCCAGCAGCTCGTAGAGCACGACGCCGAGGGCGTAGACGTCGGTCGCTGTCGTCACGGGCTGGCGGAGGAGCTGCTCCGGCGCGGCGTAGGCGGGTGTCATCGGGCTGGCGCCGGTCTGCGTGAGCAGCTCGCCGTCGGCGTCGAGAAGCGTGGCGATGCCGAAGTCCAAGAGCTTGACGTGGGGCGAGCGATGGGAGATGGAGGGGTTAAGGGGTGGAGAAACGGACGAGCCCTCATCCCTCCCCATCCCTCGCTCATCCCGGATCCCTCCCGTCACGAGGATGTGCGCCGGCTTCAGGTCGCGGTGGACGACGAGGTTGCGGTGCGCGTGCGCGACGGCCTCGCAGACCTGGAGCACCAGCCGCAGCCGGTCCTCGACCCCGAGGCAGTGGTGCTCGGCGTACGCCGTGATCGGCTCGCCGTCGACCCGCTCCATCGCCAGGTACGGCGCGCCATCGGGCGTGACGCCGCCGTCGAGGAGCCGAGCGATGCCAGGGTGGTCGAGCCCGGCCAGGACAGCCCGCTCGCGGACGAACCGGGCCAGAAACCCTGGCCCGACGCCCGGACGAACGAGCTTCAGGGCCGCTTGCTGCTCGAACGTCGCGTCGTCTCGCTCGGCGTGGTACACGGCGCCCATGCCGCCTTCCCCGAGAAGAGCGCCCAGACGCCACGGTCCGATGATCTGGCCTTGCCGTGCGTCGGACCGGCGGGTGAGAACCGGCGTGTCGAGGAAGCCCGCGTCCGCCTCGTCGTGGTGGTCGAGCATGGCCTGGACCTCGCGGCGCAGGTCGGGATCCGGGCAGGCCGACGCGAGCCAGCGCTCGCGCTCTGCCGGGGGGCGGCCCAGCGCTTCGAGGAACAGGTCCGTCGCCAGGTCATGGGGCGAGGGCGCCCTCATACGGCGTCCGAGAGGGCGGCGTAGAGCCAGGCGCGCGCGGCCGTCCAGTCGCGCTTGACCGTCATCGGGGAGAGGCCCAGCACGTCGGCGGTCTCCGGGATCGTCAGCCCGACGAAGTAGCGCAGCTCAACGATCTCGGCCTGTCGGGGCGCGCGGGCCCCGAGGCGGGCCAGGGCCTCCTCGAGCGCGTCGAGGTCGACGTCCGGGGTCGGCGCGACGGCCAGGCTTTCGACGAGCAGGAGCGGGCGGACGCCGCCCCCGCGCTTCTCGCGCCCCCGCGAGCGCGCGTGGTTGAACAGGACATCGCGCATGGCGCGCGCGGCGATGCGGAAGAAGTGCTGGCGGTCGGCGAAGCGCCCTCGCGTCAGCTTCTCGTAGGCCTCGTGGACGAGGGCCGTCGTGTTGAGGGTTTCCTCGCCGTTGCGCTGCCGGCGGGCGAGCGCCCGAAGCTCGTCGTACACCAACGGGATCAGCCGGTCGACCGCCTCGGGGTCGCCGTCGCGGGCGCGGTCGAGCAGGTGCGTGATGTCGTTGGGCTCGGCCATGCGCCAGCGCGTTGAATCCCCGGGGGGCGAAGGCGGGAGGATACCCGGAGGCGACAATTGCGGGCAAGAGACGCCCCGGCGCACTCCATGAGGTGGGATGGTCCGATCTGGGACGAGACGGGGGATAGGAGAGAGGGACTCCACTTCCGCGCTCACATGGCTCATTCCGTCCGCGCCGCGTTCCTCCTGCCGGTGCTCCTCGTCCTCGCGTCGCCGGCTCTCGCCCAGACCACGGTCACCGACAGCGTCCGGATGACGCACCGCGTCGCCACGTTCCACAACTTCTTCGGAGGCAACACCTGGGGCTGTGGAGCGCAGGTCTACGCCACCTTCCCCGACGTCCTCGCCCAGATCCTGGACCGGCCGACCACGTTTCGCGACTACGAGCGCATCGTCGCCTCCGAGGGCGAGCGGATCCCGCCTGGCAACGACGAGGTCATCACCGATCCCAACACCAACGTCGTCGTGCCCGACGGCTTCTACGGCTACGGCGGGCCGCCGTCCTCGGCGTCCACCGACGGCACGTACAACGAGGCATGCCAGGGGATCGAGGCCAGCGCCCGCAACGTGGTCTCCGGGAACCCGTTCGGCCTCAACGGGCAGCTCTACCGGATCACCGCGTGGTACGCCACCTTCGAGGTCGACGACGGGACGCCGATTGCGCTCTTCGAGTGGGACACCGGCGGGGGGCTCGCGGTCGACTTCGACGCGAGCTTCGAGAGCGAGCAGTCCCGCGAGATCGACGCTTCGGCGCCGAGTGGCAAGCGGCCCGTGGCGAGCTACGCGTGGGACTTCGGCGACGGACAGACCGCCTCGGGGGCGCGTCCGAGCCACACCTATGCCGAGGCGGGCGACTACGAGGTCACGCTCACCGTCACCGACGACGATGGCGAGCAGAGAGACGTCACGCACACGGTGACCGTCGAGCCGGGGCTCGTGGTCTACGCCCGCCCCGCGCCGATCACCGTCACCGCCGGCGACTCGCTCTCGGTCCTCGTGTGGGTCACGAACGAGAGCGACGCCCCGATCTACGACGTCCGCATCCCCGGTCGGGTCTCCCTGACCGGCAGCTACGACGAAGCACTCGTTCGCGACCGAGTCGTCGAGCAGGAGGCCCCGACCCTTGGCTCGGACCCCGACGGCCGGCTGTTCGAGGTGCTCGCCCCCGACCAGACCGAGTCTGTCGAGCTGCGGTACAAGACGGACGACACTCCGGCTCGCTACTCGGACCCCGACAGCGGCGATATCTCGAACATCTCCGTCGTGTGGACCGCCGGCCTCTTCCACATCAGCGGCCGCACCGAGGCGGACGGTGGGGGAGAGCTGGTGGACGTCCGAAACGCAGACGAGGACGAAGACTGCAACGTGGGAGCGTGCCCCAACGATGTCGTCGTGGACCCGGTGGACTCCAGGATCGACGTCCGCACCTTCACGGTCGACGGGGACACGCGCAGCGTCCGGTCGGGCCTGGTCAAAGGGGGGACGTTCTCGGACCTCGACGTCGACCGGCTCAGCGCGGAGGGCATCCCGCTCGTCTGTGAGAGCGGGTGCGTCGACATCGAGGTCACGGTCACCGACCAAAACGGCGACCCGGTCACAGACGAGGAGGTCTTCGTCGTCGGGCGGTTCCCCGAGGCGGCTCGGCTGCCCTCGACGCTGGGCGGCGACTTCGTGTGTCAGCGTCGGACCGACCAGGCAGCCCCCCTCGTCTGCTCCGAACGCAGCAACGGCCTGTTCCTCGACCTCGACGACGAGGGGAAGGCACGTGCCTTCTACGCTCTTCCTGCCGTCGACACCGAGGCGGCGTTCGACATCGAAGCGTCGGTCGGGTCGGTCGACCGGGAGGAGGAGACGGTGACGCTGACGGCGGGGCCGGCGGTGACCTACGAGGCGAGCTACGTGGTGGGGCCGGGCAGCGACCTCTACGTGAGCGCGCTGTCCCGCGTCTCGGATGCCGCGAGCACGGTCATCATCGACGAGTACTGCGACGGCCGCGCGAAGTGGATTCGGGACGAGGTGCTGGGGACCTCGCGGGAGGCGGCCTACCGGCGAAACACGATCGTCGGCCAGACCAACGTCCTCAATGCATGGACGTGCAACGCCGCGTCGACGCTCTTCGGGGCGACGTCGCCGCTCGGTGCCGCATGGGTCGCCGCCTCCGCAGTCGCCGATCCGGTCAAGAAGGCGTCGGACCTGTTCCTCTCGCACTGGTTCACGACCGTGTTCGGGTTGCCGTCGACGGCGTTTGTCCGGCTCAACGGGCCATTCCCGCCGCCCCTCGTTCTCTGGTACGAGGGAGACATGAACGACTTCGTGAGCGCCGTCGCACCCATGATTCGCGACCGGGGAGCGGCCTCCGCGTACACCCTTATGGTGCAGGAAGCCTCTGCTCTCCTCCACCCGAACGACTACGTCGGAGGGCCAAGCCTCTACTTCCAGAACGGCGAGATGGGCCGGCACGACAACGTGTCCCTCTTCACGTTCAAGAGCGGGTCAGGCGACGTCCTTCGCTCGCAGATCGTGAGCCTCGCCTACGACGCGAGCCTGTGGCTTCTGCTCCAGGACGGCGTCGCCGAGTGGACGGCTACGGCTGCCGAGGCTGGAGGCGCGACGATCAGCGTCGGCCCGTCAGGCGGAACCGGCCGCCGCGCTGAGGGCCGCTCCGCGGACGACGCGCCGGTCGTCGCTGCAGGCGACTTCCTCCTCATCCACGGCGAGGCGACGGAGATGGTCCACGTGATCGAGGTCGCCGACGGGGACGTTGCAGGAGCCGCGACGCTCACTCTCGCGCGCCCTCTCGCAGCGGCCGTCGAGGCCGGGGCTGAGGTCGAGCGGCTGAGCGGAGGGGAGGTGGCCCCGCCCCCGCCGCCGGTCTCGGCGCCCACCCGGGGCTTCGACGCGCCGGACGTGCTCTCGTGGGTGCCCGAGGTGCTCTCGACGCCGTCCAGCTACGACCTTCAGGTCGCCTCGGACACGACCACGCTGACGCTGGTCGTCGAGCGCTCGGCGTTGGAGAGCCCCGAGGCGGCCGTCGATCCGTTCGCCTTCGAGGTCGGGACGACGTACCACTGGCGCGCGCGAGCACACAACGCGGTCGGCGTGGGAGCGTGGATGCCGTGGCAGGCGTTCACGGCGACAGCCGGTGTGTCGACGGAGCCGGACGCTGACGTCGTCGAGGCGGTCACGCTCTGGGCACCGTACCCCAACCCGTCGTCCGCCTCGGTGCGGGTGCCGTACGCGGTCCCCGAGGCGGGGCCGGTCCGCCTCGGGGTCTACGACGCGCTCGGCCGCGAGGTCGCGGTGCTGGTCGACGGCCCGGATCCCGCCGGTCGCCACGAGGCGGGGCTGCTGGCCGGGTCGCTGCCGGCAGGCGTCTACCTCGTGGCCGAGCGCGTCGTAGACCCCGAGGCGGACCGGCCCCGCCTCGGGGACCGCGT